>WPAF01000038.1 GCA_009772965.1 Candidatus Saganbacteria bacterium
ATTGAAGTTTGTCTCATTTTTTATCAATTCCCGGGTTAGGTTTTTAAATGTCTTAACGAATAGCTCCCTGGTTAGATTTTACATGTCTCAATACGTAAACTTGATTTTTGCCCGATTTAATGGTACAATAGATATAGCTGCTTAAAGTCCGCAATGGATAATTTTATGCGAAAAAAAATAACAAATATATTATTAATAGCCGTTTTAATTTTGGGAGGGATTGGGGTTTTCAAATACTGCGAAAACTCTAGGCTCTCATCAAGCCTTACTTATTATTCCCGCAGTTTGCTGGATAACAAGGTAAAAGAAATTGCCGAGAAACACAGCAACGGCGATGTAATCGTAGTAAGTAAAAAAGACCATCTATTATATTATTGCCGAAAAGGGCTGATAGTAAACGGCGACAAATTTGGCGGCTTTGTATACAACTTCCCGGTTCCAGTTTCACTAGGCGCGAATAATAATTGGACGCCTGTGGGTAATTTTAAAGTGTATGTTAAAAACGAAAAAAGCCGGTTTACATTATTTTTGGGTTTTTTGGGTCTTTACGGGATACACGGAGCTGATACACGGCTTGCTTCAAAGTTAAACCAGCTTGAATCATTAAACCCCGACCTGGTTTATGTGACGCGCAAAGACCAAACACGCGGATGTGTTGCTGTTGAAAATCGGGTAATCCGCTATCTTTACGCGAACATTGGCGTAAATACTCCTGTGCTAATTATGCCCTAATCTGCTATAATATTTTTTTGTTTCGATTGAAAGATTTAAAATGAAATATTTAGCAAATAAACATAAGACTCCTCTTTTGGTAATTGACCACAAAATTATCCGCAGGCAATATTTATTGCTCAGGAAATATTTGCCGAGAGTAGGCATCTATTACGCAATTAAAGCAAACTCAGAACCGGAAATAATTAAAACCCTTATTAAGCTTGATGCAGGTTTTGATGTTGCGTCAATTAATGAATATAAAACAGTCCTGGATTTAGCCCCCAAAAAAGACAAAAAATACTTAAGGAATTTTATTTACGATCGCATTATTGTTGCAAATACAATCAAGCCGGAAGAAACACTCATAAAACTGGCAAACAACAAAACATTGATGACTTTTGACAATTACGAAGAGCTTTTAAAAATAAAAAAATATTGTCCGGATGCCGGCCTCATCTGCCGCATAAAAGTAGCAAACGTAGGCTCAGTTGTCGAGCTTTCTTCAAAATTCGGAGTTGAGCCGGGAGACGCTCCTAATCTTATTGAAAAAGCAATAAATATGGGTCTTAGCGTTGAGGGATTAAGTTTTCATGTCGGGAGCCAGTGCTTAAATTTAGAAAATTATGTAAACGCCCTTGACGCCTCCGCGATAATTTTTAAAGAAATGCATTCTCGCGGGTACAAATTAAAATTATTAAATATCGGCGGAGGTTTCCCTGTCCCCTATGATTCTAATGTCATTAACTTCAAACCATTAGCTAAGAAAATAAATCTTGAAATCAACCGCCTTTTCCCAAAAGATGTTGAAGTTGTGGCCGAACCGGGAAGGTTTATTGCCGCCGAGTCGGGAACGCTGTTTGTTAAAATCATCGGCAAAGCGCTGAGAGACGGGAAAACCGTTTATTATATTGATGACGGAGTTTATAACAGCTTGTCGGGTGTTATTTTTGATCATATTCCCTATCACTTTACATCATTTAAAAAAGGGCCAAGTTCAATATGCGCTGTTGTGGGGCCCACTTGCGACGCCTTTGATACTGTCTCTACTTCAGAAAACCTGCCGGATTTAAAAATCAATGACTTGCTTTATGTTAAAAATATTGGGGCATACAGCAATGCTTCAGCAACAAATTTCAATGGATTCCCAAAAGCAAAAATACTGCATATAAATACTTAGGAGGATCATGGTGGAAAAAATTAAATTTAAGGGGAAAATACTGGTAATTGGATGCGGTTTTGTTTCAAGATGCACCCTGCCCCTTTTACTAAAACATCTTGATATGCCGGCACAAAACATAACTATTATGGATTTTGAAGATTTTAAAGATAAAATAAAAGATACGCTTTCTATGGGTGTTAAATATGTTATTGACAGGATAACACCGGATAATATGCCGTCAAAATTAAAGGAATTTGTTTCATCCGGGGACATGATAATTGACCTTGCATGGAATATCGAATGCACAGATATTTTAAATTGGTGCCATGATAATAATGTGTTGTACATTAATACCTCTGTTGAACTATGGGATCCATATGAGGGAGCAGAAGACAAGCCGCCAACTGAGAGAACATTATATGTAAGGCATTTGGCAATAAGAGAAATGGTTTCAAAATGGCAAAACAAAAAGGGATCAACGGCTGTTGTAGAGCATGGGGCAAATCCGGGATTAGTTTCTCATTTTACAAAAGTAGCTTTAATTGATATTGCAAACAAAATTATCAATGAAAAGCCAAAAGATAAAAGAATCCCAGAATTAAAAGAAGCCATAAAAGCCGGGAATTTTCCCAAACTTGCACAGCTTACAGGGGTAAAAGTAATCCACATAAGCGAACGGGACACCCAAATAACCAATAAGCCAAAAGAAGTAAATGAATTTGTAAACACCTGGAGCATTGAAGGGTTTAGGGAAGAAGGCGTGGCTCCCGCTGAAATGGGATGGGGAACCCACGAAAGAAAACTTCCAATGGGAGCGCATTTCCATAAGTACGGACCGGGAAACCAGATTTGTCTATCGCAAATGGGTATAAAAACCTGGGTCAGGTCATGGGTGCCTTGCGGAGAAATAACCGGCATGGTAGTGAGGCATGGTGAAGCTTTTACTATTTCAGATTATTTAACCGTTTGGGGAAAAGATGCGCCAGTTTATAGGCCCACTGTCCACTATGCTTATTGCCCTGCTGACTGCGCCATTAATTCCCTGCACGAGCTCGAGATGCGCTGGTTTGATTTGCAAAAAAAACAAAGGGTATTGACTGATGAAATTATAAGCGGCAAAGATGAGCTTGGGGTTTTGCTTATGGGGCATGATTTTGATTCCTGGTGGACTGGCAGCCTTTTGGATATAGAGGAATCAAGAAAACTTGTCCCCCACCAAAATGCCACCACCCTGCAGGTTGCCTGCTCCGTGCTCGCGGCGGTAATCTGGATGGTTGAAAACCCAGATCAAGGGGTTTGTGTGCCTGATAATCTCCCCTACCAAAGGATTATGGAAATCGCAAAGCCATACCTTGGCCCGTTTGTTTCACAGGCGGTTGACTGGACCCCCCTAAAAACCCGTGTTGATCTTCAGGGAGATCCCTGGCAGTTTGAAAGCTTTTTAATTAAATGATTGAAAAATATACTCCCTCGGATTTAGAAAAGGTTTACGAAATTGAAAAGCTATCATTCAGCAATCCCTGGAGTGAAAACCAGTTTACTGAAATAGAAGATAAGCTTTATCTTGCAAAAGAGAAAGGTAAAATATTGGGGTTTATCGCCATTGATAAAATACTGGATGAAGCGCATATCCTGCATATGGCGGTGCGCTCAGAATCTAGGCGACAGGGAATCGGGAAAAAGCTTATCAAGTTTGCCCTCAAACTTCCAGCAAAAAAATGGTTTTTGGAGGTTCGCGCCGGCAATATTGGCGCGCAGAAGCTTTATGAAAGTTTTGGGTTTAAAACAATCTCCCGCCGAAAAAAATATTACCAGGACAATGACGAAGACGCCTTGATTATGGAACTTGTGGTATAATTTTAAATATGAAGGGCAAGGTTTTCAAATTCGGGGACAACGTAGATACTGATCTTATAATTCCAGCCAGGTATTTAAACACTTCTGACCCAGATGAGTTAGCCAAGCACTGTATGGAAGATGCTGATCCAGACTGGGTGAAAAAGAAAAATACCGGTGATTTTATCGTTGGCGGAGAAAATTTTGGCTGCGGCTCATCGCGCGAACACGCCCCCATCGCAATTAAAGCGGCTGGAGTTTCTGCCGTAATTGCCAAATCTTTTGCCAGGATATTTTACCGCAATGCCATAAATATCGGCTTGCCAATACTTGAATCCCCCGAAGCCGCAGAAGAGATCAAAGAAAATGATGAAATAGAAGTTAACCTTAAAAAAGGCGAGATAAAAAATCTATCAAACGGAAAAACTTATAAATCCTATCCCTTCCCGGAATTTATGCAGAATATTATTGACTCGGGCGGGTTGATTAACTACCTACGCCAGAAACAACACAATCCCCAACCTCAGTAGTAGACATACCCATTTTTCCCGCCGCCATAGAAGGCATTTTTGCCACAGTTTTGATAATGGATTTTTCAATATCAATTGCGGCCTGATTTTCACCAATTTGATCAAGCAGGAGCTGAACTGCTCCAATTGCCGCTAATGGATTTATAATATTTTTCCCAGTATATTTTGGGGCAGATCCGCCAATTGGCTCAAACATTGAAACTCCCTCGGGATTGATATTTCCGCCCGCCGCAATTCCCATCCCTCCCTGGATCATGGCGCCAAGGTCGGTAATGATATCTCCAAACATATTGTCGGTAACAATAACGTCAAACCACTCCGGATTTTTCACAAACCACATGCAGGCCGCGTCAACATGGGCATATTCTCTTTTTATTCCAGGATAATCCTTATCGCCAATTTCATGGAAAGCCCTTTCCCACAGGTTAAACGCAAAAGTCAAAACATTGGTCTTTCCGACCAGTGTTAACTGTTTCCTCTTGCTTCTTTTTGTGCAGTATTCAAAAGCATAACGCAAGCATCGCTCGACGCCTTTTCGTGTATTAACCGAAACCTGGGTTGCTATTTCATCGGGCGTCCCCTTTTTCAAATAACCGCCGGTGCTGGCATAAAGGCCCTCACTATTTTCTCTCACAACTACAAAATCAATCTCTTGAGGCCCTTTATCTTTTATTGGCGTCCAGACATTTGGAAAAAGCTTAACCGGGCGGAGGTTAATGTACTGGTCTAGCGCGAATCTTATCCTAAGAAGAACGCCGTGCTCTAATATCCCCGGCTTTACTTCAGGATCACCCACTGCCCCTAAATAAATTGCATCATATTTCCTTAATTTTTCGATGTCCTTATCAGAAACTAATTCGCCGGTTTTTAAATATCTCTTGCCTGAAAAATCAAATTCCTCGAGCTGGTAATCAAATTTATGTTTTTTTGACGCCGCCTTTAAAACCTTTAATCCCTCAGCCACAACTTCAGGCCCGGTTCCATCTCCGCCAATAACAGCAATTTTATAATTCTTTTTTGTCATAAAATCAACCTCTCTTATTATATTTTACCATAATCGCGGCAATTTGCCTCTCAGCTTCATAAACCTTGTAGCGGATATTTTTAAATCTAGCTCCCAATTTGGCATAAATTAATTTTGAAAACTCCTCAAGCACGCGCATTGCCTCCTCCACCCTCCTGATATTGGAATAGAAAATATCTTCAATTTCAGTCCTTTTTGCCTCACTAGCCGTGTAAAGTTTTCCGCCGACATCGCCGCTTGAATCCCTATTCGACAGCAAATTATTTTTTGGTATGCTTGAAATCGCGTCTTTTAATTCAGCTCGCAAATTTTTAATTTTTAGCGTGATTTTTTTATCTTCCAGCAAGAATCTAGATATTTCCTCAACTACCCGCAAGCCTTCCATCGCCCTGTTTATATTGGCATCAATTATGCGATAAATATTTTTCATGGCATTATCGTGTTAACCCATTGCATAGGATCAACCCTGATGTTATGGACAGACATGCCCCAATGAAGATGCGGCCCCGATGAAATTCCGGTGTTTCCGGATAACCCAATTATTTCGCCTTTGCTTAGCTTTTGCCCAGGCTCAGCATTTATTTTAGACAAATGAAAATAAAGCGTATTAATGCCCTGGCCATGGTCAACAACTACAGTCCCTCCAAAACTCTTAAAAAATTCAGCAACCCTTACCACTCCATTTTGTGCTGATTTTACAGGAGTTCCCACCTTTGCCCTAAAATCCCATCCTCTGTGGCGGCCTGCAACCTTATTATTTATAAATTCCCTCATCCCAAAAGGCATTGTCGTTATACCGGGAACAGGTTTAATAAAAAAGCCATCCCAAAGTTTATCTTCTGAGAGTTTAAGTATTTTCTCTTCTATTTTCGCCCATTCCTCCGCGATTACATCTGCTGTCAAAAGTTTCTTCTTTGCCGGTTTAAGCCAAAAAGAAACTTTTGGATAATTCCTGTATGCCACATCTATTGATTGTTCAAATACTTCTTTTTCGCCGTTGTCTTTTATTAATTCTATTTCTAACGGGTAATCGCCAGGTTTTTCCTCTGGCATCGTTCCAATTATCGCCCTTAATCCTCCTTCATAAGAAAAAAATGGAATTTTTTTACCATTAAAAGATACAAATACTTCTTTAACTTTAGAATCCGACTCCGCAGTTCTAAGAAAAACTATAAAGCTCCTGCCCTGAAAAACCTGGGAATGGGCAACAATTCTTGTTTCAGAATGGGCAATAGAAAATATAAGCAATAAATAAATGAAAGCAGAAATTCGTTTCATTTTGTAATTTTATTTTTGCTGTCAACAAATACAATTTTGGGTTTAAAGGTTTTTATCTCTTTGGGAGTCAAAAGCGCGTAAGAAAGGATGATAAGCTTTTCGCCAATTTTCCCTAATTTTGCCGCAGGACCCCTTAATTCAATTACTCCGCCTTCTCCCTCTATCACATAAGTTTCAAACCTGTTGCCGTTATTAAAGTTTAAAACTACAACTTTCTCGCCGGGATATAAACCCGAGGCGGACATAAGCTTTGTATCAATCGCAATGCTTCCAACATAATGCAGTTTGGTTGAAGTAATTTGAGCCATGTGTATTTTTGATTTCAATATTGTGATTAACATCTTTTTTCTATTATATCACAAAATTTCGTTAGGTTTAAGAGAGGTGTTTTCGGCCAAAACGGTCCTTTTCCTGATTTGGCAGCGGTTGCTGATAACAGAGTTATTGCCAATTGTTACTTCTTCGCCAATATGGCACCAGTTGCCAATAATGCTTTTTTTTATTTTAGCCCGCGTTGAAATATATGAGTCAGACCAAATAACACTTTCTTCAACAATTGCATTACTGCTTAAAACACACCTGTCCCCAACCACAGTATCTTTTAAATAAGCGCCCTCGCGTATTTCTACCCTGTCGCCGATAACTACATGCCCCTCAAATTTAGCAGATTTATCGATCGTGCAATTCTTGCCAATCCAGAAATTGGCGGCTTCTTTTTTTCCGGGCATAAAGAGCCTAACCCTGCCATCCATAGCATCAAGATTGGCATTAAGATAAGGGACAATCCCGCCGACATCGCTCCAGTATTCAACCATCTTATACCCAAAAACCTGGGCGCCCTTTGAAACAAGCAGCGGGAAAAGTTCTTTGCCAAAATCGTAGAATTTATCTTTTGGGATCATCCCCAGGATCTCCGGCTCAAATATATATATGCCGGTATTGACCAGCTTGCTTGGAGCTTCTTTGAGCCCTGGCTTTTCAATAAAAGCCGTTATTTTATTATTTTCATCACAAATTACAACACCAAACTGGGACGGGTCTTCAACTAAAGAAAGGCCAATCGTCACAAGCGCTTTTTTCTTTTTATGGAATGAAACCATATTTCGCAAATTAATATCTGTTAAAGCATCTGAAGACAATACGACAAATGTTTCTTTTATCCCGCCAATCAATTTTGCCATCTGCAAAACGCCGCCCGCGGTTCCTAAAAGCTTTTCTTCAAAAGAATATGTTAATTTAACTCCAAAAGGTTCGCCATCTTTAAAGTAATTGGTAATCTGCTCCGGATGATAGTGGATATTAACTGCCGCTTCCCTAATCCCATTTCTTCTGAGAAGTTCAAGATTCAAAAGCATTGAAGGCTTATTGATTATCGGCGCCATGGGCTTGGGCACTGCCAAGGTTAGAGGCTCAAGCCTCGTCCCATAGCCTGCCGCCATAATTAAAGCTTTCATTGGTCGATTTTTTTTATCCGGCGGACGTGCCGTTCATCATTTGAAAATGGGGTATTGAGCCAAACATCAATAATTTTCTTTGCTTGGTTAAAACTCAAATATCTTCCGCCCAAACAAAGGACATTGCAATCGCCATGCTCGCGGCTTTGCTTGGCGATATCCTCATTGTAGGCATTAACAGCCCTGATTCCCTTTACCCTGTTGGCAGTAATCGTCACCCCAACACCTGAACCGCAGACAAGAATTCCCCTGTCAAAATTATTTTTTGCGACTTCTAAAGCAACCGGATAAGCAAAGTCTGCGTAGTCGCAAGATTCTTCAGAATTTGTCCCAAAGTCTTTTATTTCAACATTGTCTTTTAAAAGATATTTTTTAATCTCCTCTTTTAATTTAAATCCGCCATGGTCTGAACCAATTGCTATTGTCATGATATCGCTTCCTTCATTTCTATAACTGCTTGCTTCATCCCTACAAAAACCGACCTTGCCACAACAGAAAAACCAATATTTAATTCTTCTATCCCAGGTATTTTTATAATTTGCTTAACATTAGAATAATCCAAACCATGTCCCGCATTTATTTTTAACCCGATTAACCGCGCTTTTTGCACCATTGTGCCAATTATTTTAAGTTGTAAATCCTTTTTATCAGCAGTTTTGGCGTTTGCGTATTTGCCGGTATGGATTTCAATAAATTTTGCGCATAATACTGCCGACTCCTCAACTTGCTTGCTTACAGGATCAATAAATAAGCTTACGATAATCCCCGCGTCTTGAAGTTTTTTTATAACATTTTTTAATTTTTTGGAATATTTGACAACATCAAGCCCGCCTTCTGTTGTAATTTCTTCCCGCTTCTCCGGGACTAACGTCACCATATCAGGCTTAATTTTAATGGCATACCGCACCATTTCATCTGTCGCCGCCATTTCAAGATCAAGCCTGGCATTTAGTTCTTTTATTTTTTTTACATCATAATCCTGGATATGCCTGCGGTCTTCGCGGAGATGGCAAACAATCCCATCCGCCCCTCCAGCAATACATTCTTTTGCCGCATCAGAAGGATCCGGAAACTTTTCCTGCCTCGCCTGCCGTAAAGTTGCAACGTGGTCAATATTTATTCCCAACCTCATAACTGAACCTTTTTATGCACCAAGCACACAGCGTGGGCGGCAATGCCTTTTTTTGCCCCGGTAAAGCCCAGGCCTTCTTCCGTTTTTCCTTTAACATTTACCTGATGGATGCTGATCCCGCAAATCCTGGCAATATTCGCCCTCATTTGGGAAATATATGGGGCAAGCCGTGGTTCCTGGCAAACGATTATCGAATCAATATTGCTTATAACATAGCCCTGTTCTTTTAAGATAGTAGCAATTTTTTGAAGGAGGTTCATACTTGACGCATCTTTAAACTGCAGGTCAGTATCGGGGAAAAAATCACCTATTGATCCCTGCCCCACCGCGCCAATTAAAGCGTCAATTATTGCATGGATCAAAACATCGGCATCTGAATGCCCCAAAAGACCTTTTTTATAATTGACTTCAACCCCGCCTAGAATTAATTTCCTTTTCGCAACCAACTTGTGGACATCATAGCCAATTCCTACTCGCATATAACTTTTAAAAACTTCCTTTTTCCGACATTTATAACTTTTTCATTTGTAAGGTCAATTTCGTGCTTTTCGTCATTGATCCCCTCTCCATTTACCCTGACTCCGCCCTGCTTTATAAGCCTTTTTGCCTCTGCAAATGATTCTACCATATTTATTTTCACCAAAAGCTGGATGATAGTCAACTTTTTATCAGGGATTTTAATTAGTTTTATTTCTTCCGGCATGTTGCCTTTTGCAAAAATCGATTCAAATCCGGCCTCGGCTTCAAGCGCGGCTTGTTTGGAATAAAATCTTGCGGTTATAATTGCCGCTAATTGCTTTTTTGCTTCCTTAGGATGCATATTCTTGATTTCATCTAAATCTTTATCTGCCAATAATTTATAATACTTGTGCATAAGCTCATCAGAAATTGACATTATCTTGCCGAATATTTCTGAAGGCGGCTCGGTTACGCCAATATAATTATTTAATGATTTGCTCATTTTTTGGACGCCATCTGTCCCCTCAAGTATCGGCATGGTAATTATTACCTGCGGACATTCCTTGTATTCCCTTTGCAGTTCGCGGCCAACCAGCATATTAAATTTTTGGTCAGTCCCTCCCACTTCCACATCAGCCTTTAGCACAACAGAATCGTAACCTTGAAGCAATGGATATAGGAACTCATGTATTAAAATAGGTTTTTCTTTTTTAAACCGGTTCATGAAATCATCGCGCTCAAGCATTCGCGCTACCGTATATTTTGCCGCCAGGGAAATGACATCTTCTATCTTTAAGGCTGAAAGCCATTTGCTGTTATAAACTACTTTTGTTTTTTTCTTGTCTAAAATTTTAAATACTTGGTCCTGGTATGTCTTTGAGTTTGCCTTTACTTCTTCTTTTGAAAGCGGTTTTCTGGTCGCGGACTTGCCGGAAGGATCGCCAATGCGGGCGGTAAAGTCCCCAATTAAAAAGACGATTTCATGCCCCAGCTCCTGAAAATCCCTAAGCTTATTAAGGACAACAGTGTGGCCAAGATGGATATCGGGCGCCGAAGGGTCTGCGCCCCACTTTATCTTGAGAGGTTTTCCCTTTTCTAGTTTTTTTACCAGCTCTTCTTCTGGAATAAGCTCGGAACATCCTCTTTTTATTATCTCCAGCTGTTTTTCTACTTGCATCCCAACTCCATTAGGGCTTCTTTAATTGCCTGGTCGCTCACATCATTAAATACCTTAACTTTGCCAATATCAACCGGCAAAACAAAATTTATCTTTCCGTTCCTGACCTTTTTATCCATTTTAACAGATTCCAAAATATTTTTTACCATAACATTTACTTTATCAGGGAGCTTAAGCTTTTTGATCAGATTTTTTATCATTTCATATTTATTCACATCAATAAGTTTTTTATTAAGAGCTATCCTTGATGCCGCCAGCATGCCAAAGCCAACCGCTTCGCCATGGGAATATTTTTTATATTTCGACAGCGATTCAACCGCGTGCCCGATGGTATGCCCAAAATTTAAAATCATGCGCTCGCCGGACAACTCTCTTTCATCTTTTGAAACAATATCCGCTTTGATCTTCGCGCAGCGGATAATAATACTTTCCCAAAAGTTTGCTGATATTTTTGGGTTGGAATCTAAGACATCAATTATGCTTGTATCTTTTATCAGGCCGTATTTTAAGACTTCCGCCAAACCATTTTTCAATTCTCCTGGGGGTAAAGTATTTAACGCGTCCGTATCGATGATAACTTTTTTAGGCTGGTAAAAAGCGCCAATTAAATTTTTTCCCATTTTATGGTCTACCGCAGTTTTGCCGCCAATTGAAGCGTCAACCATAGCCAATAAAGTGGTTGGCACTTGGATTAAATCGATCCCTCGCATATACGTTGCCGCAACAAACCCGGAAAGATCCCCAATCACCCCACCGCCCAAAGCAACAACCAAAGAATCTCTGGCCGCATTTAACCCTATCATCTTGTCGTATACCGCCGCCGCGGTTGAAAGTGATTTGTATTTTTCTCCCGGCGGAATTTCAATAAGGCTTGAAGCTTTAATTGTTTTTTGGAGCTTTTTGCCATATAAAGAGCCAACAGTATAATCTGTGATAATTATTATCCGGCTCTTGTTTTTCACATATTCTTTTAACTCTTCCAATTTTCCTGAGCCGATTATAATCTCATAACTTCTTTCTTTTAAATTTACTTTTATATTCCCAGCCATTTTATTATCTCCTCAACCGCCTGTTCCGGGGTTATGGTTGAAGTGTCAACCTTAAAATCAGCGGCTTTGCCATAAATTGGATTTCTTTTCTCTAAAATATTTTTTATATTTTCTAATTTATCCCCTTCTTCGATCAAAGGCCTATGGCTCGAATCTTTCAATCTCTGATAAATCACTTCCAAACTGGAGGTTAAAAGGATTAATGGCCCAAGCTCTTTGAGCATTTTAACATTTTCTTCCCTCAATACCATCCCGCCGCCGGTAGTGTCTCTAGTTTTCTAAAATACTCTTCCCCATTTTCTTTAAAAATACCAGAAATTTTGCGTTCTTCGGATTTTTCGATAATTTCATCGGTGTCAATATAATCCATATTCAGGCGGCTTGCAAGCGCTCGCCCAACCTCCGACTTGCCAACCCCCATGAAACCTATTAGAATGATATTCATAAATTATTCACCATCTGCCCCCGTAGCTCAGCTGGATAGAGCAAGTGTTTCCTAAACACTAGGCCGCACGTTCAAATCGTGTCGGGGGCATTTCGTGTATTATATCAAAGAATAAAGGCAGTTTAAAATGAATAATAAAAAAGTTTATACGATAATCGGCGTAACGTTTCTTTTCCTGTATTTTATTTCCATACTGATGTTTTTATGGAATTTCCAAACTGACATAAAAATGCAAAATGTCCAAAACCTCAAGATGATTTAACCCGCGTAGCATCGCCTTTAGGCGATGCACGCAGTTTTTTGCAATTGGCAGGGGTTCTTTCCTACTTCTTCTCCTGCATTTTCCTATGCGTATCTGGATCCATCGGCATTTTCTTCATGTGATCGCTTTTCATAGGGCTATCCATCTTCCCCATCATTCCACCCATGGGACAGCCTTTCATACCCATCATCCCCCTCTTGCTGCCACCCAAGAATAATCCCCCAACAACAAAAATGATAATTACAAGCAATGCAATTATTGCGGAAATAGCTTGGCCCAGCGTTTTTGTCCCGCCAGTTTCCTTTGAAGCCAGAACCCAGATAATATAAGCAAATCCCAAAAGCAAAGCTACCGTTAAAATAATACTCAATAAGAATCCATATCCCATTCCTGCCATCATATAAAAACCTCCTTGTTAATCAAAACCATTATTTGTTTTAAATCACCTCCTGTTACATCATCGGAACCAAATTATAATGCCGGAAATGATTAAAATCATACCACTCGCTTTGCGGAACAAGCCAATTACTTTATTGAATTGGTTTGATTTGATAGTTGATTCAATAAATCCAAAGAAAAGGCCGACCATGAATATGGTAAAAGTATAAGCTAATGAATAAACCAAAAGCAGTGAAGCTCCGTAAAAGAGATTCCTGCGGGAGGCCACAAAGGTTAATAATACCGCCAGTATGGGAGTTGAACAGGGGGAAAAAGCCAAACCAAAAAATAAACCCAATACGAATGCACTCCAAAAGCCCTTTTGAATAATTTTTGGCGGAACAATGGACCGATAGTTGATATTAATGATTCCAATTAAATTTAACCCCATAACAATTGCAATAATTGATAAAATATATTTCCAGACCGTTGAAACATCTCCCAGCAAAGAGCCGGTCAGGGAAGCAATAATTCCCATAATTGAAAAAGTGACAGCCAGGCCTAGTGAAAATAGAAGCGATAATAAAAGCGTTCTTTTAAAATTCCCTTCTGAATATCCTCCGACAAAACCTAGAATTATCGGGATCATCGGTAAAACACAAGGGCTGAAGGAAGCAATTATCCCCCCAAAAAATACCGCGGCATATGCAATGAAAGGATTTGAAAAATCCATCATCTCACCATTTTGTTTTTTTTAAGTATTTTAATTATCTGATCTCTATTAATAAAACCAACATGCTTATAAATAAATTTTCCTTGATTGTTATAAAACAAAGTTGTCGGGATGAGCATTACTTTATGTTCTTTTGCCAGTTCGCGGTATTTATTAATGTCCAGGTCAAGGAATATGGCCTTATCTCCAAAATCCTTTGCTAACTGAATTAATATTGGCTTCATTTCCCTGCAGGGATAACACCAGTCTGCTCCTAGTTTTACAATAACTGGCAAATTTGATTTTAATGCTTTATTGAGACCAAAAGTTTCATTCGAGGCGATGGCCGCAAAGCCTAAAGAGGATAAACAAATAAAAAAAACAAACGCCAATAATTTATTTCTCATCAAGCCGAGCTGTATTTTTTTACAATTTGCTCAAACGAGTTTTCATCTTGAAACCCGACAATTCTATCGGCTTCTTTGCCGTCTTTAAAAATAATTATGCAAGGGATGCTGGAAACACCGTATTCGCTGGCCTTTTTCATGTTTTCTGTTGTATTAACCTTAACAAACTTAATACTGTTGTATTTTTGGGACATCTTATCAAAAACCGGAGCCATCATTTTACACGGCCCACACCAGGGCGCCCAAAAATCCACAAATGCAATTCCTTTAAAATTTTCAACTTCCATCAAAAAATCATTATCGCTTATTTCTTTAGCCATTTTAACAACTCCTAAAAAATAATATTGAACAAATTTCCTACTATTATTATCCCAACCGCAACCACGCTGAAAAAAGTAACTAGTAATTGAGGTTTTAATACTTTTCTTAGAATAAAAAACTCAGGCAAAGACAAGCCTGTTACCGCCATCATAAAAGCTAGTGAAGTCCCAAGCGCCATTCCTTTTCCAAGTATCGCCTGCACAACTGGAATTGCTCCCGCACAGTTGGCATATAATGGAACGCCTAGAATTACCGCAATTATTACCGCTAAGGGACTTCTGCCGCCGGCAAGCTTTGAAACAAGGTTAATCGGCACATAGCCATGGATTAAAGCGCCAACCCCCACCCCAATTAAAATATAAAACCAGAGATATTTAAAAGTTTCAAAAGAATAGTTGAAAGAGTTTATTATCCTTTCACTGAAGCTTAATGCTTTTTTATTTTCCGTGTTATCAGCAGGGAGGGCAAATTTCTCTACATATTTTTCCATCTTAAGCCGCCCGATAATAAAACCGCTAAAAACCGCAATCACCAAACCGCTGGCAATATATGTTATTGCTATTTTCCAGCCAAAAAGCCCCCAGAGCAAAACCAATGCTACTTCATTAATCATTGGGGAAGATACTAAAAATGACATGGTGACGCCCAAAGGAACGCCCGACTCAAGCATACCAATAAATAATGGAATTGCGGAACAGGTGCAAAACGGAACAAATATACCCAACACTGCAGCACTTATATTTCCAAATATTTCGTGCCGATGGCTTAAAATACTTTTTATTTTTTGAGGAGGAAGGAAACTTCTGATAAAAGCAACAACAAATACAACCGTTAAGAGCAGAAAATAAATTTTTGGGATATCATAAATAAAAAAATTCAAACTCTCGGCAAGCTGATTCCCCTTTTGGAGATTCAACAAGCTATATGTTATCCAATCAGCAAATTGTTTAAACATATATAATCGCCGCGACCAGCTTATAACAACAGGCATCTTCTGAAGAATTGGGTATTTTTTTGAATGGCGCCCCTAAACTGACGCAAACATAAAATTTCTTTCCCCCAAGCAAATAATCCCCAGGAATATTGTTCTCATATTCTTTTCTGATTTTTGGATCAGTTACAGGCAAATCATAATCCTCTCCATTATAATTAAACACAGCTCTATATTTTTTCTCTTCTTCATAATTCGAACGGACAATTTTCAGCAAATCCACTTTAATCAGCAATAGGGACGATGCTGGAGGATGACTCTTTAAATATCCTAGTGATATTTTTCCGTTATCCGGATGATTATTATCCCATAGCACAAGAGGATTTTCGCATATTTTATCCAAATCTTCTTCGCGAAAACGTCCTGTTTTTTGCCATTTCCCATCCCCGACAATAAGGTTTTCGGGCTGATAACATTTGGGACTTTTTGATTTAAATGGAATTTTTATGATTTCCAACAATTTTGGATCTTCACCATTAACATATTTAATTTGATCTTCTGACAATTCTCCTGAATGCAATTCGCTCACCGGTCTAATCCAAGAATGATTATCAATCTCTTTCCCTGCGACACACCTGCCGCCAAGCTTTATTGAATTCGCAAGACAAATTATTTCTTTATATTCCATGGTTTTTACAAATGCTCTATCTCTAACCCCAGATGTTTCGCAAGATATTCGGCAACAAGACGCCTATGACATTTATTTGCACTGGATTCCGAGCACAATAAACAGATATTTTCTGTGTTTTTGCATGCATTCTTGAAAATTTCAGCAATCGGTCGATTTTTTAATATCCCCTTAAAAGCTTTTTCGTATGCAGGCCAATCCTCATCCTTTCTATATTTTTTAAGAATCTTCCTTGTCGGCGCAAACAAGGGAACATGCTCATAAGAGATATCATGACAATTTTCGCAAAAATACCTAAGGTCGGCTCCTTTGCTAAACCCTAAAAGCTGTGAAGTATTGTTTAATCTTATGTCTAATACTTTTTGAATATGCGCATCTAAAAGGAAAGCAAAAAAATCTTTTGCTGCTTTCCGACTCACACCTATTGTAAATATTTTCATTCCTATTTTTATCTAAAAAAGAACCAGTTGTCCTTTGTTTTTTATCAAATTCAGCTCTGAAGAATTAATGGTTTTGCCGTCCGGCAGAATGTGTAAAACACTAATTCCTTCTTTTTCAAGAGTTTTACTAACAAGAAGATTCCTATGGCATTTATCGGGGAGACCTTCCGAACACATTAAACATATACGATAGTTGCCGATTAAACTTAATAATTTATCAATGCCTAATAAGTAATAATTCTGCTGAGATATGTAATCATAATCCATCTTCGATCCATTATTCCCTACCGAACTAATGCCTGGTTTTCCTCCAAGAGAATCTCCCAAAAAAAGGTAATTAATGCCATTTCTATGACATAATTGCTCCATTGGTTCTCTGTTAAATTGTGAGGCAAATTGGCTATAAGGAACACTTCTAATATCTGCCAGCGTAGTAATATTATATTGTTTCAGTAGATCAAATAATTCTTCTACCAAAATAGTACTATGACCAATTGTATAAATTATATTTGACATAATGTTTCTATTTACTAATTGTGCATCATTATATAATAATTAGAAAGCCGATGCAAATTTCGTTCTACGTAGCCACGTTATATTCTGCGAAGTAGAACAAACTCCAATGCCAACCGAAGCCACGAAGGGCGTAGGTTGGCGGGCCCGAAGGGATTTGAACCCTCGATCTCCTGCGTGACAGGCAGGCGTGTTAAACCGGGCTACACTACGGGCCCAACAATTGACCGGCCTGGGACTCGAACCCAGCACCACTTGCTTAAAAGGCAAGTGCTCTACCAGATGAGCTAGCCGGTCATATTGACATTATAACATATGCGCCCAAGGTGATTCGAACACCTGGCCTTCTGCTTCGTAGGCAGACGCTCTATCCATCTGAGCTATGGGCGCAAAAAAAAACGGAGGAGGAGAGATTCGAACTCTCGCCGGCAAAGCCGCTAACGGTTTAGCAAACTGCCCCCTTAAACCACTTGGGTACTCCTCCCGTTAGCACTATGATTATACTGAATTTCCTTGTGTAATGCAAAATATAAAAACTATTAAGAGTAAATAAAAGACTCAAAACAAAAAGCATTTTTAGTTAGGAAAAGGGTTCATTTGAGTTGATTTGAGTTGGTTTTGTTAGACAATCGTTAGAAAGCTATCTATTTCGCATCACACGATTTAATAATCTGGGGGCGGGAATTCCTAAAGCATCAGCAATTTGAATGAAAACCGATATTGAAATGTTCCGATGGTTCCTTTCGATGGTTTGTATGTATTTGCTGTGAAGCCCGCTTTTTTCCGCAAGGTCTTCAACGGTTAGCTTTCTCTTTTGGCGGAGAGCTTTAATCTCCTTCGCTAAGCTGGCAAGCAATGTTTTATTTGGCTGATAATGCTCCGTTGTCTTGGCCATGGAGCTTATTGTATCCGCGTGGTATAATTAGATAAACAACCGATAGTATCCTTTTGGTTGTTTTTATGGTACAATGTTAATGAGACTCTTGGGGAAGTAATTAAATATTTGTCCGTCGTCCAACCTGAAATATAGCATTTAAAATAAGAAGCATTTATGTTTACAGTTTTATTGATAATTCTCTTTGTGGTGTCTGCTTGTGTGTCTTATTGTGCCATAGAAAATCTAACGAAGAAATGACTGTCGAGGAGGCATAATAAAATGACTTCAGGTGCGTGGTTGGTATTGATAATGCTTTTGGTTGGTTATTTCTTACCTTCTATAGTTGCAGCTATATTTAATTCGCATAATTTTTGGAAGATTTATTTATTAAATTTATTTGTGGGCTGGTCGGGCATAGGATGGGTTGCTTGCTTTATTTTGGTCTTCACGTTACCTGGAAAAAGTGCACCACAGGTAAAAGCATAGATTATTTATAAAACGAAATCTGTTCGGTAGAAAAGGAGGTTGGTTCTAATGAAAGCTAAAATGTGGGTCACAACGGTTCTATTGTCTCTCTTGATAGTTACAAGCGTGTTAGCTTCCGTGTATGATGATTTTTCCGTATTTAATTCTGAGAGGTATGAACCAATATCAGATAGTGAATGCAAAGGACAGATAAAACAGATAAGCAAAATTTGGAAAAATAAGACACGGGATGATTTACAGAACATGATTCGTGATTTTATGGACAGGGTTTCAGAAATTCAAGCCGAGAAGCGTGAAATAGAAAGAGAAGACATGGCAATGGGAAAGGCGGCTCATATGGTAGGGCAATCTAATCGCAGTCATACTCTTATGTGGAAAGCTCGTTCGTTGAGGCTTCGTGCAAATGTTATAAATATGGTTCACAAATATCGCTACGGAAGTTTTTATGAATATAATTCGGGGTTTTGATAACAGATTTCCTTTCTGTGATGTGGTAATAGCCCCGTCTCGTAACGTATCAGCGATAATCGGCTATTTAGTCAGCTATTTTTTACAATATTTCTTGGCCACATTCTATGCAAACGATCCTATCAATTCTATTGCGCTCCCTTAGCGGGATAATATCGCCATCGCTGACTTCATAAGCCGGTTTGTCGGGATTTGTCGGATAAACTTTTAAATGCGACGGCCAAACCCAGCAGCTTCGACAATACAATTCTTTTTCCTCGTATTCGTATGCAACAGGATTCAGGTAAATGTTTATTGCTTTGGATTTATTCATATACTAACAGCTTTCCCAGCTCGATCATTATAACTCATTATTATGAGGCAGAAAAGCGTGGCTCGAAATGGGTAAGTATTCAGAGTTATTGAAGTGCGTTTGAGAGGATGATATTTTTCAGCGAGGAGATAAGTGGTTTTTGTTGAAGGCGAAGGCTTTGAAAGATACT
>WPAF01000039.1 GCA_009772965.1 Candidatus Saganbacteria bacterium
GAACTTAAGCTCCTCATAACAAGTACAGCATTCGTGTCGTCTGCGACGCGACTCATGCTCTCTTGCCTCTAGTATCTCGTCCCCCCCCCCGCTAAAATTTCAGGTAATCTAAAAATATTTAAAATATTTTTATTTGCCTTAAAACTATTCTCTTTTTTGGAGGATATATTCTTTATGGAAAGCACAAAAGAAATAAGAGGCAATAAATTGAAGGACTTATTCAAAAACTATTTCCCCGCCTTCGAGTTTAAATATCCGCAACATGCGACGCAGCATATCAACCGGACAACAGGTTTTGTGTTTCATGCGCAAATGCGAGGGGACAAGTGTGGCTGGATAAAGCCGTTGCCACTTTAACATCCATTGATACTTCATATCATTTCATCACTATCACAGTTCCCGGATCAATATCCCAAATCATCAAATTCAACAAGAAGCTTTTGTTATCGGAGTTTTTCTCTTCAGCTTCCGGTTCGTTGCACTACTGGTCAAGAAAGCGGGGGTTTCTTCCGGGGTTTGTCATGGTCATGCAGACATCGGGCGACAAGCTTAACTTCCATGTCCATATACATTTGCTAATCACGTCGGGAGGGCTGGCTTTCCAAGGCGCTAATCTTTCGGGCTTTGCGCAGAGCTTTTTCCGATCAGGAGTTTGTTTCTCCTCCGGAGTATGCGGATAATGTTTGTTCTTCCAAAGAAAAGTTCAACAAGTTTCTTGATAAATTATGGGGGATCAATTGGAATCTTCATATTGCAAAGAATCTGAAAAAAGCCAAGGATATTTTGGGGTATATTGCCAGATACTTGAAAAAGCCCCCCATTTCAAACAGAAGAATCATTGAATACGACGAATCGGCCATAACATTCCTAGCTAGGGATTATGAAAAAAAGAAACGGCTTCCTTTTAGCATATCCCTCGATTATTTCTTTATTTCCCTTTTCGAGCATATCCCGCTGCCTTCTTTCCCGCTTGTCAGATGGTACGGCTTATTTTCCAACAGGAACAAGAAGAAATATATTGAACAACTGCAAGGATTAATCCCTTCAAAAAAACAAAAAGAGGAATCGGATCCGCGCCCCATGTGGAGGATTCGATTCGAACAGCGGTACGGCAATGATCCCTTGCTTTGTCCCGTATGCAAAAAAGAGATGGAATTGTTGTTTGTCCTTTCCGCGCGAACGATCAAAAAACTGGGACTTTTATCCCTTGAAGAAGTTCTGCCTGCTTTTTGCCTTAATCCTTCTTTTTAGAGGCGTATTCCGTCTTCGAAAGGTTTTTCTTCGGATTCTGTATGATTTTGTCTGATTATTTTATTTTCCTATGGATGTTTGTTTATCTTTTCGTTCCTTTAAACTTTTTTTGCTTGTCCAATTATCATCCAAACCCATATCCAATTTACAACCTGCCTATTCGATTGTTTTATGGCGAAATTTCACTTTATTTAAAATATTTTTTAACGTGCATTTGCAGTCAACTGAAATAAATGCTAGAATTTTTGTATGCTTGACGCAAAAATACAAGAAGAAATCAAGAGTATAACCCAACAAATTATCAAAAAATATAAGCCGGAAAAGATAGTTCTTTTCGGTTCGGCTGCTTGGGGAAAATTTTCAAATGATTCGGATTTGGATTTTTTAATTATCAAGAAAGATACACCTTACTTGGGCCGAGATCGAATGCGAGAAGTATACAAGCTAATTGATAAGAATGTAGCTGCAGATTTTTTAATATATCGTCCCAATGAATATAAAGAGGGTTTAAAAGCAGGCGATCCATTTTTAAAAGTTATTGCATCCAAAGGAAAAGTATTATATGGCTGAGCTAAAAGAAGTTAAGAAGTGGTTGGAAAAAGCAAAAAACGACTATGACTTCTCTTCTTCTATTTTGCCGGAATCAACATTTTATGCTCAAATTTGTTTTTTCTTCCAGCAGTCCGCAGAAAAATATTTAAAAGCATTCATAGTTAAAAATGATTTGGCTTTTAAAAAAATCCATGATCTAATTGAATTATTAAAAATTTGCCAAGCACATCAACCATCTTTTTCGGGATTATTTGAAGATTGCAGAACATTAAATGTTTTCTACATCGACACTAGATATCCCGTGCATTGGCCGTCAAATATAAATAAAGAAGAAGCTTTAAAAGCTTTGAGTGCCAGTAAAAAAATAAAAGAATTTGTTGAAGCGCTCCTTGAATAATTATTTTCTACTTAATAATCTCCCCCAGAACCACAAAGGTATCTTTATTACGGGAACTGATACCGGAGTCGGCAAGACACATATAACATTCTTGCTCGCTAAATATTTATTGGGGCAAAATCTTGATGTTTCAATAATGAAGCCGATTTCTTGCGGCCCCAAAAAAGAAAGCGACGCGCTTTATTTAAAAGAAAAACTCAAGCTAAAGGATCCCTTGGAACTGATAAATCCCATTCATTTTGAAAAACCCCTAGCCCCCTACCCGGCCTCTGGCTTTAAAATGAACAAAACAAAACTAGATAAAATTTTTAGTGCTTACAAAAAGCTTTCATCTATCCATGATCTTGTTTTAGTGGAGGGAATTGGCGGAGTGATGGTTCCGATAACCAAAAACTATTTTGTGGCGGATTTAATAAAACAATTAAATATCCCGGCAATTATTGTAGCAAGAGCCGGCTTGGGAACTATCAACCATACTCTTTTAACAGTTGAAATATTAAGAAGAAAGAAAATTGATATATTGGGAATCATTCTAAATGGCCATAATGGCTCCGACCTATCAGAAAAAACAAACGCAAGGATTATTGAAGAAATTTCAAAAGCTCCCATATTGGCTAAAATTCGTCAGATGGGAAAGGCAAAAGCGTAATGAAAAACCTCAATAACCTTGATAAGCAATACATCTGGCATCCTTTTACCCAAATGAAAGATTGGCTCAAAGATAAACAGTTGATTATTGAAAAAGGTAAAGGAATTTATCTTTATGATGATAAAGGGAATGAATATATTGACGGGGTGTCTTCCCTATGGGTGACAGTCCATGGCCACCAAAAAAAGGAAATCGACCAGGCAATTAAGAAACAATTAAAAAAGATCAGCCACTCTACTCTCTTGGGTTTGGGAAATGAGCCCTCGGCAATACTGGCTGAAAAATTAATTAAAATAGCTCCGGCGGGATTAAAAAAGGTTTTTTATTCAGACAGCGGCTCAACGGCGGTTGAAATCGCCCTCAAAATCGCCTTTCAATACCAGAAACTTCGCGGGAAAAAATCAAAAACCAAATTCATCACCTTAGAAAATGCTTATCACGGCGATACCATTGGCTCTGTATCCGTTGGCGGGATAGACCTTTTTCATGAATTATACAAACCAATGCTGTTTAAATCGTTTAAAGTCCCTGTTGATAATATTTTAAAGCTTGAGCAATTACTAAAAGCCAAGCATCAAACTATCGCCGCCATGATTGTTGAGCCCATGGTACAGGCGGCCGCCGGCATGCTTATTATGCCAAAAGGTTTTTTAGAATCTGCCAGAAAGCTTTGTAAAAAATATAATGTTATTTTAATCTGCGACGAGGTAGCCGCCGGATTCGGGAGAACAGGAAAAATGTTTGCATCTGAAAATATTTCTCCCGACATTATATGCGTTGCAAAGGGAATTACAGGGGGGTATTTGCCGCTGGCCGCGACGTTAACCACGGAAAAGATTTTTGACGCCTTTATCGGAGACAAAAGCAAAACTTTCTTTCACGGACATACTTATACCGGCAACCCGCTTAGCTGTGCCGCCGCAATTGCCAACCTTGATATTTTTGAAAAAGAAAATACATTAGAGAAGCTAAAAGCTAAAATCGAATTTCTTAGAGAAAAACTTGATAAATATAAAAACCTCAAACAAATAAAAGAAATCAGGCAGTTGGGCTTTATGGTGGGAATTGAATTGAACAGCGAAAAAGCAGGACTAGGCCGGGAGGTAATACTTGAAGCCAGAAAACGCGGAGTAATAATCAGGCCTTTAGGAAACGTAATCGTCCTTATGCCGCCGCTAAGTATTTCCCTAAAAGAGCTTCAAAAGCTTGTAAAGATAACTTTTGAATCGATTCAGGCGGCTATGCGGATGTGAGCTTCTTTTAGCTGGTGCGGGTCAACCACATCGGGCGCCCCGGTTAACGGGCAAAGCGCTGATTGGGTTTTTGGGAAGGCGATAACGTCTCTGATGCTCTCCATCCCAGCCAGCATCATAACCAGGCGGTCAAGCCCCAGCGCGATTCCGCCGTGCGGCGGCGCCCCGTATTCTAATGCTTCAAGTAAAAAGTTAAAACGGAGTTGGACTTCTTTGTCCGGTAAGCCAAGGATTTTAAAAACTTTTTCCTGGATATCCCTGCGATGGATACGGATCGATCCTCCGCCAATTTCAACCCCGTTTAAAACCAGGTCGTAGGCCTGCGCTTTTAAGCTGCTTGGGTCTTTTAAAAATCTTTCTTCAATGTCATCAAGCGTCCCCTGCGGCGAGGTAAAAGGATGGTGGCGTGAAACCCACCGTTTTTCAGTTTCTGAATATTCAAAAAGCGGAAAATCTATTATCCAGGCAAATTTAAAACTGTTGGCGTCAATCAAATTTAATTTTTTTCCAAGTTCCATCCTGACTGAACCAAGCACATTGCAGGCCATTTCAAATTTATCAGCCGCAAATAACAAAATATCCCCTGTCTCAGCTTGGGCCTTTTTAAAAATCAGCTCAAGTTCATGCTCTTTAAAAAACTTAGCAATCGGAGACTTGGGGCCATCGCTTTCTAAAACCATCCAGGCAAGCCCTTTGGCTCCAAGTTTTTTTGCCAGCTCCTCGAACTTTTCAAGCTCAGCCCTGGACAATTTTTTCTGCTTGATATTTAGGCATTTGACCACGCCGCCGCTTTTAACAGTTTTCGCGAATATCGCGCATTCGGTACCGGCCACAAGGTCAGAAATATCAATAAGCTCCATGCCAAATCTTAAGTCCGGCTTGTCACTGCCAAATCTGTTCATGGCATCTTCCCAGCTTAAGCGGGGAAAGGGTAAACTGATTAACGGGATTATTTTGCCGCGATACTGGTCAATATCTTTTTCTAAGGCCTTAAGTGAGTGTTCAAGCAAACCTTCTATCACGCTAATCACATCATCCCTGCCAACAAAAGACATTTCAATATCCAGCTGGGTAAATTCCGGCTGCCTGTCTGCCCGCAAATCCTCATCCCTAAAACATCTTACAACCTGGAAATACTTTTCCATGCCGGAAACCATCAACAATTGCTTAAATAACTGCGGCGATTGCGGCAAAGCATAAAAGCGGCCGGGGTTCAGCCGGCTGGGGACTAAAAAGTCGCGCGATCCCTCCGGCGTGGATTTGGTTAAAAAAGGCGTTTCTATTTCTAAAAAGCCTTTGTTATCCATATAATCTGACATGGCCTTGATAATTTTGTGGCGATAAATTAAATTTTCCCTCATTTTATCTTTGCGCAGATCCAGGTAGCGGTAGCGCAGGCGAACCATTTCATCCGGCTCGTTTGTCGGATCCGCAATTTCTATGGGAGGAGTTTTTGAGGTATTTAGTATTTCAAGATAATTTGCGGCTATTTCTATTTCACCGGTTTTAATATTTTTATTTATCGTTTCAGGAGTTCTTTTAACAACTTTTCCTTTTATCTCAAGGACAAATTCAATGCGGAGTTTTTCCGCCTCGGCTAAAAGTTTTTTGTCATCCCCGTTAAAAACAACCTGCACCAAACCAGAGCGATCCCTGAGGTCAATAAAAATCAACCCGCCGTGGTCGCGCCTCCTGTGCACCCAACCCAAAAGCTGGACTTCTTTATCAGTATCGGTTGCGCGGACATCTCCGCAATAATGCGATCTTTTCATAGTTTTATTATATCACGAAGTTAATCTATGGAGTGCTTCATCAAAGGCAATTTCTTCCTGCCCGCCTGTTTGCATGTTTTTTAATATCGCTTTGTTCTTTTTAATTTCATCATCGCCGATAATCAAAACATATTTCGCTTTTTCGTTGTCCGCAGTTTTCATTTGGGCTTTTAAGCTTTTTCTAAGATAGTCCATATCAGCAGAAATCCCCGCCCCGCGCGCCTTGCTCACTAACTCAAAGCCAATCTTTTCCGCCTCATCCCCCATTGTCGCAACATATAATGAAGGAGCTTGTTTTGACGGCTGGTTGTTGGATTTTGTTGATTTTATAATTTCAACCACCCGTTCAAGCCCAATCGCAAAACCAAAAGCGGCCGTTTTAGGTCCGCCGAATTCTTCAACCAGTGTATCGTATCTTCCCCCTCCACAAACGGCATTTTGCGCACCTAATTGGCCTGAAACTATTTCAAATGCGGTGCAGGTATAATAATCAAGTCCGCGCACTAACCTGTTGTTGACTTTATATTTTATCTTAAGAGATTCCAACCCTGTTATCACTTTTTCAAAATGAGTTTTACATTCCGGGCACAAGATATCTTTTATAGCAGGAGCCTTTTCAATAAATTTCTGGCAATTGGGCTCTTTGCAGTCAAGTATCCGCAAAGGATTGGTTTCAAATCTTTTTTGGCAGTCCTCGCACATGCTTTTAATTTTATCCTTAAAAAAGCTTTTTATTCTTATAAAATACTCCGGCCGGCATTTATTGCAGCCAACTGAGTTTAAATCAACTTCAAGGTTGCTGATTCCCAGGCGGTTAAATATTTGCATTGCAAGAGATATCCCCTCAACATCAATAGCCGGGTTATCAGAGCCAAAAACTTCTATTCCCGCCTGGTGGAACTGCCTCTGCCTCCCCATCTGCGGACGTTCGTAGCGGAACATGGGGCCGATATAATAAAGTTTGGTTAGTTTGTCTTTTTGGATAAGATTATTCTCAATTGCCGCGCGGACAACCGGAGCAGTTTCTTCAGGCCTCAAAGTCAAGCTCCTTCCTTTGCGATCAAGAAAGGTGTACATTTCTTTTGAAACAATGTCTGTGGTTTGGCCAATTGACCGGGTAAAAAGTTCGGTTTGCTCAAACACGGGGGTGCGGATTTCAGAGTAATTATATAATTCAAAAAGTTTCCTGCAGGTTTTTTCTATCCCCTGCCAAACACTTGTCTCATCTGGAAGAATATCTTTTGTGCCGCGAGGCGCCGTATACTTCACTGTAATATTTTATCATAACAATAAATATTTATCTCTAATATTTTATTATCTGGCACCTAAACAAAGATTTTTAAGGTTGAGCAAATGCTGGCATCTCATTTCTCTTTCAAAAATATCGCTCAGCTCTAATTCATTATCGGCCAATTTCAAATAATTTATTTTCTCTTGTTGGCCGCCTTCCAGGAGCTGTATCACGCTTTTAAAATCAGAAGGAGAAATTATAAATAAAAGTATGAATGCTGGGATGCTAAATTCCCTGCTTATGACCTCATATGTCTTTTTTTTCGCTTCAGATAATTTATCTTCTTTTATCAAGATAAAGGTTAACCAAAGGTTGGCAATTGTATTTTTCGGGTCTATTTTTAATGCCCTATCAATCCATTCGCCTGCCATCTCATAATTACCTTCCATAATAAATGTCTGCGCCATAAAATTAAACAACATTGCATCTTTTATATTATTTTTTAGCAATTTGTTAAACCAAGTCCTTGCCAATTGCGGCCTACCTTCCATTAGAAACAATTGTCCCATTAAATTTTGCGCAACTGCACTTTTCGGGTTTATTTCAAGCGCGCCCTTGAACCATTTCATTGCGGAAGGCGTATTGCCGTCAATAAGATAGGTTTGCCCCATCAAGTTATATACAACAACATTTTTTTTATTTATTTCCCAGGCTTTTAAAAACCATTCCCTGGCAGCAGAGGTGTCTCCCTCAGCAAGATAAGTTTGCCCCATTAAAGAAGGGGCAATTATATCTTCTGGCTGTATTTTAATAGTCTTATCAAACCATCTCCTTGCTTCAACAGTATTACCTTCTTCAAGGTACGTTTTCCCCATCAATTTAAGGGCTACCGCTTCCTGCGGGTCTATTTCAAGAGTCTTTCTAAACCATTCCCTGGCAGCAACAAGGTTTTTTTCGGCAAAATATGTTTGCCCCATTAAATTAATTGCATAATAATCGCTACTGTCTATTTCTATAACTTTAGCAAACCATTTCCTGGCAGTATCCATATCCCCCTCGTCAAGAGATACCCGTCCCATTGAGTTCATTGCAACAACATCCACAGGGTTAAGCCTAAGCGCTTCTTGCAAATATTTTCTTGCGTCACTAAATCTTTTTTGCCTCTCATGGCATTGGGCTAACTCAACAAACAAGCAAGGGGGCTTTTTGCATTTGAAAGATATTCTACTCATGTTTTTTCCTTTCTACCGACAACTGTCTATTATTTTATCGGGCAGTGTTTTAAAATATTTCGCAGAGAAACACATAATTCGTATGATATAATTAATTATGCGTTATAAAGGCGTAATTGAAACATTTAGGGAATACCTGCCAGTAACCGATAAAACCCCTGTTATCACCTTCTTTGAGGGAAATACCCCACTTATTTTTTCAAAGGATTTGTCAGATACGGTAAAATGCCAGGTATATTTAAAATTTGAGGGAGCAAATCCAACCGGATCATTTAAGGACCGCGGCATGACTATGGCCATTTCTAAAGCAGCAGAACAAAATAAAAAAGCGGTAATCTGCGCTTCAACAGGAAACACTTCCGCCTCTGCCGCCGCTTATGCCGCAAAAGCAGGAATGGATTGCATCGTAATTATACCTGAAGGGAAAATCGCTTTAGGCAAGCTGGCGCAAGCTTTAATCCACGGGGCAAAAGTTTTTGCTGTCAACGGCAACTTTGACCAGGCGCTTGAATTAGTTAGAGAGCTTGGCGATAAGTATCCGATTGAAATAGTTAATTCAATAAATCCATATCGAATTGAAGGGCAAAAAACCGGCGCCTTTGAAATTTGTGAACAATTAGAGGCTGTGCCGGATTATCATTTTATCCCGGTTGGAAACGCCGGGAATATTACCGCCTATTGGAAAGGCTATAAAGAATTTTACTCGAATAAAAAAATATCAAAACTCCCTAAAATGATGGGTTTCCAGGCGGCCGGATCCGCGCCAATTGTCTTAAATAAAAAAATCGACAAGCCCGAAACTATCGCAACCGCAATAAGAATCGGAAACCCCGCTTCCTGGAAAAGCGCGGTTTTAGCCAAGGAAGAATCAAACGGGATAATCGACATGGTAAGTGATGAAGAAATTATTGAAGCTTATAACCAAATTGCCTCAAAAACCGGAGTATTTTGCGAACCGGCTTCCGCCGCATCCGTTGCCGGATTACTTAAATGCGCAAAAGAAGGCAAAATAAAAGGTGGCTCTTTGGTTGTTGGTTGTTTGCGTATTGACCGGCCACGGCCTAAAAGACCCTGATACCGCGGTAAAACATTCAAAAACAAAACCAATTAAAATCCCCTGTAAAATAGAAGCGGTAATTAAAGCATTAGGATACTAATATGAATATTGTTCTCATAGCCAACAGCCCGGGAGAACTTTCCGCGCTGGTAAAGCCACTGGCAAAAAGATTTAAGGAAAAATCTTTTAGGATTATCTTATTTATCACTCCCTGCCAATACGCGTCGGGCAAAGAAGTGGAATTCGCAAAAAAACATCTGGCGGTTGATGAGGTTGTTTCCGCAGAAGATTATAAAAAGTGGCTGCTTGGGACGTCGCTTCCCTTTTCTTTTGACCCTGAAGGGATTTGTGTATTTTTAGGCGGCGACCTTTTGCATGCGGCGCTAATTGCAAAAAAATTAAATTACCCTTCTTACGCCTACATTGCAGGCAAGCAAATCAATTGGACAAATGCTTTTAAAAAATTCTATCTCCCCGACCAAAATATGCTCGCCTTTTTCCAAAAGAAAAAAGTCCCCAACCTTTTGGTTTCAGGCGACCTGATGGTTGATTCATTTGAAGCCCTATCAAGGGAAGAAGCAAGGGAAAAATGGCATATCAGCCCTGAGATAAAAGTTGTCGCTTTGCTTGCCGGCAGCAGAAAGTGGGAAATTGATTTTATGCTGCCGCTTTATGAAAAAATCGGGAAAATATTAAAGAAAGAAAATATTACTTTAATGCTCGTTGTTTCACCATTTATTTCAATGGAAGAAATTACCAAATATAAGGAACACCAGATCTTTGACGTTTTCGCCTATCAGGATTCGCTTCCCGCGGCTGACTTGGCGCTAACAATACCGGGAACTAATACTGCAAACATCGCGGTTTTGGGCATTCCCATGCTGCTTGTCTTTCCGCTGAATAATCCTGAAGTTATTCCGCTTGAAGGCACAATGCATTATATTGGTTCTATTCCAATTGTAAAATTTGCCATTAAACGATTATTCGCCTGGTGGATAAATAAAACTACAAAATATTTTGCCCTCCCAAATATCAAGGCCAATAAAAAAATCGTGCCGGAAATAAGAGGAAAAGTAAAGCCAAAAAATACCGCCCGGGCAATTATTAACCTGTTAAAAGACAAAAACAGGTTGTTTGAAATGAGCCAGCTCCTTAAAGAAAGCATGGGAAACCATGGCGCGGCTGACGTAATTGTAAAGGATATATTAAATGCAAAATAGGCTGATTGCATATCTTATGCCTTATAAAAAACAAATAACCGGGGCTTTTATTTGCATGATAATAATGTCCCTCGCCAATATTTTACTCATTCCTCTAATCGGCAAATTATCCGAAGCAGTCGGTGCAAAAAGTTTTGTCATGCTGAACATTGTTGTTTTAGCCGCAATCGGATTATATTTTTTGCGGGGGTTGGCAACTTATGGACAGGGGTATTTGACTTCATTCGTCGGACACAGGCTGGTTGCAGATTTAAGAATTAATGTTTTTAAGCACCTGCAGGATTTATCCCTTGAATTTTTTGCCAAATGGAGAACCGGGGAAGTAATTTCAAGGATCACAAATGATATCAGCATTGTCCAGCAGGCAATAATGTCTTCTGTTATGGATATCCTTCCAAGCCTTGTAACCCTAGTCGGAGTTATGGGATATTTAATTTACTTAAACTGGCGGTTAACCTTGATAACGCTTCTTGTTATCCCGCTCTTATCCTGGATAATAAAAAAGTTTGGCGTAGAAATGCATGAAGTTTCCCGCGACGCCCAGAGAAAAGCCGCGGACATCACCTCCATCCTCCAGGAAACAATTTCCGGAGTCAGGGTCATTAAAGCCTTTGCAACGGAAAAGCAGGAAATAAAAAAGTTCTCCGAAGAATCGGAAAAAAGCTTTTGGCTTTCATTAAAACAATCCCAAATCAACGTAACGCAAACTCCCCTGTTGGCCTTTCTCCAGATGCTAGCGGTAGCTTTAGTTATCTGGTACGGCTCATTTGAAGTTGTTTCCGGCAGGCTAAAGGCCGCGGATTTAATCGCGTTTTTTGCCGGCGTAGCTATGATCGCGGATCCAATTTCGCGCCTTGGCAATATTAACAGCACCATCCAGCAGGCGCTTGCCTCGGCAGAAAGGATTTTTGAAGTAATAGATATCAAGCCAACTATTGTCGAAAACCCAAATCCAATTGAACTTTTGCCAATCAAAGGAAAGGTTGAGTTTAAAAATGTTTCTTTCAAATACGAGCAAAATGAAAAAGGGATTTTGCACAACGTCAATCTTTCAGCAAATCCCGGAGAAATAATCGCGCTGGTTGGAAGGTCGGGCGCCGGCAAATCAACCCTTGTAAACTTGATCCCGCGCTTTTATGACCCGCAAGACGGCGACATCTTTATCGACGGCCTCAGCTTAAAAGACCTAAAGCTTGAAACTTACCGGAAACAACTTGGTATAATTCATCAGGAAATCGTTTTGTTTTCCGGCACAATCCGCGACAATATTGCCTATGCTAAGGTTGATGCTCTTGATGAAGAAGTTGAAATGGCCGCAAAATCGGCAAATGCCCATGATTTTATCCTAGAACTTCCAGACGGTTATAATTCAATGATTGGAGAAAGGGGAATCCGGTTGTCCGGCGGGGAGCGGCAGAGAATCGCCATCGCGCGGGCTCTGCTTATGAACCCTAAAATATTAATTTTTGATGAGGCAACCTCAGCGCTTGACTCAGAATCCGAGCAAAAAGTGCAGGAAGCTATGGGAAGACTGATGGCAGGAAGGACGGTTTTCATTATCGCGCACAGGCTCTCTACCGTCCAGCATGCTACCAAAATAATTGTGCTTGACGAAGGCCAAATTATTGAAGAGGGCTCTCATGATGCCCTATTAAACGCCGGCGGGCTTTATAAGAAGCTTTATGACATGCAGTTTAAAGATGAATAAATTATTAATAATCAGCAACGGCCACGGAGAAGACATTGTCGCCCAAGAAATAATTAAAACCCTTCCTGAAAATATTGAAGTCAGCGTTTTGCCGCTTGTTGGCGCCGGAAAAACATTCACATCCCCTGAAACAAAATTAGTCGGCTCCTGCACCGAATTTCCCGGAGGCGGGTTTTCAATAAGGAATCCACTGGCGCTTTTGAGCGATATACGCGCCGGATATTTTGAAAACATAAAAAAACAATGGGAAACAATCAATAGCTTAAAAGGCAAATATGACTTAACCGTTTCAATCGGGGATTTTGTCCCGCTTTTTGCTTCATATATCATTGGCGCCCCTTTTATTTTTATCGGGGTCAATAAGACAGATTATTACCACACTTATGGATATTCCTATACTTTTGTTGAAAAAATCCTCTTGAAAAAAGCGGCTATTGTTTTTACAAGAGACCAATTAACCGCCGACAACCTTAAAAAATCAAATATTTTCGCTAAATACGCCGGCAATCCATTAATGGATTGCATTGGGGAGTCGGCATTAAAAGATGCGGGAAAATATGCCGTTGGTTTTCTCCCCGGCACCAGAAAAGAAGATATCCCGTTAAATATTGAGGATTTTGAAATAATCGCGAAAAAACTTAAAACTTTTAATCCAAATTTTGTCTTTTCAATCGCAACGGAGGAAAAAGCCCCTAAAGAATTTGTTAAAAAAACCTTCGCTGATGTGCTTTACAATTCACAAATAATTGTCGGGCTTTCCGGCACAGGCAACGAGCAGGCGGCAGGATTAGGAAAACCGGTTGTTGCTTTTTATGGCCGGGGGTCGCAATATAATAAGCGCTTCGCAAATGCGCAAAAAGAACTTCTGGGAGAAGCGTTGTCTTTGACTGAAAAAAGCAAAACTGCGGGAGAAATATGGTCAATTTTAAACGACCACAGCAGATATAACCTTATGTCAAAATTTGGGGAAGAAAGAATGGGAAAACCCGGGGCAATAAAGGAAATCTGCAAGGAAATCAAATAGTGAATATCTGCATGCTTTGCCGATGTTTCCCAACAATAAGCTCAGGCGGTTTCGAAGACCATGTTTTTGAATTGTGCAAAGGTCTTGTTTCACAGGGAATTGGGACAACCCTTATTACAAGCAAACACCCAAATGGCATAGAATACGAAGAGATCAAAGGCATAAAAATCCATTATTTAAAAAAATCCAAGACTGGATTATACCACGATGGTTATTGGCCTGAATCTGCGAAAAAAACTGTTGAACTCCATTCTGGCTGCCAATTTACGCTAATACACAGCCAAAGCATTGCAGGATATGAGGTCGCAAAAAACAAAATCCCAAATAAGCTGAACATACCGTTTATTGCTTCTATGCACGGGACACAAATAGATGAAATATTTACGCAGTTCAACTTAGCCCAAGAGTTCCCTTTTGCCGCGTTAAAACACTTAAACGAAGCTTTGGGCAAGTTTGATACGTTTATCCGCAGAGAAAAACCCACGATTACTTCCGCAAATGCTGTCATTGCAACAAGCAATGAACAAGCTGAACTGATAAAAAATTACTACTCAATAGGCTCGGATAAGATATTTAAGATTTATAATGGAATGAACCTATCGCAATTTGCTCCAGGTCCGAAACCGCAAGAACTAATAAAAAAATTCAATATAACTCCAGGGAAAAGAATAATCCTTGCCGCCGCGAGATTGGAAGCCGAAAAAGGAATCCAACACATCATAAAAGCCCTCAAATTTATAAATGAAGACGTAAAATTGCTTGTTCTTGGCGATGGGAGTTACAGGAAATCCTTAGAAAACCTTGCAAAAAAGCTTGGATTAAATGATAAGGTCGTTTTTTTGGGTTTCGTGAGTCTGGATGACCTGCCAAAATATTTTAACCTGTGCGACGTTTTTGTGAACCCAACCATAAGGCAAAATGGGTACGATTTAACAACGCTTGAATCCATGGCTTGCGAAAGGCCTACTATCGCGACGAATATTGGAAGCCACCCCACCCTAATTCAAAACGGGAATAACGGCCTCCTTTTTACAAAAGGCAACGATAAAGAACTTGCAGGTTGTGTGATAAAATTGCTAAACGATAATGCTTTGTCGGAAAGAATTGGAAAATCTGCAAGAAAAAGGGTTTTGGAAGATTTTTCGGTGGAAAAGATGGTTGAAAATACGATTAAAGTCTACGAAAATTTACTATTGAGAAAAAACAATGCATCAAAAATATAAAGGCAAAAACATCTTAATAACCGGCGGGCTTGGTTTTATTGGCAGTACGTTAGCTTACCGCCTGGTTGATTTTGGTTCAAATATCACCGTTGTCGATTCGCTATTTCCTGATTATGGAGGGAACAAATTCAACATCAACGGCATTGATGGCAAGGTTAAAGTCATAATTGCCGACGTTAGAGACGAGCAAAAGATGAATGAGTTTGTAAAAGATAAAGATATCATATTTAATTTGGCTGGTACATTAAGCCACGTTGACAGCATGAAAGACCCCTATACCGACCTTGAAATAAATTGCCGGGCACAATTATCTATTCTTGAATCATGCAGGAAATTCAACCCGAAAGTAAAAATCCTTTTTGCAGGGACGCGCGGGCAATACGGCAGGGCGCAATATCTCCCTGTTGACGAAAACCATCCCCAATGCCCAACTGATGTTAACGGTATAAATAACATGGCCGGCGAATGGTACCACATCTTGTATAACAATGTTTACGGAATAAAAGCCTGCTCTTTAAGGCTTACAAACACCTACGGGCCAAGGCACCAAATGAAGCACTCAAGGCAGGGAGTTGTAAACTGGTTTATAAGGCAGATAATTGACGGGGAAGAAATAATAATTTACGGCGATGGGAAACAAATCCGGGACTTAAATTATGTTGACGATGTTGTTGAGGCCTTTCTTTTGGCCGCCGAAAGTGAAAAAGCCAACGGGCAAATATTTAACATTGGGGGCAATCCGATATCGTTAAAAGATCTAATAGGATTATTGATAAAGGTTAAAGGCCGCGGAAGCTATAAATTGATCCCCTTCCCGCCTGACAGCAAAAAGATCGAAATCGGGGATTATGCCGCCGATTATTCAAAAATAAAAAGCATGCTTGGCTGGTCGCCTAAGGTTTCTTTGGAAGAAGGAATAAAAAAGACTTTTGAATATTACGATAAAAACAAGAAGGAATATTGGCAATGATAAGCATGATTGACTTAAAAGAAGATTATCTTTCGATAAAAAAAGAAATCGACTCCGCTGTTTCCCGCGTTTTAAACAGCGGCTGGTTTGTATTGGGCAAAGAAGCCGAAAGTTTTGAGTCGGAATTTGCTAAATATTGCAATGCTAAGTATGGAGTTGGAGTCGGATCAGGAACAGAAGCATTACATCTTGCATTATGGGCGCTTGGGATAAAAAAAGGCGATGAAGTATTAACTGTCCCAAACACGGCAGTTCCAACAGTTTGCGCGATAGATCTTTTGGGAGCAAAGCCTGTGTTTGTTGATATTGACCCGGATTCCTACTGCATTGATGTTTCAAAGATTGAATCAAAAATATCAAAAAACACAAAAGCAATAATTCCTGTCCACTTATTTGGAAATGCCTGCGAAATGGACTCTATTTTAGGAATTGCAAAAAAGCATAATTTGTTTGTTATTGAAGATGCGTGCCAAGCACATGGAGCCTTATACAAAGGCAAGAAAGTCGGGGCGCTGGCAGATGCCGGATGCTTTAGCTTTTATCCTACAAAAAACCTGGGTTGTTACGGCGACGGCGGCATGGCAGTAACAAACAACAAAGAAATTGCAGAGAAAATAAAACAACTTAGAAATTACGGCCAAAAAAACCGGTACGAACACAGTATTAGAGGTACAAACAGCCGGCTCGATGAAATGCAGGCGGCAGTATTAAAAGTTAAATTGAAGCATCTGGATGATTGGAATAATAAACGCAAACAATTCACAAAGCTTTATACATCCTTATTAAAAGATGCTGCGGTAACTCCGAAAGAAAAAGATCATTATTCCTCCTGCCGGCACCTGTATGTAATTAGGCACAAAAAGCGAGATCTATTAAAAAGCTATCTGGCAGATAATGGCGTCGAAACCCAGATCCACTACCCTATGGCTATTTATTTGCAGGAAGCCTACAAATCGCTTGGCATCAAAAAGGGCGAATGCCCTATAGCTGAGAAATATTCTGATGAGATTTTATCCTTGCCGCTTTATCCGCAAATTGGGGAAGAAAGGGTTAAGAAAGTTGCGCAGCTGATCCAAACTTTTCAGTAATCTTATCAATGCGCGTCTGCCAGGAATTATTTCTTGCTATTTCAACCCTCTTCATCTTTTGCGTTTCATTGTCGCCCTTCAAAAGCTTATCAATACCCAAGACAAAATCGTTGTTCGTTTTTACATATTCGATATACTCCGCATAATTGGCCAAGGCCGGCAAGGCTGTTGCAATGACGGGCTTTCCTGTTGCCATAAACTCAAAAAATTTTATTGGAAAACAATTTTCCGTGTAATCATTTAGGTTATAGGGAATCATGCAAACATCAAACGAATTAATATAATTTGGAAGCAAGCCATAGGGCTTTTCACCAAGAAAAAAAACATTTTTTCTTTTCCTTAGGGATGATATCCTGGTGGACGAGTCCACCTTGCCGATTGATCCGATTAAAACAATTGAATAATTCGGCCGGTTTTCAGCAATATTATCAAGTAAATCTAAATTCACCTTATAACTGTCAATCGCTCCGATAAAACCTATAATAGGTTTTGGGATATTTTTTATATCTTTGGGCAGAGGTAAATCTTTTTCAAAAACCCGCACAAAGTGGTCGTAATCGGCCACATTGTGAATCAAATACGTGCGGGGATTAAATTGTTTTTTTACTTGGTAGAGATGCTCTGAAGATGTAATTACAAGGTCAGCTTTACGCATTAAGCGTTTTTCGGTTTCTATTATTTCATCCTTCTTGTTTTTATAAGAAGGAAACGCTGAATATTCGTCAACGCAATCATACACAACAAGTTTTTCGCCAAATTGGCCGATATATTTTTCATATTCCGGCTGGTAAATCCATAAAATCGGATCCTTGATTTTATGCTTTTTAATGTATCTTTTAACAAGCCAGGATTTAAATGCAAAAGGGATTGGAAAATTAAATTTTTCGGTCAAGATTGTCAGGTTTTTTGTGCGTTCTTCGAAAAGCCGGAAAAAGAACTTGAGGGAAAATATAGTATTACTTGCAGTTATTCTTTTATAAAAGAAATATCTTAATCCCAGCACTCCCCTATCAACATAAATAACCCTATGATCTTTGCTTAACTGGCTCATTATGTGCTGTTTATTCGTCCAAAAGCTGTCATCCCAATTTTGAGTTGAAAGGCAGATTATATTCATAAAGTAGATTTGTATACCTCCAGCACATTGTTTGCCATTTTAGGCAACGAATGATCTTGCGCCGTCTCAAAGGCCGCCTTCCCCATTTTACCCCTAAGCTCCTCATTTTCAACCAAACACTTTATCTTCTGGGCCAATTCAACGGGATCCCTATGATCTTTTAGGATAAAGCATTCTCTCCCGTCTTCCATTATTTCACATCCTCCATTAAATTGGGAAGAACTTACTATAAGAGGCAAACCGCTTGCCATTGCCTCAAGTTCAACCATCCCAAAAGTATCCGATTGTGTCGGAAATACAAAAATATCGGAAGCGAAATAATAATCTCGGATGTTTTTCTTAGAACCTACAAATGAAACTTTATCGCCGATATTTAATTCAGAAGCTAATTTACTGAAAATATTCATAATAGATTGGCCTTCCCTATCCCTGCCGACGACAATCAACTTAACATTAGATTGAGCAAGATGCCCCAGCGCCTTGATAACAACATCCAGCCCCTTTAGCCTGAAATCATATCCGGCAAAGAAGAGGACTTTTTCTTCTTCTGAAATATTATGTTCCGACCTGATGCAAAGCCTGATCTTATCCTTAGGTGTTTTATATTCTTCCAAGTTTATCGCATTGTATACTACAATAATATCTTCGGCTGGGACTCCGTAAGTTTCAATAATCTGCCTTTTTAAATAATGCGAAACAGCGATTATTTTTTTATACCGTTTTTTTAAAAACACTTCTTCTTCCATCCCAATAATATACCTGTCCAAAGAAGTGCATTTGCTTTCTTTTTGCCGTAATTTATTCTTGTCTTTTATTATTTCTTTCCATCTAAAGCCATGGCATGAATGGGCGGTATATATTCCAAAAACCGTTGAATCGCTATGGTTGTTTACGACATCATAATCGCAGGGCTTAACCAATAAGTTGGAAAAATAATTAAAGGTGCTGACTTCGAAGGGAAAATTCAACTTAAGAATCGGGATCTTATGGAAAACCATGCCGGAATTGCCATAATTATTCCAGGTGTTCGTAAAAACGTGGATTTCGTGCCCAAGCGCGAAAAGTTCTTCGCTTAAATCAGCAACGACTTTAGAAATCCCTGAAGTCTTATTGTAGTTTCTTACAACCTGCGCAATTTTCATAGCTTCACCGCAAATAAAGCCCATAATATATCTCTTAAATCATATCTTATATTTTTTTCTTTCTTGAATTTCTCAAGTTTTTGCCAAAGCCTTTTTACCTGGCTAAATTCCTTCTTTTTTATATAAAGCCAAAATGCCTGAAAGTATTGCAGGAGAAGGTCTCTTATTTGCTTGCGCTTGGCAAGGGTTTCTTCTTTTTTGCTGAAAATGCTGTATTCGGCCGATTCCTTTAATATCGACTCTACTACTTTAAAATCGTCCATGCTTGTTTCGTAAGCTTCTAAGAGAAGATCCGTTTGCCTGTTTTTGTGCCGCCTATAGTCAACAAGCACTTTGTCGGAAAAAGCCACCTTATAGCCAAGCATCTCTATTTTCATCCACATATACCAATCAATGCCAAAAACAAACTTATCTGAAAACCCTCCTATTTTGTTGTAGCATCCGCGCCTTACCATTATTGTCGGGTAAAAGGTGACACAATCGTAAATATGCTCCTTGATAAACTCTCTGCCGGATGCAATAAAACTTTTTTTATCCCAGGCATGGGTGAACAAGAAGAAATGTTTTTTTCCGACATATTTCTGCTTCCATAAAACCTTGCCGTTTTCGTCGATCGTGTTGCAGTTGGAAAAAAAATAACCAATATCTTTTTCGCGATCCAGGGTGCTTGAGGCTTCTTCTAAATAATTATTAAGATACCTGTCATCATTATGCAGGATCGAGACATATTCGCCTGAAGCTTTCGACAAGCATTCATTCCAATTGCCGACCAAGCCCAGATTGCGCTTGTTAACATAAAACTTAATTCGACTATCGCTGTAACTTCTTACCACTTCAGCGGAATTGTCGGTTGATAGATCATCAACGATGATAAGCTCAAAATCCGTGAAAGTTTGCGAAAGAACGCTGTCAATTGCCTCTTTTAGATAGTTAGACCGGTTGAAGTTTGGTATGCAAACGGATACTTTTGGGCTCATAATTGATCTATCGTGACAATTTTAATTTCATCGATTTTCTTGAGCTGTTTATCGTTGGTCAAAAATAAATCCGCATTCCCGATAAGCGCCCCTGCAATTTGCAACGCGTCCGGCAACTTAATTTTATATTTTGCTTTTAACGACGCCGCAATGGAGGCAATATACTGATTTATTTCTAAAACGCGCAAATTGGGGAAACTATTGATCACATTTTTATATTCATCGGCCAACTCAACATCACCTTCCATGAGAGGCCTGACCAAGACCTCGCTTAATGTTATAACCGTGGTTACAGCATTAAGCCGCCTGTCTTCAATATCTTTTAATACCTTTTCTATTTTGCTGACAAAAGAAGATGAATTTTCAAAATAATAAATAAAAACCATAGTGTCCAAAGCTATTATTTTATGATCTTTTAATATTTTATGGGTCATTTTATTTCCATTCTTTCCTGAGATTTTCCATATATTCTTTAATATTTAGCCCTTTCCATAGCTCCCTGCCCAAGCCCTTCATATGCTTCGTATAGCTTTCTGGGCGTTTCCAAAGCATGATATGTCCGCTCGTGCTTACGGTGAGAAGGAGCTTATCCCCGGCTTTCAAATGGATGTATTCTCTTGCTTCCTTGGGAATTACAATTTGATTCTTTGAGCTTAATTTAACCTCTTTATCTGTCATAATCCGCCTCCTTTTGCATGCTTTACATAATACAATAAAGTAAAGTTGTCGTCAAGCGTTCGTATTGAGACATGTAAAATCTAACCAGGGAGCTATTCGTTAAGACATTTAAAAACCTAACCCGGGAATTGATAAAAAATGAGACAAACTTCAATAA
>WPAF01000040.1 GCA_009772965.1 Candidatus Saganbacteria bacterium
ATATGTGGTAGGTTACATTATAGCATACATCCATGACCAATTATCCCATATTGCTGAATGTGTGCCTATCGTGATACTTCGTACAAGACCAATGTCTTTTACATCAGCCCGATTATTCCCAACTTTTATTCCTCCCTTTGTCCCTCCCGCCTCTGAAGTGCCCACAAAAATTCCTACAACAGGGCTATCCATTGAAAAATTATCGCTTTTTAAAATAAATGCAACTTTATTAGAACTATAACTCATTTCAAAACGATCCCCCCAATCATTCATTCCATAAGGAGGGGCGCCATAAAGGCTTTCAATTTGGGCGCCTGTCATCCCAAGTACAAGGTTTCCGATTGAATTTTCTTTCACTGAAACATTAGCCGAGGCTATCGTTTTAGCGCCATCTTTTATCTCTATTTGACATGTTCCTAGCGCCAACGCCTTAAACAAACCACCATTCGAAATGCTTCCCTTTTGTCCGCTTTGTACTACTTGCCAAGTTAATTCCTTTTCCAAGTTATTCCCATAAAAATCACTGGTTTTAATGCTAAATTGCACCGTCTGCCCAACATCCAAGGAAGCAGTCGAGGGTTCTAATGCAACAGTATAGATTGGGCCTGTAATTACATTGAGGCTCACACTTCCTGAAACATTGCCGGATGAAGCTGAAATAATTACATTTTCCGGCTTATTTCCTGCAGTAAAAATGCCCGCGGCATCAATTGTTCCTGATCCGGTCTTTACCTCCCAAACTGGCACAACTTCAACAGTGCTGCTATTTCCATTTTTGCCGATCGCTTCGAATTTTATTGACCCTCCAACACAAAGTTCTTTTCCGCTTGGCAACACTTCTATGCTTGACAATTCGGCATTCCCGGATCCACCATTTGTTCCAGTAGTGTTATCCTGCGGATTGTTCACCTTGCTGCAGCCGAAACCACCAACCAAAACCACAACAATTCCAATTATCAAAATTAATATCTTACTTTTCATAATCTCCTCCTTGGCGCTTCAGAAATAGCACGCTACCGCAAATGTCTGGATATTCCCTCCACTGGCAGAAGACGGCGTTTCTTCTGATGGCCCATTCCCCTGAGCTCTCTGCACAACAGAAATTGGAACCATCTGCTGGACAGAATAATTAATTTCATAATTTTTGTTTATGATAAACCGCGCGGCCAAGCTCCCGACAAGCACATCGGCGCTTTCAACAGGGATAACATATTGCGCATCAAGTCTTCGTGCCATGCCAAAGAATAAACTGTCCCAAATCTTGGCATCCCCGTCAAACAGCACCTTTAAACAACTCAAGGCACCATTAATTCTCAATCGATTGCTCTCTGAATTTTTCATGCTGATTCGAAATCCGCCGACTTTCATTTTTGCCGCTACGTCGCCTGTTTTGTCGATTAACGCATCGCCCGCCATCAAATCGGAAGGGAAAAGCGCAAAAAGCCCGCCGTCAGAGGATATATTTGTTTCTGATCCGATTAAATCCAGCCCATAGCTGAATTTTTCCTGAATAATTTCAACCCCAACCCCACCATAATAAGCGGTTCTATCCACCCTAAGATAAAAATACCTTTCGCTGTTCGCATCAACTTTGACACTTTCCCCATTCTTATTTCTGCCCAAAAAACCCCGAAAAGCCAATTTGCTTCCGGGCTTAAATGTTGCCGCTATCTCTGTCTTGTCGATAGAATTGTCTTTTGATCCTCCGCCAGATTGCGACCCCAGTAATTCTTCGCCATAATTAATATTAGTAAGATTATTCGCGCTGATTTTTTCATCGCTATATTCGATAGAAAACGCTTTAAAGGGCAAAAACCTTATGCCATAGCTATATCCTAACGTCCGATTATCCTCTATTTTTACGCTGGATTGGTTTATCCCGATCCCTAGATCCAAATAATCGCTTACCCGGGCGCCGTAACCCAGCTTTATTATGCTTGCGTCAGTATTGATATCTATCGATTTTACATCCGGCTTTGCGCAGAATATGGAACTGTTTTTATCTGCCGAAACAAATATTGCGCTTTTCTTAACCATAGGATGCGAGTCCAAAGGAAGAGCCGCATATAAGCGAAGGTTGGAATTATTTATTTTAAAATCCTTGGAACTTATGACATTTTCAGCATTAAACGAATTTCCCACAGTGCATCGTTCTGTTTCAATAAGCTGCGCCAAATTAGGGGAAGACAGGTCGTGCCTATTTAAAACCAAGGCATCTTCCAACATTCCATCCACCGTTTGGAGCCCAAAGCACCAGGAGCTAAAAACTAAAATTGCAATTGCTGCAAAGCCTATTTTTTTCAACCTATTCCTTCCTTTTGCTTCAATTATTTTATTGAAGCGCAAAAACTAGCCCAGTTATCATATGTCTTAAACCCAGGGAACAATCCATTCAGCGTGAAGTCATAATCAGGAGGAAAATTATTTGAATAGATGCCGTTTGCCGTAATAAATTTTTTCAGGTCGCTGATTGGCGATGAAAAGAAAGTTTTTAAATCGACAATCGCGTTTGCGCCGGGTTTTATTTCAATGTTTGTCGCACCATTTTCTAATGAATTTTTAACCAAACCAAGATATTTCAAGCAATTATTTTTCAGCGCAGGATCATTGAATTTGGGGATAATATCGTCAGATTGGTCGTCGGTTTCGGCATCAATATAATTAATGCCGGCGATCCACTTTATCGTCATGCGGTCATAGGCCTGCCTTGCCGCTTCCATATTCGCGCTTCCATCCGACTTTAGGGTTGCGAAATTTGGCTCATTCAGCGGATGGTCAGTGAAATAATCCCAGTTGTATGCCGAAACATGGCATAACATGGCTTTTATTAGGCAGACAGTAGCATCTAATGAATACACTTCCCCCAAATCGACTTCATAATCCTTTTCTCTTTTTGACATTTTCCTTGTGACAACAAATTTAAAATCAGGATTGGCTTCAACTATGGCCAATCTGTTTAATGCCTTATCTAAAGCAGGGAGCAATGTTTTTTTAATATATTCCTGAACCTCGCTTGGCATAATGGCTGGAGTAGTTGTTGCTTGAGCAAAAGATGATAGACTCAATATAGATGCCGTTTTCGTTGTTGCCGTGTGTTTAAATAATGTGTTGAAATTTGTTGGCAAGGTTACATTGAATTTGCTGGCTGCGATGTTTCGAGTATTGCTGTCTATAGCCACCTGTAAAACATCAAGCATTGCGGCTCCAAAATTTGCTTCTGTGTTTGTCGGATCCTTAGATAATGCCTTATTATAATTATCGTATGCTCCATCTATGTCCCCATTTTCTATATCGCTTTTTGCTTCATTTAATTCAGTTGAAACATCTATCCTTGTCACCTTGATTGATATCCTGACGGATGCTCCATTATAATTCGCAACTATTTCTCCCTGCCCTTCCTTTGTTGCAACAAAGAGCCCTTTAGCGTCGATTTCCCCAATTGCCCCCACAACTTCCCAAGAAATACTTTGGGCATCCAGAGTTGGAGAAAGAGTATACTGCTGGGTTTCACCAACAAGCAATTCTGACTTAGATGGAGAAATTATTAACTGATTTGGTTCAAGGATATTATTTGAAGAATCAATAACCTTGCCGCAACCAGACGATAGAAACAAAACCAATCCACAAACAAAAATCAAAACAAATAATATCGTTTTTTTCATTTTTTCCTCACTTTTTTCCCTAATTTCCTTATATCCTATATATATCGTTAAAATGAAAGCGAGATTTCACTTTGCGGGCAAAAATTTCCATCCCAAGCTTGCGCCCATTATAAGTATAATGATATAATTTATTCCTGTTTTAGGAGGATAAATAATGCAGGAAATAATCAAAGCTGACCTCACAGAAAGCATCGAAGCCAAAAAAGAAGTTTTAAAAACATTGGTTCCCAAAATAGAAGAAGCCGCGAAAATAATCATTAAGTCAATCAAACAAGGCGGAAAGGTTATGTTTTGCGGGAACGGCGGATCCGCCGCGGACGCCCAGCACCTTGCCGCGGAACTAATCGGCAGATTTAAAAAAGAAAGAGGATCGCTGTCTGCGATTGCATTGTCCACCGATACTTCAATTCTCACCTCTCTTGGAAATGACTATGGCTTTGAGATAATTTTTTCAAGACAAATTGAAGGGCTGGGAAAAAAAGGGGATGTACTGGTTGGGATTTCAACCTCCGGAGAATCAGCAAATGTCTTTGAAGCAGTTAAAAAAGCTAAATCGATGGAAATAAAAACTATTGGACTGTTGGGCTGTTTGGGCGGGAGAATTTCCGATGCGGTAGATTTGGCAATAATTGTCCCAAGCAAAAATACCCCGCGCATCCAGGAATCGCACATTACCATAGGACATATTATCTGCAACTTAGTTGAAAGAGAGCTTTTTCCTCAATGAATAAAGCGGTGTTTTTGGATAAAGACGGCACAATTAATGACAGCTTAGGATATCTAGGCCATTACAAGGAATTAAACCTTCTCCCCCATTCCGCTGAAGCAATAAAGCTTTTAAACGAAGCCGGATATAAAACTATTGTAATCAGCAACCAGTCGGGAATTGCCAGAGGATATTTTAGCGAAGACATGGTTCAGGCAATAGATAAAACCCTCCAAAAATATTTATTAAACCAGGGAGCGTTCATTGATGCCTTTTATTATTGCCCTCACCACCCCGAGAAAAATTGCGACTGCCGCAAGCCAAACATCGAATTAATCAACAAGGCGGTAAAACGGTTTGATATTGACATCAAATCATCTTTTTTTATTGGCGATAACACTACCGATATGATGGCAGGGAAAAAGGCTGGCTTAAAAACTATTTTTGTATTGACCGGCCACGGCAAAAAGAAATTAGATGAAGTTAAAGCCAGCCATAATCCGGATTATATAGCAGATCACCTTTTGGAGGCCGTCAAATGGATTTTAAAAAAATAAAAACTTATTCAGCAAAAAAAAGGAAAACCAAAACTGACCTTTCTGCCCTTTCCAAAATAGGGAAAAGAAAAGAAAGTTTTTCTGGTTTTTACAGCCGTCTTCCTGATTTTCTTGCCGTAAAATCGCTTAAAGCCGTCGTAAAGGTCGTGATAAAAGCGAAAAAATCCGGCCGCCCGGTAATTTGGGGATTTGGGGCTCATGCGATTAAAGTAGGCTTGTCCCCTATTATTATTGACCTTATGAAAAAAGGATTTGTCAGCTGTATTGCTACAAATGGCGCCGGAGCAATCCACGATTTTGAGCTTGCGACAATCGGTACAACATCAGAAGATGTAGCCGCGAATTTGGAGACCGGCATGTTTGGAATGGTAGAAGAAACCCAAAGAGATATGAATGAAGCGATTTCTGAAATATCTGACAGATCTTACGAGCCAAGAGGATTAGGGGCGCTTTTTGGAAAAAAACTTATGAAAGCCCCCCACCGCGCCTCAAGCGTTTTTTATAATGCTTTTGAACTTAATATTCCCGCCACGGTTCACGTCTCAATCGGCTGCGACACCATTCATATGTCTTCTAAATTAGACCCCCGATGTTTGGGAGAAGCCAGCTTTAATGACTTTAAATTGCTTTGCTCAATTGTTTCAAAACTTGAAGGCGGGGTTTATCTGAATATTGGTTCAGCAGTAGTCTTGCCTGAAGTTTTTTTAAAAGCCCTAACCGTTGCTCGCAACCTCGGCAATAAAGTAAAAAACTTTACAACCGTCAATATGGACATGATCCAGCATTACCGGCCTCTGCAAAACGTATTATCCCGCCCCGGAGGAAATAATTATTCACTTACCGGCCACCACGAAATCATGGTTCCGCTCTTATACCAAGCAATCCTTGAGGAGGATAACTGATGCTCCATTTAAAAAAATATATCCCCCTTTTCGCGGATAAAAAAATTATGGTAATCGGGGATTTAATGCTGGACGAGCATATTTGGAGCAATGTTTCACGCATATCCCCTGAAGCTCCAGTTGCAATCGCTGAAGTGATAAAAATCAGCCATGTGCCCGGCGGCTGCGGCAACGTTGCCGCTAACGTCATTGCCCTTTCAGGGAACCCTTACTTGGTTGGAATTATCGGGAAGGACTCTTCCGCGGAAAAACTGCAAAAAGCTTTGAGAAGCTTGGGCATTTCAACCAGTTTTTTAATTTCTTCCCCAAGCCGCCCAACTATTTTAAAATCAAGGGTTATCGCCGCCAGCCAGCATATTGTCAGGGTTGACAGGGAAGAAAAAAGCGACATTGATGAAGTTCTTGCAAATAAAATATTCCAAAAAGTTGAAAATCTTATTCCAACAATGGACGCGGTAATTTTGTCCGATTATGGCAAAGGCGTAGCATCAGACACCTCCTGCCTTAAAATAATCAAGCTTGCCAGAAAATTCAAAAAAACCATTTTGGTAGATCCCAAAGGAAGCAATTTTTTAAAATACAAAGAAGCCGACATCCTCACTCCAAACCTTTCAGAAGCTGAAAATGCTTCAGGAATAAAAATTAAAGATGATGCTTCGCTTTTCAAAGCCGCGGAAATAATCATTAAAACAACTAAGTGTAAACATCTTATGATCACCCGCGGAAAAGATGGTATCTCGCTATTTTCAAAAAATCTTGAATATACCTATATCCCAGCGGTGCCAAGAGAAGTTTTTGACATAACCGGAGCGGGAGACACGGTTATTTCAGCAGTTGCCCTTGCTGTTGCATGCGGCGCCGGCATAAAAGAGGCGGCAATGCTTGGCAACTACGCCGCGTCAGTTAAGGTTTCTAAAATCGCAACCCAGCCGGTTTTTAAAGATGAATTAGAAGAGGCGCTTGAAGAAAAAGAGCCCGCGGCCAAAAAAATAAAAACCCGTAAAGAACTAACACCAATAATACAAAGGCATAAAGCAAAAAACGCCAAGATAGTTTTTACAAACGGCTGCTTTGATATTCTCCATCTCGGCCATGTCCGTTATCTAAAAGAGGCAAAAAAATTGGGCAATCTATTAATTGTGGGGCTAAACAGCGATTCTTCTGTTAAAAAATTAAAAGGCAACGAACGCCCGTATGTCTCTGAGCTTGAAAGGGCAGAAATTCTGGCTTCCCTTGAATGCGTGGATTATGTTTCAATTTTCCCTGAAACCAAGCCCGACAACCTCATTAAACTAGTAAAACCCAATATCCATGTTAAGGGCGGAGATTATACGATTGATGAACTGCCGGAACGGCGCCTGGTTGAGCAATTGGGCGGCAAAGTTGTCGTGATACCCCCTATTAAAGGGAGGTCAACCTCCTCGCTAATTGACAGAATCCTTAAAAGGAAGGGATAAAATGACTTTTAAAAATAGTGTAATTATTTTGCTTATTTTTTCCTGCAGCTGCCATGCCTGGGTTTTGACAAAAGAAATGCAGAAAGAAATAAATGAAAATAAATCCGCAGTTGCCAAAAACCCAAAAGATCCAACCCTGCATTTCGACCTTGCCATAACATATGCCTATACCAACTTTATTTTAGAGGGATGGGACGAGCTAAAAAAAGCAAACAATCTTGATTCTAATTTTAAAAATGACGCCCAAAATATTTATATTCAAAAAGTTAATCAAAATCCTAGCGACTGGAAATTGCGCTTCCGGCTTGCCTTTGCCTATTATTTTTCCGGCAATAAGAAGGATGCGATAAAAGAATTGGAAAATGTTTTGGCCATTAATCCAAACAACGCTTTTGCCTACGGCTATATTTCACTCATTTACGGCGAAATGGGAGAAATAGACAATGCCATCGCGGCGGCAAAAAAGGGAATAAAAATTGACTATCAAATTGCCGCTTTGCATCTTTTGCTTGCTGAAGGATATTACAAAAAAGGCGATTCCTGGAATGGTTTTTGGGAAAGGACTACAGCAGTCCGCCTTAAAATGCAGGGATTTTAAATGGAATTTTTGAAAAAATCCGCCTTTTTTATTTTTGTTGTATTTATCCTTTTCCTATTTATTTGGGCGCTTTACCTGCCCAAGCATGATATTACCAAAACACTTATAAAAACAATTGAAGAGCAAAAAAAGCTTACAGATATTTTATTGCAGGAAGCAACTTTCAGCGAAAATGTCGGCGGCGTAAAATATTGGGAAATAAAGGCGAAATCCAGCAGCCTGAATAAATCAACAGGGGTTGCGGCCATGGAACAGACAAATGGGATATTTTTCAAAAACAATAAGCCGGCATTAAAATTTATTTCCCCGCTGGTCACATGGAATACTATTAATAAAAATATTTTGCTTAGTGACACTTTGGGCTTTAGCGTTGGATCGGAGCAAAAAGCAAGGCTCCTAGAGAAAGGGGGGAATCAGGCCTCGACCTTCATCCTGCCGCAATCCCAAGAGGGGTACTATTTTAAAGCAAAAGTGTTAAGCTGGGATATTAATTCCCAAAAAATAATCTGCTCGCAGGGAATATACTTTCAAAAGGGCAACGTTGAGGGAAATGCGGAAAAGCTGCAAGCGGATGTAGGGCTTGAAACCGTCAGCATTCTGGGCAATCCCTGCAAAATAGTTATCGCGGGGGCTCCCCAAGGAACAATTGAAGCAAAAGATTTTTTAATTGACCAGACAAAAAATGAAATTTCCTCGATTGGGAAAATAATTTTAACCGCCGACAATTTAAAGCTGACCGCCGGAAAGTTTTTATTTAAGCAAAAAGAAGCCGTCGCCTACTTTGGAAATTCTGTTAACATAACTTACGACAACGCGTCAGCAAGAGGAGATCAAGCCGCGTACAATACTAAAAAGCAGGAAATCTCACTTATGAAAAACGTCTCGCTTTTGCGCAAGGGAAGCCGCTTAGTTGGCGATAAAGTCATAATATCATTAAAAAATAAAACTTATAAAATTATTGGAAAAACTAAAATTGTTATCCCTGAAGAGGAGATAAAATGACAACACTTGAAGAATTAAAAACACTTCCCAAGCTTGACGCAATTATCGAAAAGCAGGGGCCGCTTTTTGATTTGATAATTATTGGAGGAGGCCCGGCAGGGCTTACCGCGGCGCTTTACGCGGGGAGAGCCAGGTTAAAAACGCTTATAATTGAAAGGGCTCTTTTGGGCGGCATGGCATCAACGGCTTTTCATATTGACAACTACCCCGGCTTTCCGCGCGGCGTCTCAGGGATGGACATCTCCCGCTACTTTGAAGAACAGGCAAAAAAATTCGGCGCGGATTTTTATTACGGTGAAGTTTTAGGCATAAAGCGCAAAGAATTATATTATGAAGTAAAGATCGACAAAAAAGATATTTCCACCAAAACTATTATAATCGCGGCGGGAAGCGAATCTAAAAAGCTTAATATCAAAGGAGAGAATGAATTCAGGGGAAAAGGTGTTTCATACTGCGCGACCTGCGACGGCCCATTTTATAAAGATAAAAGTATTGCGGTCATTGGAGGCGGCAATTCGGCTGTTGAAGAAGCGCTGTATCTTACCCGTTATGCATCTAAAATTTCAATTATCCATCGCAGGGACAAGCTCAGAGCCGATAAAATCTTAGCTGAGCAGGCATTAAATGACCCTAAAATATTTATTTTATGGAACAGCCAGATTGAGGAAATTTTAGGCGCAGCCCGGGTTGAAAATATTAAAATCAAAAATACTATTACTAAAAAATCATCCCGTTTCCCAATCGATGGGGTTTTTGTATACGTAGGGTCAAACCCAAACTCAAAACTGTTTTCCAATTTAGTAAAGCTTGATAAAAACGGCTATATCTTAACAAATGAGGAAATGAAAACAGCAGCTTCCGGCATATTTGCCGCAGGGGACATCAGAAAAAAAACATTGAGGCAAATAGTAACTGCCGCTTCGGATGGGGCAATTGCCGCTAATTCCGCCCGCATTTATATTGACAGTAATTTGAAATGAGCTTATTAACAAGAATATTATTCCCCGTTATCTTTATTTCCGGCTTGGGATATATTTACGCAAAACTTAATAAAACCGAACCTCAGATCATTTCTGAAATTATTATGTATCTTACAATCCCCGCCCTATTTTTTATTTCATTTTATAAGCAGGAAATAAGCTTTTATGAATTGCCCGTCACTCTGGCAACTATTTTAGCTGTTGTTTTTGGCGTTTTCTTAATAACCTTTTTGCTTAGGAAAATATTTAAACTTCCGCGGGGAATATACCTGCCGGCAGTTTTTATGAATTCCGCTTTTATCGGTTTTCCTATTGTTTTATTGGCATACGGCGCCCAGGGGTTATCGCGGGCAATTGCCTATGATTTTTTTAACGGGCTATTAATCTTCACGTTTGGAATATTCATTGCCAGCGGCAAAAAAGACGCGGCAGAAGCATTTAAACTGCCTTTCTTTTACGCGGCCATTGCTGGCTTATTGCTAAACCTTTATAACATCAAGGTTCCCCCCTTAATCCTAAAGCCCATTGAAATGCTAGGCAGTACAACAATTATTTTGGCCTTGCTTATGCTGGGGTTCAGGATGGGGACGGCAAAGATAAAAACCCTTTTAATTCCAATCTTGAGCTCATTTTTGCGCATGGTTGTTGGATCTTTTATTGCCATGCTTGTGGTTTATCTTTTTAAAATCGAGCCCTCGCTTGGGAAAGTCCTGATTATTATGTCCGCCCTGCCCTCTGCTTTTATGGGTTTGGTAATAGGAGAAAAATACAAAAAAGATCTGGATGTTATTTCATCTTCAATAGCTGTTTGCACGCTTCTATCTGTACTATATATCCCATTTTTGCTTTGGCTGCTTAAATGACAAAGGCTGAAATACTTAAAAACA
>WPAF01000041.1 GCA_009772965.1 Candidatus Saganbacteria bacterium
GGAACAAAAATTCTCTCTTTGGATTTGCCTTTTTGATTTTGAATTGCCCTTGGGATGGCAACTCTGGGACTTGGCATTCTGTTAAATGTGATATTAATGATTCGACGATTGGGGCTATGTCCCAGCGCACCGAGAGAGTCCAAAAAATTTTTCTCTCCCCCATATAATAATATTCTGAAGAGTTCTTTTATTATTTTGACAAATATTGCGTATTGTTCTACTGTCAGCTTTTTTGCAAAGTTCGTGAATTTTTCCGGATTATTTAATAATTCCGTGAGCGAGTTTTTTGCTCTTTTTATGAAATCTTTTAAAAGATGTTTAACGAATGGGGAAAAACTACCTTTAAAAGGGCTGAAGTACAAATCGATCAATTTTTTTGTTTCTTTTGATATTTTATCCAGATGTTCTGGATTAAGGGTTGTGTAATCGTTTAAAAACCCATCTAACGCTTTTGTTGCACTGTTTATTGTTATTAATGTATATCTGTGAACAATCGGAAGCAATGGTTCTATCGCCAATTCGCTATCATCGGTTGGTTGGTATCCATAACGCAATAACAATTTGGCTAATGCCACATCCTTTTCTTTTGTTATATAAATGGTCATATTCCTATCTTCTTCTTTTACCATATAATATTTGTAGAATGCATAAGCTACCAGAGACAGTGAAGGGAATATCCAGGGGCTGATAATGGCACCCGTGACTATTTTTACAGCGCCTAAGGCGATTAATGGCGAAAGCGCGGGAACCACAAATATCCCGGCTTCTGCCCCTTTTAACTGTTTTTCATGGTATGTGCTGTATGCCTGCTTTATCCGAACGAGATTTTGTTCTAGTATGGCAAGGTTTTGCTCTAAAGTTTTCTGGTTATTTGGAAATTTGTGGACATCTTTTAGGCTATCTCCGACAGCCTGAACCTGGGTTTTTAACACAGCCAAATTTTTTTCCAAAGCAGTTAAGGTTGATAAACTTCCGGAAAGAAGCTCTGCTGCTTTTCGTGCAAGCACCCATGAATTTGACCTGAATCGACTGATTTCGCTTAAGTAGGTAATGATTTGCATCCTGATATAATTTAGCCTCACCCTTGCTACTGAAACCTTATCCGGATGTCTGATTTTGGGCTTGCTGCTTAGGATAGCAGTCTCATTTGGATTGACTTCCATATTATCGACTTTTTCCAATGAAAATTTCAGTGTGATATAATAGGTAACTCATGTCCCAAAGATATATCTTAAAAACCGCTTTCCCAACTGCGGCGAATTACAAAATTAATTATGATGACGCGTTAACTGAGGAACAGCTTCCTATTGTTAAAAGCGGCAAAGGAGCTGCTTTGGTAATAGCGGGAGCCGGCTCAGGAAAAACCCGCACCGTCACATACCGCGTAGCATATCTTGTCGAGTCGGGAGTCCCGTTAGAGAATATCCTGTTATTAACCTTTACCAATAAAGCTTCAAAAGAAATGATCTTCAGGGTTGAAGGGTTGCTTAAGGCAAATCTCAATGGGCTTTGGGCGGGAACATTCCACCATGTGGGCAATTTGATTTTAAGAAAGCATGCTAAAAAGCTGGGCTACAATAAAAATTTTACGATTATGGACCGCGGCGACTCCAAGGACCTTCTTGACCGTTCAATAAAAGAAGCTGGAATAAATACGCAAGAAAAAAAATTCCCAAAGGGCGATGTTTTGCAGGATGTTTACAGCTACATGAACAATTCGCAAAAACAGCTTTCTGAAGTTATTGAATCAAAATATCCCCATCTTTTTGAGATGCAGACGGAATTAAAAGTTGTTTTTAGCGTTTATGAAGAAACAAAAAAGAAGCAAAACCTTATGGATTTTGACGACTTGCTTATAAAGTGGCTGGAACTGCTTCTTCAGCATGAAGATGTTTTGCAGGAATTTAGCGAGCGCTTTGAACATATCCTGGTAGACGAATATCAAGATACAAATACAATCCAAGCGCAGGTAATCGACCTTTTGGCGTCGCGGCACGGCAACCTTATGGTAGTGGGGGATGACAGCCAGTCGATCTATTCTTTTCGCGCGGCGGAATTCAGGAATATTATTGATTTCCCAAAAAAATATCAGAATTGCCAGATTTTTAAAATAGAAACAAACCACCGGTCAACGCCTGAAATATTAAATTTAGCAAATGATTCCATAAAAAATGCCGCGGAAAGATTTGAAAAGAATTTAAAAGCGATCAGGAAAACCGGCAGCCAGCCGGCGGTAATTTCATTCCGCGATGTATACAAGCAAGCCGCTTTTGTTGCCCAAAGGATGCTTGAGTTAAACGACGAAGGCATGAAACTTTCCGACATGGCGGTTTTATACCGCTCCCACTACCATTGCCTTGAACTGCAGATGGAATTAACCCGAAGGGGAATCCCGTTTGATATCCGCTCCGGCATGCGCCTTTGGGAAGAAGCCCATATAAAGGATGTGACTTCCTATCTTAAAATCTTTCATAATCCTCATGACGGGCTTTCCTGGCTGAGGATTTTAAAATTAATTCCAAGCGTAGGGCAAAAAACCGCGGAAAAAATATGGAAAAAAATTCAGGCGGCGGCTGAGCCGATTGAAACCTTTTTAAAAAAAGAAATCGCGGGCGAAGCTTCAAAAGCGGGGCAGGAAGGGCTGGAAAAAGCGCAAAAATTAATTTTAAGGATCAGGGGAATGACCGAAAATCCATCCGCCATGATAGAAACAATCCTTGATTCCGGATATGGAGATTACTTGAGAATGAATTACGCGAACTATAATTCCAGGCGCGAGGAGCTTGAAGAACTGGGCAATTACGCGTTAGAATATATATCGCTGGAGAAGTTCCTTTCTGCTTTGGCTCTTGTTGGCGGTACATCAGCCGAAGAAATTGTTTCTGCCGGAAGCGGAGAAAAAGAAGCGGTAGTGCTGACGACGGTGCACCAGGCGAAAGGCCTTGAGTGGAAAACGGTTTTTGTTATCTGGCTGGCGGAGGGGCGGTTTCCATCATATCTTTCCTTTGGCAGTGAAAAAGAAATTGAAGAAGAGCGCCGGCTGTTTTATGTGGCTGTTACCAGGAGCAAAGACCAGCTGTATCTCGCTTATCCGGTGGTTTACCAGTCGCGCGAGGGATCAATTGTCATGAAAGCGTCGAGATTTATAAAAGAATTATCGGAGCATCGCTACGAAAAATGGCTGGTTGAAGAAGAAGAAGAAAAATGGGATGACTTTTAATGTTTGGAGGTGAATGGGTGCGATACTTAGTGTGGGGGCCAATTGTGGGGCTGGCGCTTGCGTCGTTTCTTTTTTTATTTGGTTATTTCGGCGCAGACATAAGGATGATGCTTATGGCGACGGCAGTATTGTCTGCTCTTGGTTTTATAATGGGAGGGATTGTGGACAGCAATCCCGGTGGAAACTTATGAGCTTTTCAATTGGCATTGTTGGCTTGCCCAATGTCGGAAAATCTACTTTATTTAACGCCCTATCCCGCGCAAAAGCGGAAGTGCAAAATTATCCTTTTTGTACTATTGATCCGAATGTGGGAGTTGTCACAGTTCCTGATGAGCGCCTCAATAAGCTGCGCGATCTTTTTGTTTCAAAAAAGTTTGTGCCGACGATTATTGAATTTTATGATATTGCCGGACTGGTAAAAGGCGCCCATAAGGGAGAAGGCCTTGGCAACCAATTCCTTTCGCATATCAGGGATGTTGATGCCATTGCCCATGTGGTCAGATGTTTTTCCGCGGAAGATATTATTCATGTAGAAGGAAAAGTAGATCCGGCAAAAGATATTGAGTTGATTGAAGCCGAGCTTATCCTTGCGGACTTATCATTGATAGACAAAAGGTTTGACTCAATCAGGAAAGCGGTAAAGTCAGGCGATAAGAATATTTTAAAAACCCTGCACATCCTTGAAAAACTGAAGTTGGTACTTGATCAGGGGAAAACCGCCAGGGTAATTTTGCCTTCAATGAATTCGGAAGATATTAAACTGCTTAAAGAATTTCCTTTGTTAACGCTGAAGCCTGTTATTTATGTTGCAAATGTGGACGAAAGCGGCAACCCTGACAAAGTCGGCATAATTGAAAAAATAGCAAAAGAGCAAGGGGCGAGAGTAATAACGATCTCTTCAAAAATGGAAGCGGAAATTGCGGAACTGCCTCCCGAAGAAGGAAAACTATTTATAAGCGAGCTTGGCTTAAAGGAATCTGCTCTCAACAGGCTAATAATGGCAAGCTATGAATTGTTGGAATTGATCACCTTTTTTACGGTTGGGGAAAAAGAAGCGCATGCCTGGACCATCAAAAAGGGGATAAATATCCAGCAAGCAGCGGGAAAAATCCACTCCGACATGGAAAAAGGGTTTATTGCGGGAGAAGTAATAAGCTATGAAGAAATGCTTTCCTGCACAACATACGCGAAAGCCAAAGAAAAAGGTGTTTTAAGGATTGAAGGCCGGGGGTATGTGGTCCATGACGGGGATATACTGGTTATCAGGTTCAATGTTTGAAAATTTAGCTCTTTTATGCTATAATTAATCAAAAAGAAGGAGATATTTTAATGTACGAGGCCTTTTGTTTTATTATGCCAAACATCAATGAAGAAAATATAGATGTTTTGATTTCAAAGTTTGAAAAGAAAATTAAAGAGAATGGCGGCGAAATGGAAAAAGTTGAAAAGCAGGGAATTAAAAAGCTGCCATTTGTTTTTGGAAAGCACAAAAGGATCAAAGAAGCTCTGCTGCTATTTATTAAGTTTAAAGGCGATGGGAAAACAGTTACTGCCCTCAAGGACATGTTTAGGATTCAAGAAGAGGTTATCAGACATTTGATAGCTCGCGCAAAAAAAGAAGCTGTGCAAGAGGCGGAAGCGCCGGTTGTCTTTCCCGAAATGGAAAAACCAAGTGGCCAGCCTTAATAAGATAATTTTAGTCGGGACAGTTGCCGGAGAGCCCGAAGCCCGGCTCTCGGTAGATGGTATCGCTATCACAAAATTTAAAATAGAAGTAAACAGCTATCCCGGCAGCGCGCCAAGCATAATTGATGTTGTCGCTTGGAGAAAACTGGCGGAAACTTGCGGGCAGTATTTAAAAAAGAATAAAGTAATCCTGGTTGAAGGCGAAATTCACGTAAGGTCGTTTGAAGACCAGAGCGGACAAAGAAAATGGGTAACGGAAGTTACGGCGAACAATATGCAGATGCTTGATTCCAAGCAGCCTGTCCCAGTAAACGCGGAGCCCGGGAAAAATGAAGAAGTTTTTGATGACGTGGAGGAATTGCCGGAAGGCGATTTGCCGTTTTAATGTATAACAAAGCTTTTATAATCGGTAATTTAACAAGAGACCCCGATGTCAGATGCACGCCTTCGGGAATAAATGTTGCGCGGTTTACCGTGGCGGTTAACAGGCCCAAGAAAAAAGGCGAAGCGGGAAAAGATGATGTAGATTACATCCCGGTTACGGCCTGGAGGCGGCTGGCGGAAATATGCGGGGAATATTTAAAAAAAGGGCAGTCAGTCGCGATTGTAGGCCCGCTCCAGGTAAGATCTTATAAAGATAAAACTGGAGAAACGAGGATAATCGCGGAAATTGTAGCAGATCAAATGCAAATGCTTGGAAAGAAGGCAAACACAGCGGCGCCCGCTGAGACAAGCGATGATGTGCCGTTTTAGGGAGGAAAAATATTAATGCGCGATTCAAAGAAGCCGGCAAAGCTGTTTAGAAAAAGAAAAAAAAGGGTATGTACCTTTTGCGAGAGCAAAAAAAAGCTGGATTATAAAGATTTGGGGCTTGTAAGAAAATTTATTTCTGACCGGGGCAAGATATCTCCCCGCAGGTCATCAGGCTGCTGCGCCCTTCACCAAAGGATGGTCGCGAAAGCAATTAAAAGAGTAAGGGAAATCGGCCTTGTGCCGTTTACGGTGGACTAAAATGAAAGTAATATTGCTTGAAGAAGACAGGATAGCGGAAGTCGCGGACGGGTTTGCCAGGAATTATTTATTTCCCAAAAAGCTGGCGATATCAGCCACTCCCGCAGCTATTAAACAGATGGAAAAAAAGGCCGAAGTGAGCCGGCATAAAAGGGAAGAAGAAAAGAAAGTTGCCCAGGATGTGGCAGGAAAACTAACAGAAGTAGTGATAAAAGCGGACGCCGGCGAAGAGGGCAAGCTTTTTGGCTCCATTACAACCTCAGATGTTTCGTCAGCGATTTCCTCGTCATTTGGCCTTGACGTTGATAAAAGAAAAATTAATTTAAACGAGCAGATCAAAGCAATTGGAGTGTATACCGCTTCAATCAAGCTTCATCGCGATGTTGTCGCCCACCTCAATGTAAGAATAGAAAAAAAATGAAATTTCCCGACCAACCGGGAGTTTATCTTTTTAAAAATGGCGATGGCAGGGTGATTTATGTCGGCAAAGCAAAATCGCTAAAAAACCGCGTTTCATCTTACTTTAAATCGCCGCAGGACTCGCACAAGACCAAATCTTTAATTTCAGAATACAAAAATAGGTTTAACGTGGTTTGGCGGGATGATAAGCAATACCCGTATCTTAAGGTGACGCTTAATGAAGAATGGCCCCGCCTTATTATTGCCAGAAAAAAAGAAAACGATATAGCTGAGTATTTTGGCCCGTATCTTTCAATTAGCGTCAAAGAAACAATGCTGCTTATTAAGCGAATGTTTCCCATTAGATGGTGCAAAGAATCTCCGCTTAAAAAGCGAGCCCAGCCCTGCCTGCATTACCATTTAAAGCACTGCTGGGCGCCGTGCGCCGGCAAAATATCAAGTGATGAGTATTTAAAAATGATTGACGCGATAATTGGCATCTTGAGGGGGGATATCGTTTATACAATAAAATCACTGACTGAAGAAATGGAAACGGCGTCAAAAAAATTAAATTATGAATTAGCGGCAAAAATCCGGAATAGGATAAGAAACCTGCAAAAAATGCGTGAAAAAAAACCGGATTGGGCGCCTAAAAAAAGAGGAAAAACAGGAGATACCAGCGCCTGGGAGTTAAAAAATATTTTAAATCTAAAAAGAACGCCGAATAGAATAGAAGCTTTTGATGTTTCAAACATCCAGGGAGAAGAAATTGTCGCGTCAATGGTGGCCTTTGTGAAGGGAGAGCCGCTTAAGCGCGACTATCGGAAATTTATAATCAGGGAATTAAAAGAACAAAACGATGTTGAGTCTATTTATCAATGCGTGTTGCGGCGTTATAAGGGCACGCTAAAGATGGATCAGCCTGATTTAATTTTAGTTGACGGCGGGATTGCACAGGCCAGGGCGGCGCAAAAAGCATTAATAAAGGCAGAGAATAAAGCTCCGGTGATTGGGCTGGCCAAAAAGCAGGAAGAAATATTTTTACCGGAAGTGAATAGGCCGATCAAGCTCAAAATCGATAATCCCGCCCTTTTACTTTTGATGAGAATAAGGGATGAGGCGCACCGCTTTGCCAACGCGTTTAACCGCCAGCGCCGCCGCCTTGTAAAGTAGTTTTCATTATGTTAAAATCTCAAAAATGAAGCGTATTTTGGCGCTATTTTTTTTATTACTATTTATTTCTGTTTCTCTTTCTGAAGATATTACAGATGAGCGGTTAAAATTAAAACGCATTCAAGAACAGCTTAATGCCAACAAAAAACAGCTTTCTGAAACCAAAAAGAAAGAGCAGGAATCCCTTACCAAATTAGTTACAATTAAAACAGAGCTTAAAAAAGCCAGCCGCGCGCTAAATAAAGCAAAAACAAAAATTGTGGCGAATGAGGGAGAGATTAAAGATCTTTCATCTGAGATAAATGAAACTGAAGAGACACTCGGGCAAAAATCAGTTAGAATAAAAAAGAGAATAAGGGAAGTATATAAAAGCAGCGCGGTTAATTATTTAGACTTGTTGTTTTTTGCCAGGAATATGTCAGACTTTATCAGCCGCGCGTATTTTTTTGGCAAGGTAATTGAAGGCGATGCCAAGCTGATTTCCGAAATAACTGTTTCATATAACCAAATCCGGTCGCAAAAAGACAGGTTGGTTGGAGTGACCAATGAAATAAAAGATTTGGCTCTGGAGATTGGGGAAAAGAAACAAGAAATTTCTGAAAAAGCCGAAGAAGAAAAAACGTTGCTGGGGACGTTAAAGCAAAGGCGGGCGAAGTATGAAAAAGAAATCGCCCAGCTTGAAAGAAGCTCTGAAGAATTAGAAAGAGTAATCCAGGCAAAAATGGCGGAAAGGAAAAAATCAGGCGTGTCCGCCCATGGGAGCGGATCCCTTGATTGGCCATTGCGCGGAAGAATGACTTCATACTACGGTTACAGAAGGCATCCTTTATGGGGGGGCAGGAGCATGCATACAGGAATTGATATTGCCGCTCCTCATGGCGAAGTTATTCGGTCTGCTGATGGCGGAGAAGTGATTTTTTCAGGATGGTGGGATGGTTATGGGAAGGCGGCAGTAATAGACCATGGAAAAAATATCTCAACTGTTTACGGCCATATGTCCAGGATATACGTCCAAAACGGAAATAAGGTAAGCAAAGGCCAGATAATAGGCTTAGTGGGAAGCACAGGATATTCAACGGGGCCGCACCTGCATTTTGAGGTTAGAAAAAACGGGAAGCCCACTAACCCAATGAAATATTTGCCTTAATAGGGAGAGGAAAAATGAAAATGATAAAAAAGGTTTTTTTGGTTTTTTTGATTGTCGCGGTTTTTTCGGTGGGATTTATTTGGGGAAGAGGGGCGGCGCAGGATGAGCTGGAAAGAAAGTTTGAAATATATTTGCAGGTGTTAAACTTGGTGAGAAACGATTTTGTTGAAAAAAATCTTGATTCAACGAAACTAGTCTATGGTTCCATAAAAGGGCTTTTAGAAGCAACCGGCGATCCATACACAAGGTTTATGGAGCCGAAGAACTACAAGGAAATGAAAATTCGCCTTAAGGGATCATACAGCGGCGTCGGCATATATATCGGGATGAAAGAAAACCAGTTGTTGGTAATTTCTACAATCCCGGGCACGCCGGCGGATCTCGCGAAGCTTAAAGCAAAAGATAAAATTATGACAATAGACGGCAAAACAACAAAAGACATGTCGCTTGAGGAAGCCGTGTCGCATATCCGAGGGCCGGCAGGGACAAAGGTGGCTTTGGGCATCATCAGGGGAAAAGCCAAAGAACCAAAAGATTATATCCTTAAAAGAGAAAAGATAAGCATTAAAAGCACGGAATTTAAAATGATCGCGGATAAAATCGCTTATATAAAATTAACTACCTTTGAAAAACAAGATGCGCCGCAGGAAATGATAAAAGCGCTGGCAATGGCGCAAAAGGCAAAAGCAAAAGGATTGATCCTTGATTTAAGAGGAAACGGCGGAGGGCTGCTGGATAATTCGATCCAAATTGGAAGTATGTTTATCAGGGAAGGGATGATTGTCCAGACCGTTGATCGTGATGGGGCAAAAGATATAAAATATTCAAGCGGGCAGATAAAATGGTGGGAGCCGATGGTAGTGCTCATTAACGAAGCTTCGGCCTCGGCGTCAGAAATTTTAGCGGGAGCGCTAAGAGACAATAAAGCCGCGACAATTGTCGGCTCAAAATCTTTTGGAAAGGCGTCAGTGCAGTCAGTCAGGGTCATGCAGGATGATTCCGCGGTGCTTTTAACCATCGCGAAATATTTAACTCCAAGCGGAGAGGATATTTCAAAAAAAGGAATTATGCCTGACGTCGTGATTGATGTCCCGACTAAAGAAGCGGAAGAGCTTGAAAAGAGTGAAAAAGATATCCAGCTTGATAAAGCTATAGAAATAATTAAAAGCAAAATCCAATAATGAAAAGCGAAGATATAGGATTAGACAAGTCGAACCTTTTGGGGATAGTTGATGCCTTTCCAGAAATGGTTAAGGAAGCATTAAGAATCTGCGAATGCCTTAAAAGTTTAAACAAACCAAACTGTATTATTATCTCCGGCATGGGAGGCTCGGCAATTGCAGGGGATCTGGCGGCAGATTTTCTAAGGAACAAGCAAAAAGCCCCAATCATTGTAAACCGCAATTATTTAATTCCGTCCTTTGCCGATAAAAATACATTGTTTATCGCCTCCAGCTATTCGGGAGATACCGAGGAAACATTAAGCGCTTTAAAAGACGCCGAAAGGGCAGGCGCTGAAATAATTTGCATTACTTCGGGAGGCAAACTTAACGAAATTGCCGCAAAAAATAAGTATTTGAAAATTGATTTGAGAGGCGGGCTTCAGCCCCGGTTCGCGCTCCCATCGTTTTTTATCTCATTGCTAAAAGTATTTGAAAAGCTGGGATTTATTGAAGGAATAAACAGCCAAATTGATGAAACAAATGAGGTGCTGGCAAAAATAAAAAATGCCTGCCGTGCGGACGTCCCATTAAGGACGAATCCGGCAAAACAATTGGCAAAACAGCTTCAAAATAAAATTCCTGTAATTTTTTGCTCAAGCGGGACAACCGAAGCTATGGGGCGGCGGCTTAAGGGGCAATTAAACGAAAACGCAAAAGCGAACGCGATATTAAGCGTTATGCCTGAGATGAACCATAATGAGTTAGAGGCGCTGGACAAGCTTAAAAGATGCGAAAACAATTTCGCGGCAATTTTTATCAGGGACGAAGAAGACCATATCAGGGTAAACAAGAGGATTGAAATTGTAAAATCAATGCTGGGGGCAAAATTAGGCGGGGCGCATGAAATTCCGACTCAAGGCAAGAGCCGCTTGGCAAGAATGTTTTCACAACTGATATTTATTGATTATTTTACAGTTTATTTGGCTCTTCTTAACGGTGTTGATCCGGCGGATATCCAGACAATTACGAAATTTAAAAAGGAGATGCTGCGTTGAAGGCTGTAATTATTGCCGGAGGATTTGGCACGCGGCTCAAACCGTTGACCCTTAATACCCCAAAACCGATTGTCCCCGTTGCCAACCGGCGCTTTATAATGCACCAGATAGAATTATTAATACAGCATGGGGCAGATGAAGTAATTGTAAACCTGCACTATTTATCTGATGATATTAAACAAATGTTAGGCGATGGGAGCCAGTGGGGGATAAAAATCCATTATTCAATTGAGGATCATCCGCTCGGAACCGCGGGTGCGGTAAAAAACGCGGAAGAATTTTTTAAAGACGAGCAATTTATTGTTGTTTTTAACGGGGATGTTTTAACGGATATAAATATTTCAGAAATCATCAAATTCCATAAGGCAAAAAAAGCCCAAGCGACAATCACTTTAACTCCGGTAGAAGATCCAACCGCCTATGGGCTGGTCTTGGCAGATAATAATTCCAAAGTGACCCAATTTTTAGAAAAACCAAGCTGGGAAAGGGTAGAAGGGCTAGAAAAATATTTCATCAACGCGGGCATTTATATTTTAAATACCGAAATATTCAAAAATATCCCAAAAAATAAATCCGTCATGTTTGAGCATCATGTTTTCCCCTGCCTGCTTGCGGAAAATAAAGCGGTTTATGGTTTTAAGAGCGATGCTTACTGGATAGACATAGGAAGCCCCAAAAAATACAAAGAAGCGCACGAGGCGATTTTGCGGGGAGAAGTGACGCTGGTTAAAATATTCGGGCATAGGGAAAAGGGCTCGGTGTGGGTTGGAGAGCAAACAGAAATTGATAAAACGGCAAAAATTATTGGCCCGGCATTAATTGGCAAAGAAGTAAAGGTTGGCGCGGAATCGCAGGTGAAAAACTGTTCGGTGGTCGGGGATAAGGTTGAAATCGGGAAGCACTCAATAATTGAAAATACGATTATTTGGGAAGGGTGTAAAATTGGCGATAATGTAAGATTGTATGGTTGTGTTGTCGGATTTAACTGCAAAATTGAAGAAGGGGTATTAATCGCGAAAGGCGCGATTATTGCCGATAATTCTGTAATTGCAAAGGGGTCAATATTTAATGATTAAAATAGTTGAAAAAGGCGAAATTGAAAACGAACTCGAGAAAATAATCAAATCAAAAAGCATAGAATTTAATAATGATGCGGTTAAAACGGTTGGAAGCATAATTGAAAAAATTAAAAAGGAAAAAGATAAAGGCCTCAAAGAGCTTACTTTGAAATATGACAAGCAAGACATAGAAGATTTTAGGGTGCCAAGCGAAGTTATCGAAACCGCGTATAAAAGCTCCGCCCCTAGTTTTTTAGAAGCGCTAAGAAAAGCCAAGGATAACATCGAATCATTCCATGCAAAGCAAAAAAAAGATGAATGGTTTGAACAAGTGGAAGACGATGTTTTTTTGGGCATGAGAGTGGTGCCAATTGAAAGTGTTGGCGTGTATGTTCCGGGCGGAAGCGCGGCGTATCCATCAACGGTTTTGATGAATGTAATCCCCGCGATAGTGGCTGGGGTTTCGAGGATTACAATAGCTTCTCCTCCAAAAATCAGCCCGTTAATTCTTGCCGCAGCGGCTGAACTTGGGGTCAGTGAAATCTATCAAATGGGCGGCGCGCAGGCGATTGCCGCCTTGGCCTATGGCACAGAAACCATCCCAAAAGTTGATAAGATTGTCGGCCCGGGGAATCTTTATGTGGCGCTGGCAAAAAAGATGGTGTTTGGCGCGGTGGGAATAGATTCTCTTGCCGGTCCTTCAGACATTGTGATAGTTGCTGACTGTGAGTCTGACGCGAATTTTATTGCGGCCGATCTTTTGGCCCAATCGGAGCATGATGCGGAATCGTCCGCGATATTAATTACAGACTCCAAGGAACTAGCTTCAAAGGTGATGGACGAGCTTGAAAAGCAAATTGTAAAACTTAAAAGGAAAGAAATTGCCGAAAAAGCGTTGAATAAAAACGGAAAGATATTTTTAATTGATAATTTAAGTAAAGCCCCTAATATAGTTAACCAAATCGCGCCGGAGCATCTTGAAATACTTTCATCCCCTCCCCAGGAAATGATAGAAAAAATAAAAAATGCCGGTGCGATATTTTTGGGGCCATTCTCTCCTGTCGCGGTGGGCGATTATATGGCAGGCCCCAACCATGTGCTTCCAACCGGCGGAACCGCCAGATTTTCTTCCCCTCTTTCGGTTTATGATTTTATAAAAAGACAGAGTATTGTGGGATATACAAAAGCCGCGCTTGAAAAAACAAAAAGCAAAATTCAAATGCTGGCAGAGCTTGAAGGGCTTGACGCGCACGCGCGGTCTATCGAGATTCGATTCTCTTAATCAGTTCCAGGGGATTGTCGGTCAAGGCGATTTTTGCCTCGAGGTCTGAAAGTCCAGCCGCTTTTGCCACCTCAAAGGCCTGCTCATAAGTTAAAAGGTCATTTTCGGTGTGGCAGTCAGTATTGACCAAAAGTTTTGCTCCGCACTTCCGTGCTAATTCAGCTACATGCTTGTTTCCTTCTTTATGCCCGCGCCGGGCGGAAATTTCAAGAAAGACGCCGTTTTTAGCCGCAAGCAGGGCATCTTCCTCGGTTAGATTATTCCCCGGATGGGCTAAAATATCAACAAATCCTTTTTGCGAAACAGCGGCATGGTCTGTCCCTGCGTAAACCGGCTCAACAGGCGATTCACCGTGGACTAAAACTACTTTCGCGCCCAGCTTTCTGCTTTTTTTACAATACTCAGCGATGTATTCCGGCCTGATGTAACTAATCTCAACCCCGGGAAAAAATTTTAACGGCAGTTTTCCTTTCATATCTTTTTCAAACGTAGTCAGGGCAGTTAAAACTTCTTTAATATTTGAAGCGTCAATATGATCGGTGATTGCCAGCGCGGCATGATCTCTTATTTCCGCTTCCCTAATTAAGGCGGCGGGGAGAAGGGCGCCGTCTGAAAAAATTGAGTGGGTGTGAAAATCATACCTGTTCATATCAGCTTAATAATATCATTTATTAATGAAGGAGCGCAAGAATCAAACCAAACGCAAGTTTTAAACCTTTTAAACCAGGTCATCTGCCGGCGGGCAAAATTGCGGGTTCGTTTTTTTAATTCTTCAATCATTTCTTCTTTTGAATATTTGCCTTCAAGATAATTAATCACTTCTTTATACCCCAGCGCCTGCATTGAGGGCAAATCTTTACCAAAGCCTTTTTCCATAAGTTGTTTAACTTCGTCGATTAGCCCTTTGGCAATCATTAGGTCTACCCTTTGGTTTATCCTCTTATATAATTTTTCTCGCTCCGTGTTTAACCCTATGATAAGAGAGTTAGCAGGCTCAGTAGCATGTTTGCCGGCACTTTGGGAAATTGGCTTTCCGGTCAATTTATAAACTTCAAGCGCGCGGATAATCCTTTTCTTATCATTTGGGTGTATTTTTTCTGCTGACTTTTGGTCATTTTCTTTCAGGCGCGAATATAATTCTGATGATTGTTCTTTTTCAAGCTGTTCTCTTAATTTTTTGTCCGCCGGAATGATAGGGAAGGAAAATCCTTCAAGCAGTGCCCACAAGTAAAGGCCAGTCCCGCCGGTTATAATTGGAGTTTTCTTTTTGTTTGTCAAAGTATTAATTAATTTATTTGTTTGCCCAATAAAATCAGAAACAGTCCACTCTTCATCCGGGTTTTTAATGTCTATCAGGTGGTGGGGGATGCCTTGTCTTTCTTCAATAGTTGGCTTGGCTGTTCCAATGTCCATTCCCCGATAAACCTGCATCGAGTCGGCGGAAATGATTTCCCCGTTTATCTTTTTTGCCAATTCAATAGATGTCTTGGTTTTTCCCGAGGCGGTTGGGCCTAAAATGAATTTTTGCAAAATTTATTGAGTAGTGGCTGAGACAAAGCCAACATCCCCCGATGTTGTCATTTGTACAGCGCCATTTGTGGCGGTTGTTCCATCATTTTTTACTTTGTATAAATTTTTATCAGTGCTGTTTACAAAATATACATATTCACCATTTGGGTCAATTGCCAAATCAGAAATATAACCGACTGAATTGGATTGAGTATAAATAGAAGCGGCTGTATACGTAGTGAGGTCAAGTTTTAAAATGGTATCTAATAAACTACCTGAAATGTCAGCCACAAAATAGAGTTTGGTGCCATCGGCAGAGAAATCAAATTGATAAAAAGTGGCAGGAATTTCTGCTCCACTTAATGAAGCAATAGTATCAAATAAAAGCGAAGAAGTTGCTCCGGTTGCGATAGTATAGGAATAGATTTTTGATATTCTGCTGGCAGCATTTATTTCTGCATAGTAAACAATATTTGCGGCAGGAGAAATTGCCAAGCAATGTTTTGTACTAAAACTGCTGCCCACTTCTTGGGTAGACGAGACTGTAGTTGAGTAAATTTTGTCTAAAACACCAGAATAGTTATAAGTCTTATAAGTGGGATTTGCAGATATACGCCCGGGACTGACAGCAACCGCAGATAAATTAACTGTAGCGTAAGCAGTACCCCCGGCAAAAGGAACAGCCTGCCAGGCTTCTTTCCCATTTGCATCAAAGGCGTAAATCCAATTAAGTCCGTCGGCAAAAACTGGCACATTAGTTAATGTTGCAGAACTGCCCGTAGTAGAAGCAACAGCGGCTGCACCGCGGGACCAAATCTGCACACTGTGGTTAACATTTGACACGCCCCCGAGTTGAACATCTACATTGATGGTGCCGGTTGTATAAGAAGTTGGCCGAGTGTTGTTAATCGATTTGCTAGTTGGGTCGCTATTATCGATTGCAATTTGATGAAAACCATCTGGAGCAGCTGCCCAGGGGTCAAAAAATTCATTTGAAGTAGAAACTAAAAGATATTTATTATTTAGCCAGGCCAATCCTCTTGGCAGGCCGGCGGAAGTCCCATCGATTGAAACCAATTTGATTAATTCCCTTTGGCCGGTCCCATCTCTTTTTAACAAATCAATTTGGGTTATTGTTTGATTGGTAACCATCCTTGTAATTGCCAATGTTTCAGTTGTTGCAGTAGGTGAGCCATCTGGAACTGCAGTTCCTCCTCCGCTGCTTCCCCCGCTTGAACTTGTTGTTGCAACTTTGGCGCAACCTATGATTAGAAATGAAATAAAACACAAGAATACAAAGGCTGTAATTAATTTAGCTTTCATAATTGCTCCCTTACTATAGTTTAATCTCTTCTGTCGCGAAGTATAATCAAGCGGATAAGATTTAAAACTGCCATCGCGGCGGCAGCAATATAAGTTAGAGCGGCGGCATTTAAAACCTGCCTGGCCATTGGTATTTCATCTTGAGCAAGATAATTGGATAATACTTTAATTGCCCTTGAGCTGGCATTGAATTCTACCGGCAGGGTGACTGCTTGAAAAGCAACTGCCAGGGAAAATGCAATTATCCCGATATCCATAAGCATAGGGAGAGAAAAAATCAATCCCATAAAGAATAAAGGAATGGCCATCTGGGAGCCAAGATTTGCGGCAGGGACAAGGTTTTGGCGAAGGGCCATGGGGGCATAAGCTTTGGCGTCTTGGATGGCGTGCCCGGCCTCATGCGCGGCAACGCCGATAGCCGCAACCGATTGGCTGTTGTATACCGACCTTGAAAGATGAAGCGTTTTATCCCTTGGATCGTAATTATCTGTTAAATCCCCTTCTACTTCCTGTATCGGGATTGTTCTTAAACCCGCGGAATCAAGTATAAGCCGTGAAACTTCCGCGGCGGTTTTCCCGGATTTTGAATTTATTTCTGAATACTTTGCAAAAGTTGACTTTACCTTAAACTGCGCGTAAAGCGTGAGCAAAAGCGCCGGGATAAGCAATAAAAACGTCGGATCATTATAGAAAAACATATATGTGTATTATATCAATTATTGGGGAGTGTTTCTACTTTACGTATTGAGACATGTAAAATCTAACCAGGGAGCTATTCGTTAAGACATTTAAAAACCTAACCCGGGAATTGATAAAAAATGAGACAAACTTCAAT
>WPAF01000003.1 GCA_009772965.1 Candidatus Saganbacteria bacterium
TTAAGTCAGATAAGTTTGATGCTTATGTTGGTTTATCGCGCAAAAAAACTAACGCTAATCTCAGCCCCTGCTCATCCCCTTTATTTCGCAACAGTCCCTACTGGGGATTTATTGTCTTATTGGTATTGATGGCCTATATTACACTTAATGACGTTATGCGGATCCTGCGGCTGAGATAAAAGTATTCTTTAGCAGCATTGCTATTGTCATTGGCCCCACTCCCCCAGGAACCGGACTTATATAGCCTGCCATTTCTTTTACATTTTCAAAATCAACGTCCCCTACCAGCTTCCCATCCACCCGATTTATTCCAACATCTATTACTGTTGCGCCTTTTTTGATCCAATCAGACTTGATCATGCCTGACCTTCCCACCGCAGCAACTAAAATGTCCGCCCTTGAGCACACACCTTTTAAATCCTTCGTCTTTGAATGGCAGATGGTCACTGTTGCGTTTTTTTCTAACAGCATTAACGCCAACGGCTTGCCAACTATATTGCTTCTTCCTACAACAACCACCTCCTTTCCCTCCAATGCCATGCCTGTGGATAAGATCAGTTCCACCACCCCCATTGGAGTACATGGATAGAATTTTGTTTTCATCCCTTTAAGCAGTTTTCCCATTGTATTAACATGCAGCCCATCCACATCTTTTTCTGGATTTACTGAATTAATTATTTTGTTTTCATTAAGATTTTTTGGCAATGGCAATTGCACTAAAATCCCATGGTTCTCGTCATCTGTATTTAATTTTTCGATAGCTTGAATGATCTCTTTTTCGCTTGCTTCTGAGGAAAATTTGACTGTGTTTGATATAATTCCAGCCTCTCTACAGGCCTTTTCCTTTCCTTTAACATATGAGCATGATGCCGGATTATCTCCAACTAATATTACTGACAACTTTGGCGTTATTCCTGTTTGCAATTTTAATTTTTCTATCTTTTCTTTCAATTCTTCTTTTATTGAATCTGCTATGTTTTTGCCATTAATTATGACTGCCATTTATCCACAATCCTTTTCCACACTTATCATTTCCCGACACAAAACTTGCTAAATATATTATTAATTACCTGCTCAGAAACTTCTTTTCCGGTAATCTCGCCGAGCGCAATTATTGCCTCTTTTAATTCCAACGCAATTAAACTTGCTTCCATCGATATTCTATCCGACCCACCCATTTTTTGCAAGCTTTCTTTTGCCATTATTAGTTTTTGCCTTTGTCTTTCCGAAAGCACCACAGCCTCGCCATTATTGCGAATGCCACTCATTATTTTATGGTATATTTCTTTTTCCAAAGCATCGATTCCTATGTTATTTATTGCGGAGGTTTTAATGCCATCGCACTTCTTGCAATCTTTTAGATCAACTTTATTATAAACCCTTATTAGCGGCTTTCCTTCCGGGATCTCGCATTTATTGGCCTTTCCCCTTGTCACATCAATAATTTGCAGCACAACATCTGCCTCATCTATTGATTTTATTGCTCTTTTTATCCCTTCCCTTTCAACCTCATCCTTCCCTTTTCTAATTCCTGCCGTATCAACCAACATTACCGGAACCCCATTAATATTTGCCCATTCAGCAAGTGTATCTCTAGTTGTCCCGGGGATCGCCGAAACTATCGCCCTACTTTCCTTTAATAAAACATTTAATATACTTGATTTTCCTACATTTGGTTCGCCAACTATTGCGATTTTTACCCCTTCCGTAGTTATTTTGCCTAACTCAGCGGAGCTAATCATGCCTTCAATTTCCCTAACAATCCCTTCAATTTTCAATTCGCCCATTTTTAATATTAAGTCGCCGGGAAAGTCTATGGCCGCTTCTATTTTTTCAAGCTTTTCCATTAGTTTTCCTCTAATTTCATTGATTTTATCCGACAGCCCCCCTTCCAATTGACCTGATGCCGCCCTTAGTCCTTCTTTTGTTTTAGCTTGAATCATCGATATGATCGTTTCCGCTTTAATCAGATCCATTTTCCCGTTTAGAAACGCCCTTTTTGTGAATTCTCCCCTCTCCGCCTGCCTAGCCCCACAGTCAACCGCTCTGGCAAGTATCTGCTTGACTATTGTTATGCCGCCATGCCCCATTATTTCAACAACGTCTTCGCCCGTGTAGCTTTTTGGCGCTTTATAATAGACAAACAATACTTCGTCTATATTTTTGATGAATCCATGGCGCATTAATCGAGGTTTTAAATGATTTTTTTTGATTTTTAACAGTTTCTTAGTTATTTCTTGCGCTTTTTCCCCAGAAATCCTTACCATCCCCACCCCACCTGCCCCCAAAGGAGTTGCTATTGCGGCAATTGTATCATTGAGCAGCATTTTATTTTAATGAAATAATCAACCTTCTGTCCCTACCCTCGCCCTGGCTTTCCGTCTTTAACTTACCATTGTTTTTTAAGTAAATATGAACTATCCTTCTTTCCCCCGCTGTCATTGGAGGGAGAACCTTTTCCTGCCCAGAACTAATTACATCATCCGCCGCACTTTGCGCCAATCGCTCAAGCGCCATTTTCTGTTTTTCCTTGTATCCCCCGGCATCAATAGATATATTTGCCTTTTCTCCGTATTCTCTTCTTAATATTGAAGACATAACCGTTTGCATCGCCATCAACGTCAAGCCATCTTTCCCAATTATTTGCCCAAGATCTTCGCCTTTAATATTAATTTCTATCCCCTCTTCGTCATCCCTTGCTATATCAGCTATCGCCAAAAGCCCCATTTTGTTTAGTATTTCCTGCATAACATCATTTGCATAATTTGCTTTTGATTTTTTTATCCACGCCTCAATCTCTGCCTCTTCTCCGCCAAATACGCCCAAAACCCCAGCCTTTCCCTCATGGATAACCCTATATGAGATTTTATCTTCCCCTACCCCAAAAACCTCAGCAGCAGACCTTATGGCCTCTTCCAGGCTCTTCCCCTTCATACTTACATTATTCATCATTCTCTCCTTTAAAATGTTTCACGTGAAACATTTTTTCTTTTTAAAATATAGACTTGCTGAGCAATTGCAATTAAATTTGACACAACCCAATACAGTTGAACGCCAGACGGAAAAGATATACTTATAAATGAGATAAAAAACGGCATTATCACATTTAATCCCATTTTATTACTTTCGGGGCTAGCTGGCATCGTTTTTTGCATAAAATATGTTGTTATACCAATTAAAACTATCATGATGTAAAACGGATCTGGCTTTGACAAGTTACTTATCCACAGGAAGTTGGCGTTTGCTCCCTTAGCAATTATCATTTGCCCAAATTTTTCGCTCTGCAAAGCCATAAACAACGATATAAAAAATGGTATTTTGAGTAGAGTGGGGAGGCATCCGCCAAATGGATTAACTTTTTCCTTTTTGTACAATTCCATTAATTCTTTTTGCATTTGATCCGGCGTATCTTTAAGTTTTTTTTGTAGTTCGGCTATCTTTGGTTGAATTTTTTGCATTGCCGACATCTGAACAATGGATGACAGGGTGAGGGGGTACAATGCAATATTTATTGTCACAGTAAGAAATATTATGGCCAATCCATAGTTATTTGTTAATGAATAAAAAAATGTTAACGAGCTTATCATTATATCAACTAGCCAATTCATTTTATTGGATCATAGCCTCCTTTAAATAATTGGTTGCACCTTAGTATCCTGGCCATACCAAAAAAAATGCCCCGCACAGCGCCATATTTATTAATTGCCGCTTTTGTGTATTCTGAACAAGTAGGATAGTATCTGCAATTTTTTCCCTGCCTGCCGGCAGGCAAGGCTATCACAGAGCTATATTTTTGATATAGATCAATGGCGCCAATTAATAAATTACTAACAATTTTCTTCAATTATTTTCTTTATTTCAACAAAAGTATATTTATTGATCGATTCGCTTACTTTTATAATCATACTTTTGAGAATTCCCATTTTTCGAACAATTTCTTTGATTTGTCTCTTTATTCTGTTTCTTTTAACGGCATTGCCAATCTTTTTTCCTATTACAACGCCTAATTTTCCCTCATTATCGCTTGCTAAAACAAAAAGGCCAATCTCGGTTATCTTTTTCCTGCCTTCTCTAAATATCTTTTTAAATTCGGCGCCTTTTTTAAGTGTTTTAAACAGAAAGCTTTTTTCTTCCTTTGGATCTTCTTCTGGCTAAAACTCTTTTTCCCCCACGGGTTTTTGATTTAACCAAGAATCCGTGAGTTCTTTTTCTTCTTATCATATGCGGCTGATATGTTCTTTTTGATCCCATAATATTAATTATACGTTTTTTTGTTTGGTGTTGTCAATGAATATTTATACATCCTATTTTCGTCCTTGCATTATTATCCACATATTGATATTATATAGCTCAAGAGAAGGAAAAATGAAATTCATCGCTGTGGATAACCGTGTTGACAACCATATGTTTCTGTTGATAACTGGGTTAATTTGTGAATATTGATATTGATATTCATAATATTTGGGCTAAATTGCTTCCAGAAATCGAAAAAAGCCTAAGCAGGCCGCTTTATGAAACTCTGGTTTCTTCTGCTAAACCTCTAGAATTTAAAGATGGCGTTTTGCGAGTCGCCGTTCCTCATGAAGTTATAAAGGATTGGCTTTTAAAACATTGTTTAGCTCTTCTTGAAGGTGAAATTCAATTTATCAACAATAATATCAAAAAAATTGTTTTTTTTGTTGGGCCAAAGGATATGTTTCAAACGCCTGCGATAGAAGAATCCGGCATGCCTGATTTTCATGAAAATATTTCGAGGTCAATTCAAGTTGCCAAATTAAATCCCCGCTACACTTTTGATACATTTGTTGTTGGAAACGGCAACAGATTTGCCCACGCCGCCTCCCAAGCAGTTGCCGGAAATCCTGCGAATGTTTATAATCCTTTATTTATTTATGGCGGGGTAGGGCTCGGAAAAACGCATCTGATGCAGGCGATAGGGTATGTTGTTCTTAAAAACTTTCCGAAAAAGCAAGTTCTTTATTTAACCTGCGAAATGTTCACTAACGATCTTATCCAATCAATCCAAACCGGAAAAATGCATGAGTTTAGAAATAAATACAGGAATAATGATTTGTTAATGGTTGACGATATCCAATTTTTAGCCGGAAAAGAAAGGACTCAAGAAGAGTTTTTCCACACCTTTAACGCGCTTCACGAAGCAAGAAAACAAATAATTGTTTCATCGGATCGTCCGCCAAAAGAAATTCCAACTTTAGAAGAAAGGCTGCTTTCTAGGTTTGAATGGGGGTTAATCGCGGACATTCAATCTCCCGACTTTGAAACCAGGATCGCTATTTTACGCAAAAAGGCGGATCTTGTTGAAGTAAACGTCCCAAATGAGGTAATCAACCTTATTGCCTCCAAAGTTTCTTCAAACATCAGGGAATTGGAAGGCGCCTTAATCAGGGTTGTCGCGTTTGCCTCTCTCTCGTCATCGGATATTTCCGTTCCATTGGTTGAAGAAATTTTAAAGGATATATTAACCCCTAAAAAAGGCAATTCTTCTGTTTCAATTGATATTATAAAGAAATTGGTCGCTGAATATTATTCGGTTAGAATTGACGATATGTCGGCAAAAATCAGGACAAAAGAAATTGCCAACGCCAGGCAAGTTGCCATGTATTTATCCAGAGAATTAACCTCGGCTTCACTCCCAAAAATTGGCGCCGAGTTCGGAGGCAGGGATCATTCCACTGTGATACACGCGTGTGAAAAAATTAAATCGGCGATAAAAGAAGATAAAGAAGTTGATGAGGCGTTAAAAAACATCCTAAAAAGCTTGAAAAAGTATGCTCCTTAGTCCTGTTGAAAAGCTTTTGATAACCTGTTTATAATTGTTGGTTTTTGTTGATAAATTCCATTGTTTTCTAATAACTTTTTGAGCCTGTTAATTACTTGTCCTATTTTTTTGCGTTGCAGCAAATTATATTTTGTTTATCAACATATTCACACTTCCTATTACTACTCTTTTATATTATAATTACTATCATTACGTTTCATGATGTTAATAAGTTTTTAAAGCGGGACATTAAATTTAGAAATATGTTAAAGGGGGAGAAAAATGGAATTCATTTTTAATAAAAATACTTTTCAATCAGGCGTGTCAATTGTAGAAAGAATCGTATCAACAAAAAGCACTCTTCCAATAATTGGGAATATATTAATAGAAGCAGAAAAATCAGGAGTAAAGCTTTCAGCAAATAACCTGGAAATGGGAATTGAAATTAAAATACCGGCAAAAATAGTTAAAGAGGGTTCAATCTTAATTCCCGCGAAAACACTAAGCGGAATAGTTTCAAAACTTCCGGACAGCGATGTGAATTTTAAATTAAAAGAAAAAGGCGTAATCGCGATAAGCTATAAAAAGTCAAATTTCAACATCCATGGATTGCCGGCCGATGAATTTCCCCAGCTTCCGAGAATAAAGGAAAACAAGACAATAAAAATAGATAAAAAAATATTCCAAAGAATGATAGAGCAGACAATATTTTCATCATCAAGCTCTGAGGAAAAATTCGTGTTGAACGGTATTTTATTTGAAACCGGAAAAACCGATGGATCAAACGTAAGGATGGTCGCGACAGACGGATATAGGTTGGCAAAAATAGGGGAGACAATTGACGGAGTAGATATTAATGTCAGCGCGATTATCCCTTCAAAAGCTTTGAGCGAACTTCTAAAAATAATTAATGCTGAAAAAGAAGGAAATGTAACAATAAATATTTCATCCGACCAGGCGGCTTTCAACTTTAATAATGTTTATTTGGTCACAAGGCTGATCCAAGGGCAATTTCCGGATTATAAACAGGTAATCCCCAAGATGCTTGAAATTAAAATATTTGCGAATACAAAAATGCTGCTGCAGTCGTCAGAAAGGGCGGCGGTAATTGCTTCACAAAGCGCGAATATCGTAAAAATTGAAGTGAGGGGAGGGCAATTATATATTTCAGCCCAAGCGCCTGATGTCGGGTCGGTAGAAGAAGTATTGGATGTTGAAGTTAAGGGAAAAGAAAAGGCGGCTGCGGCGTTTAATATAAGGCTTTTAACAGACGCGCTAAAAGTAATAGAAGAAGAGTTTATAGTTTTGGAATTAGGCGCTCCGCTCAGTCCTGGAATGATAAAGCCAAAAGACGGGCCGGATTTTACATATATAGTAATGCCTATAAGGACGCAAGAGGTTTCTGCTTGACAGAGCTCCTGTCAGAAATACTCAAAGGCTCAGAAATAAATAAATTAATAAAAAACGCGAATATTGTATTATTATGGAGCGAATGCGTACCGCGGGAAATCGCGAAAAACACGGAAGCGATAAAAATAAGGAACAAGGTTTTATATGTGGATGCGAAAACCTCTGTTTGGGCGCAGGAGCTGAATTTTTTAAAAAAAGAAATTTTGGAAAAGATTAATGAGATAGCGGGGTTTAAGGCAGTAGCGGATATCAGGTTTAAAGCTGGAGGAAACGGAAATGACAAAAGAAAAATATGATGCGTCTAAGATAAAAATTCTTGGAGGCATTGAGGCGGTCAGAAAAAGACCCGCGATGTATATTGGATCAACAGGAAAAGCCGGGCTCCACCATTTAGTATACGAAGTTGTTGATAACAGTGTGGATGAAGCGCTGGCCGGACATTGCAGCCTGGTTGGAGTAACAATACACAAAGATAATTCGGTATCGGTTGAGGATGACGGCAGGGGAATTCCATTCGACATACATCCTGAAACAAAAAGGCCGGCGGCGGAAGTGGTTTTAACCACGCTTCATGCCGGCGGAAAGTTTGGCGACTCGGTTTACAAGGTGTCCGGCGGATTGCACGGCGTTGGAGTTTCGGTTGTAAACGCGCTTTCCGAATGGATGGAGGCGGTAATTTGGAGGGAAGGGAAAGAATACTTTCAAAAATTCGATAGGGGAGAGCCGGAGCCGGAAAAAATAAAAAACATAAAGGACGCGGAAAAACACGGGACAAAAATAAATTTTTTACCGGACAAGGAAATATTTACAGAACTTGTTTTTGATTACGATACGGTTAAGCACCGCCTGCAGGAATTGGCATTTTTAAATAAAGGAATAAAAATAGTCTTAATAGATGAACGGGAGGAAGAAGTTAAGGCAGAAACCTTTTTCTATGAGGGCGGAGTAATAGAATTTATTGAACATTTAAACAAGGGCAAAGAAATGATGTATAAGCCCCCGGCGGTTTTTTCTGGCGAAAAAGACGATGTTTTTGTCGAGGTCGGGCTCCAGCATTGTAAAGATTACTATGATGAAAATGTGTATTCCTATGTAAACTGCATTAGGACTAAAGAAGGCGGCACCCATGTTGTCGGGTTTAAAACGGCATTGACAAGAGTTGTAAATACTTACGGGCACAAAAACGGGCTGATTAAAGAAAACGAAACACTTCAGGGAGAAGATGTCAGGGAGGGATTGACGGTAGTTCTCAATACCAGAGTTCCAAACCCGCAATTTGAAGGGCAAACCAAAACAAAGCTTGGCAATAGCGAAGTCAAAGGAATAGTGGATTCAATCGTTGTTGACGGCTTGGCAAATTACTTGGACAGAAATCCGGCCGCGGCGAAAACGATGATTGAAAAATCAATGCTGGCGTTTCGGGTAAGGGCGGCGGCGAGAAAAGCGCAGGAGCTTGAAAGAAAAAAATCGGCGCTTGATACGGCAATGCTTCCCGGAAAGCTTGCAGACTGCTCGGAAACAAATGCCGCGAAATGCGAAATATTTATGGTTGAGGGCGACTCCGCCGGCGGCTCTGCCAAGCAGGGGAGAGATAGGAAATTTCAGGCGATACTGCCATTGCGGGGAAAAATTTTAAACGTTGAAAAAGCCCGCCTGGACAAAATACTGACAAACAATGAAATAAGGACAATTATCACTGCCATCGGTCCGGGTGTTGTGACCGGACTTAAGGGCGGAGAGAATGGAAGCGGCGACAAAGAAACAGAGGTAACCGAAGAAAAAATAATGAAGGAACTGCGTTATCATAAAATTATTCTCATGTGCGACGCGGATGTTGACGGCAGCCACATCAGAACCCTCATACTGACATTTTTTTACCGATATGCCAGAGAATTGATAGAAAGAGGATTTATTTATATTGCCCAGCCGCCGCTTTATTTAGTAAAAAAAGGAAAACAGCAAAAGTATGCATATAACGATGAAGAAATGAATAAATTGGTAAAAGAATTTGGCAAAGACGGGGTTGGCGTGCAAAGATATAAAGGGCTGGGAGAGATGAATCCTGACCAGCTTTGGGAAACAACCATGAATCCGGAAACCAGGACACTGCTTCAGATAACCCTTGAAGATGCTGAAGTCGCGGATGTGATTTTTAATGTTTTAATGGGCACGGAGGTCGAACCCAGAAGAGAATTTATTGAAAAGCATGGGAAAGAAGTAAAGAGGTTAGACATATAATGGTTAAGAAAAGATCGGCATCTCCCGGAAGCCAAGACCCAAAAGAAGTAAATTTGCACGGAAAAATTGTTCAAACGACCATAGAACATGAGATGAAATCATCATACATTGACTACGCTATGAGCGTTATTGTGGGCAGGGCGCTTCCTGACGCGAGAGACGGATTAAAGCCAGTCCATCGCAGGATACTTTTTGCCATGGACGATTTGGGGCTTCACCCAAACAAGGCATACAAAAAATCCGCCAGGGTTGTTGGTGAAACTTTAGGAAAATACCATCCCCATGGAGATCTCTCCGTATACGACGCTATGGTTCGCATGGCGCAGGAATTCTCAATGAGATATATGCTGGTGGATGGGCAGGGCAATTTTGGGTCAGTAGACGGAGATTCTGCCGCGGCGATGAGATATACAGAAGTGCGCTTAATGCGCATGGCTTCGGAGATGCTGAATGATATTGAAAAAGAAACCGTAAATTTTGGGCCAAACTTTGACGAATCATTGCAAGAGCCGCTGGTTCTCCCTTCAAAATTTCCAAACCTCCTGGTAAATGGCTCTTCGGGAATCGCGGTCGGCATGGCAACAAATATTCCGCCGCAAAATTTGTCTGAAGCTATTGATGGAATTATCGCAACTATAGAGAATCCTGAGATAACAGCAGAAGACCTGATAAAAATCGTAAAGGGGCCGGATTTTCCAACCGGCGGATTAATTTGCGGGAAACAAGCGATAAAAGACGCCTATCTTACCGGCAGAGGATTGATAACTGTTCGGGCAAGAGTTGAAACAGAAGAAATTCGCGGCGATAAAACCGCAATCATAGTCAAAGAACTGCCTTACCAGGTAAACAAGGCAGAATTAATTATAGCAATCGCGAATCTGGTAAAAGAGAAAAAAATAGTCGGGATATCGGATTTAAGAGACGAGTCAGACAGGGACGGCATGAGAATTTATATTGAGCTAAAGCGCGACGTAAATTCTGAAGTGGTCTTAAACCAGCTTTACAAGCGGACAAACATGCAGACCACTTTTGGCGTCAATATGGTTGCGCTGGTTGATGGCGTTCCCAAGCTTTTAACCTTAAAAGATTTGATAAGCGTATTTATTAAACACAGGGAAGACGTTGTAACCAGAAGGACAAAATTCGAACTGAAAAAAGCAGAAGAGCAGGCGCACATATTAGAAGGGATCTTGATCTGCCTTTCAAATCTTGACGCCGTAATTAAACTTATCCGAGGCAGCAAGAATGTTGATGAAGCGCGGGAAGGCTTACAGAAAAAATTTGAATTGAGCCAGATCCAAGCGCAGGCAATCCTTGACATGAAGCTGCAAAAATTAACCCAATTGGAAAGAGAAAAAATTGAAGAAGAACATAAGGCGCTTCAAAAGCTTATCGCGGAATTGAAAAAAATCCTTTCGGACATAAAAGAAATTTTGAAAATAATTGTCAAAGAATTGAATGAAATTAAAGAAGCCTATGGAGACAAAAGAAGAACCTCGCTGGTCGGAGCCGCGGAGGATATTTCTATTGAGGAACTAATCCCGGAAATGGAAGTGGCAATATTATTTACCAGGGACGGATATATAAAACGAATGCCTGTTAGCGCCTTTAGGTCTCAGCTTAGGGGAGGCCGCGGAGTGAGCGGCATGGCAACCAGGGAAGAGGATCAAATAGATAAAATGTTTGTTTCTTCCACGCACAGCTATATATTATTTTTTACAAACAAGGGCAAGGTGCATAAAGTAAAAGTTTTTGAACTTCCGGAGGCAAGCCGGGCGGGAAAGGGCTCAAGCATTGCCAACTTTTTGCAAGTAGGAGAAGGGGAAAAGATTACCTCCGCCGTGCAAGTGGACACCTTTGACAAGAAAACCTTTCTCATGATGGCAACAACCATGGGAATGATTAAAAAAGTAGCAGTTCAAGACTTCCAAAACATAAGAAAATCCGGGATTAACGCGATAAAACTAAAAGAAACAAATGAGCTTGATTGGGTAGAAGAAACAGACGGAAGCCAAGAGGTATTGCTTGGCACGCAAAGCGGATTAATGATTCGATTCAACGAAAAAACGGTAAGAGCCATGGGCAGGACGGCTTCGGGTGTTAGGGGCATTAGAATTGGCAAAGGGGATAAGGTTGTTTCGATGGGTATTGTAAAGCCAAAAGGCGACCTGCTTGTAATTTCAGACCACGGCTTTGGGAAGAGGATGAAGATGGATGAGTTTGGCGTGCAGGGCAGGGGAGGAAAGGGCCATATAGCGATAAAATTGCGGGATAATGACAAGGTTGCCGGAATGATGGTTATTGATAATGATGATGAGTTGCTTTTTGTTACCGCAAAGGGGACAATGAGCAGGCAAGCGGCGTCAGGGATATCCACCCAGGGCAGATATGCAAAAGGCGTCCGCATCCAGAGAATGGATGAAGGGGATAGTGTTGTAGCCTTGGCCAGAGTGGTTAAAAAGGAAGAAATAAACTTGGAGGCGAAAAATGAAGGATGAAATAAAAGAAATTGACATCAAGCAGAATGAAGGCGTTTTGGATAGAGCAATAAGAATTATTGTTGGTCTTGTTTTGGTTTGGTTAGTTTTTTCTTTTAATGATATCCCCGCTTTTTCCTGGCTGATTTTGATAATTGGCTTAGTTTTGGTTGTTAATGGAGTAAGCGGAGTCAGCTTTATCTACTGGCTGCTTAAAATCAAAACAACAAAAAAATGAAAGCAAAGAAAAACGGCAAAAATATTGTTTTAATCGCAGTTTTATTGTTAGCTTTGTTTATCGGCTACAATTATATTTTCAACAGCAAGCCAAAAATTAAAATATATTTTATGAAAGGCGAGGGCATTACTTCAGTAGAAAGAAGAATCCTAGAAAACGAAGATGTTTTAAAGCTTTGCGCAAAGGAACTTATCTCCGGCCCAACAAGCAATGAACAAAAAGACGACATCTTCAGCGAAATCCCGAACAAAGCAAAAATATTGGACATCAAAACAAACGAAGATGTTGTAGAAGTAATTTTTAATGAAGAACTGGAAAATTATGGCGGCGGCAGCGCAAGGGTGCAGGGGCTGATTTCACAAATAGTTTACACTTTTACAGAAATCCCCGGAATAAAACGAGTTAAAATTTCAGTTAGGGGAAGGGATGAAGTGGCCTTGGGAGGGGAAGGATACGTGATTGATAAGCCTCTTTCTAGGGAAGATTTAAGATAGCTCAATAAATTTCGCTTGACCTTTTTAAGTTCAGCTGTTATTATTCATCCTACAAATGAGACAATATTGTCCTATATGGAGGATGTGTTATGCTAAAAGATGAATTAAATGACCGAGCTAAGGAAGAAGGCCTCACACTAAAAATCCTCGAAAAGGAGGCTCTGCAAATTTACATCCTGAGCGAATTGTTCGCTCTGCCTGAATCAACATTGTTGACCTTTCAGGGCGGAACTTGCTTGCGGCTGGTATATGGCGGGGTGCGTTACTCGGAAGATCTGGACTTTTTGACAACCGCTGACAACGATACAATTTTCCTAATCATCAATAACCTGACAAAAGCGCTTGCTTGGCTGGAGCCGCTTTTTGGCGGGAAGTTCATTGTCAAAAAACAAAAGGAATCCTCAACTTTTTTTCGCTATCGAATTCACAGCGAGAAAGAAAATTATCATGATTCGTTCTTCGTAAGCGTAGAATTTGCCCGGTATCCGGCCTATACCCTAAACATTTCGTCCCTACATCTGCAAAGAGAATTGCCGGGATTGCCGCTGACCCTGGTTCGAGCGGAAAAACCTGAAGAACTGCTGGCCGATAAATTGTGCGCCATTGCCGGCCGCCCTTTCTGCAAAGGGCGTGATTATTTTGATCTTTGGCTGTTAAAACAACAAGGCATCAAACTCAATTCTGAATTATTGGGAAAAAAACTCAAAGATTATAACATTCCTTCCTCCTGTTTGGCTCGCGGCCTGGAACTTGCTTCGGCAGAAAGCATTAAAAATGAAATGGAAAGATTTTTACCTCAAAAATATCGGAGACAGTTTGAAGCCAATGGCTATATTGGTATGCTGCAAGAAGCGCAAGGGTTGATCAAAGAAGGAATACAAGCGCTATGAAAAATTATTTTACCTCCTCCTCCTGGATGGCTCTTTTGCAAAAATTGGGGAAGGAAAAACAAAAAATTCTGACCCCTCAAACACTGCAGCGGGCCAGCGGCTTAAGCCGTGAAGCAATATTAAAAGCCATCCAACGCCTGAGCCGGCGCGGTCAGTTGATCAAGCTTTATAAAAAGGCCTATGCCAATAAATTCTCCCCGCCTTCACTTGAAGAAGTAGCCATGTATTATGGCAAGCCCTGTTATGTTTCCTTTGAGAGCGCGCTTCAAAATTGCGGCATCATTTCGCAAGCGCCGCAAGTGCTGACCTGCGCAACCACGCGAAAATTAAAAAACCTAAGGACGCCGCTGGGAGAAATTATTTTCCATCACCTCAGCCCCCGCTTATTTATTAGTTTTGAAAATGATAAGGGGATACTTCGCGGTACAGCCGAAAAGGCCCTGCTGGATTATTTATATATCAATCTAAAAAATAAAAAACATGCCCCCCCCCTGGATGAATTTAATCTTGAGCAATTGGATAAGAAAAAAATCAGGGGACTTCTTAAATATTTTCCCCATAGCGTCCGGGACAGTTTAAGATAATTCAGTAGAGCAAACCAAAAAATAATCTTTTAATTCAGGATAAAATTGTTTTAAGCTAATCCCTTTATTTGCTTTTGTCACAAATTCCTTAAATGTCGGGGCGGAAAAGGGAGAGCCCAATTCTTTTTTCAGCTTGTTTGATTTTCTAAGGCAAATCTCCGCGACTTTTTTTAAACCATTTTTCCCCATCAATGAAAGATAAACACAGGCGGCTAAAGCGCAGAGCGCTTCATTGCTGCAAATATTGCTGGGCGCGCGTTCGCGCCTAATATGCTGTTCCCTTGTCTGCAGGGTTAGTGTATAGCCCTGCTTTCCTTCTAAATCAACCGTCTTTCCAACAAGACGGCCGGGAATTTGCCTAATAAGAGTATTTTTTACTGTAAAAATTCCAAGCCCCGGACCTCCGAAATTTCTCGCATTCCCTAGCGATTGCCCTTCGCCAACTACAATATCCGCGCCATATTCTCCAGGGGGCTTAAGAATTCCCAAAGATATTGGGTCAACAGAAACAATAAAAAGGGCGCCGGCCGCATGAGCTTTGTCCGCCAGCGATAAAACATCTTCGATACAGCCAAAAAAATTCGGCTGGGAAATTATATAAGCCGCGCAGGATTTATCTATTCCAACATCGATAGTTTTTCCAGATTTATTATCAAAGGGAACCTCTTCAATTTCAAACTCCGCGCTTGCGGCGTAAGTTTTTAATGCTTTGCGGTGGTTTGGATGGAGGGCAGATGAAACAAGAACCTTGTTTCTGCCAGTATGCCTTAATGCAAGAAGAACAGCTTCGGCAAGGGCGGTTGCCCCGTCATACATGCTGGCATTGGCAACATCCATTGCAGTTAAAGCGCAGATAAGGGATTGGTATTCATAAATTACCTGCAGTGTGCCCTGGCTGGCTTCGGCCTGGTAGGGGGTGTAAGCAGTATAAAACTCGCTTCTGCCGACAATATGTTTTAGCGCTGATGGGATAAAATGATTATAACAGCCCGCGCCAAGATTGCTTGCCGCCTTAATGTTTTTTTGGCTTAAATTTTCCAAATCGTTGAGGAGTTCTGGTTCAGAAAGGCCGTCTGGCAGGGATAAAGCGTGTTTTAATTTGACTGATTCGGGGACGTCGTTAAAAAAAGTCATTTTTAGAGCAAAGCTTCGTAGTTATTTTGGCTTAAAAGATTTTTTAATTCTTCCTGGTTGGAAATTTTAACTTTTATAATCCAGCCGTTATCATACGGCGAGGTGTTTACCAACTCCGGATGCTTGGCCAGCTCCTGGTTGATCTCAATAACTTTACCCGAAACAGGGCTATAAAGGGTAGAAACTGTTTTAATTGACTCGACAACCCCAAACTCATCCATTTGCTTAAGCTCTGCTCCAACCTTTGGCAGCTCAACAAAAACTACATCGCCCAAGGCATCCTGCGCGAACCAGGTAATTCCGATAGTTGCCAAATCTCCATCAACTTTTGCCCATTCATGTTCTTTGGAATATAAAAGATTGCCGGGGTAATTCATATTAAGTCCTTTCTATTTTTGACAGGCGGTATTTTGAATAAAGAAAAATTGACCCGGAAATAAGCATCCTGGCCAAGCTGTCAAACATCCTGTCCTGGGCAACCCGCTGTTGATAATACTCATCCATCGCAGGCTCGGAGCTTTTTTCTTGAAGAGCCATGAATTTCCCCGTTGTTAAATTGATGGAAGCAGAAACAAAATCAATTGCACCCCAAAGAAGGATAAAAAAAGTAATCAGCGAAATAATATAATAGTAAATTTTTTTATATTCCATTCAGATTATATTTTATAACAATTTTTTGCTTGTGACAACTGCTGAATATTTTTGCCCCCGGATTTCAATCTCAACTTCCGTTTGTAGTTGGGCAAATTGGGGCTTGATGTAGGCCAGGGCAACGGGCATTTTTAAAACTGGAGAAAAAGTGCCTGATGTCACCCAGCCGATATTAGCGCCGCCCGACAAAACATTAAAATGCTCCCTAGGGATATTTCTATCTTTTAATTTTAATCCCACAAGCTTGTAAGGAGCGCCAGATTCTTTTAATTTTAAGAGGGCGGCTTTGCCGATAAAATCGGGCTTGTTAAACTTTACCGCCCACGAGTAGCCCGCGGCTATCGGAGAAATTTCGTTGTTATATTCATGCCCATAGAGAGGTAGCCCGGCCTCAAGCCGCAGGGTATCCCTTGCTCCAAGTCCGCAAGGAGGGATATTTTTTTCTAAAATTTCTTTCCATAAGCTCGCGGCCTTTTCATTCTCTACAAAAAACTCAAACCCATCCTCACCCGTATATCCCGTCCGCGAAACAACAATCCCCTTCCATTCAACCGTATGGTTGTGCGGCAATGAAACAGGGAGCCCGGGGAAGGCCTCTTTTGCCCCGTGCCCCTGCAGGGAAATCATAGAGATATCTTTCCTGTGGACAACATTTGCTCTTTCTTTTTGGTGGGAGGCAAAATGCGCCAAGACTTTTTCTGTATTTGAAGCATTAACTACCAGGCGAAAAAATCCTTTGAGGCGATAAACTAAAATATCATCGATAACACCGCCGGCCTCGTTGCATAAGATAGAATACTGGCATTCGTTTTCAGCCAAAAGCGACGCGTCGTTTGTTGCGAGATATTGGAGGAAGGGGAGGGCGTTTGCCCCTGATATATCAATGATCCCCATATGCCCAATATCAAAAACGCCGCAATTATCTCTAACTGCCAGATGTTCTAAAACAATGCCCGCGTATAAAACCGGCATTTCCCAGCCGGCAAAGGGCACCATTTTTGCGCCTAATTTTATATGTTCGTTGTAAAGAGCTGTTCTTTTTAGCATAAATATATTATTTTAATAAAGAAACAAACTTCTTGTTTTGCGCCGGCAAACCGATTGAAACCCTTATTGCTTGCGGCAGGCCAAACGATTGAAGCGAGCGGATAATTACGCCTTTTTCAACCATGCTTTTGGCGAATTCTTCGGCAGGCCTTTTTAAATTCACAAAGATAAAATTCGCCTCGGTCTTTTTATAATCAATTTCCAGCTTGTCAAACTCAGAATAAAAGTATTTCTTCCCCTCAGCGTTATTCTTGAAAGTTTTTTCTAAAAACTTTTTGTCGTCAAGCGCGGCAACGGCGGCTGCTTGCGCGAGGCGGTTGACATTAAAAGGCATTTTTACTTTAAACAACGGCGCCAACAATTCTTTTGGCCCTATGCCATAGCCGATCCTAATCCCCGCCAGCCCATAAAATTTTGAAAAAGTGCGCAGGGCAATTACATTTCTTCCCTGCTTGATATATTTTAAGACATCCGGATAATCTTTACTTTCAACAAACTCGGCGTAGGCCTCATCTACTACCACTATGATATTTTCAGGAATGTTTTTCATAAATGAATCAAATTCGCCGGCAGTGAAAATAGTCCCGGTAGGATTGTTTGGATTTGTTAAAAAGATAATCTTCGTTTTGCTTGTTATAGCCGAAGAGATCGCCCCAAGATCAACGGCAAATTCTTTAAGATCCACAAAAACGGCATTTCCATCATAGATTTTAGAAACAAGCTCGTATACGCTGAATGTGTTTTTTGAAATTATTACTTCGTCGCCTTGATTAATATATGAAGCCGCGAGAACCTGCATAATATCGTCAGACCCGTTGCCGCAGACAAAACATTCTGCGGGCAGTGAGAATTTATTTGAAAGCGCTTCTCTTAATTTATTTGAGCTTTGGTCGGGGTATATGTGAAGATTGCTTGTTTCTTTTTTTATTGCTTCAAGCGCCTTTGGCGACGGGCCAAAGGGATTTTCATTTGAAGCAAGCTTAATCAGCCCGGAGATAGTTTTTCCAGGGACATAAGCTTTTATCTCTCTTATATTTTTTCGGAGCAAGGATTCATTCATTAAAAGGGATTAATCCAGCTGATGCCAAAAAGAACCTGCTTGGGATCTTTTCCCAGCTGGTTGGCATTATTGGTGTCGCCAAAAATATTTATTGCCCGGACGTCAATTGCAAATGTCGGCAGAAGCTTAACCCGGACGCCGCCGTTGATTTGGACCAAACTTTCTCCGGCAAATAAGTCAGCAAGGATTGAAAAAGCATCCATAGGGACGTCTATCCCCGCCATGCCCAATGGGCGGAACCTGTTGCCGGGAAAATCGGCCAAAAAGCCGAATGAGAGGCGCGGCCCTTGTTTAAAAGGCTTGGTGGCAACCATGTAAAGGGCGGTCTGGGTTTTGCTGGCAAGGTTTTCAACTCCAATGGCAAGCAGTAACGGATCGCTCCCGTCGCCGATGCCGGGGGAATATTTCATGTTGATAAAAACGCCTTCGCGCAATTCTTTTCCGGTTTGATTCAATCCCCCCACAAGCCCCAGCTCAAAATTTTGGAAGGTGCCAAGGTTTGCCTTGTAATACAATGTGGGGATCTGGTTATTTGCGTATTGGGAGCCGTAATCAACAGAAATGTTCCAGTTTTTATAAGGAAGCACTGTGGCGTCGGGAATGCGAGTCAGTCCGGATGCGCCCGTTAAAGATGGAAAAGGGAAATAAGCAAAAGAGGGGAGGGAAAGGCAAAGAAAAAGCAGGCAAATTAATTTTTTCATTTTAAGCCCCCTTGTTTAGGGCTTCATTATATAAGCATTCAACTTTTTTTGCAATCGCGGTTGAAGAAAACCTATTTATAATGTCTTCGCGGGCGGCTTTTCCCATTTTCTCCCTTAATTTTTCGTCAGTTAAGAGCAATTTAATATGTTCAACAAACCCTTCTTTTGTTGTCAGGTATCCATCAATGCCCGACCGCACCGTATCAACCAACCCGCCGGCAAAAAGGGCGACTGCCGGAAGTCCCGCCGCTTTTGCTTCAGCCAAGACCAGCCCTTGCGTTTCTGTAGTTGAAGAAAAAACAAAAATATCGCCGATTGAATAATAGGAAAGGATTTCGGGATACTTTACTTCGCCAACCATTATGAGGTTTGGGATTTTTGCTTTTTTGATTTCATTTTCCATCGGGCCCGCGCCTACAATCGCGAGATAGGATAATTTGTTTAGCTTTTTAAAAGAGTGCAATAAAAAAGAAAGATTTTTTTCTTTAGAGAGACGTCCGACATAAACCAATACTTTTGCATCCTGCGGGATATTGTACTTTTTTCTTAACTGGAATTTATTGGCTTCTTTAATATGCGAAAGGTCAACCCCGGTCGGCACAATCTCGATCCGATTTCTAACAGTCCAGCTTTTTAAAACCCTTTTTGCCATTTTTGATGGGGCAATTATTAAATCCGTCCTGCGGCAAAAAGTTACAATATACTGCGATAGGGCAAGCTTGGATAATGGCTCAGGGATAAATTGGGCGTAGTGGACATATCTCGTGAAAAGAGTATGAAAAGTATAAATGAAAGGGACTCTTCTTCGATGAGCGAGGTATCGGGCGATGAGGCCGGTTTGGAAAGGGGAGTGGGAATGGATTAAATCAACCTCAGGAATTCGGATTAGGTAGGGCAGGGCAAGGCGAAAATTGGGATAACCGGTTGGCAGGGAAGGGAACCTTATTATATCTGGATCAAAATCAACATACCCCGGGTATCGGGGTGCGAAAATATAGACCCTATGGCCAAGCTCCCTTAATTCTTTTACTAAAATTTCTATGGAATTTGTGACGCCGGATAAGTAGGGCTTGTAGGAATCGCAGAAAAACGCTATCCTCATTTTTTTTCTTTAATAATTAGTTTTCTTAATGCGGCTTGTATCTCAAAATCTTTTTTATGGTCAATGGCAGGGAACCCGGAAATGATTGAATTTGGCGGGATATTTTTTGTGACGCCCGAGCGAGCCATAACTACCGTATTTTCGCCAACATTTATATGTCCCGCAAACCCTGCCTGCCCGCCGACTGAAACATTATTTTCTAAAACCACTGACCCGGCAAAGCCAACCAAACTGGTAATCGCGCAGTTTTTACCAAGCTTGCAATTGTGGGCGACGTGAGAAATGTTATCGATTTTTGTGCCCTTACCGATAATTGTATCGCCGATAGTCCCGCGGGCGATGCAGACGTTAGCATAAATTTCTACATCATCTTCTATTATAACGCCGCCAACCTGGGGGATTTTTTTAAGGCCTTCATCTGAAGGGACAAACCCATAACCGTCTGTTCCGATCCTTGCGCCGGAGTGGATAATGCAGCGGTTTCCAATTGAAACATTTTGATAAATTGTGACATTTGGATAAATAATAACATTGTCCCCGATTTTTGAATTTGGGCCGATATAAGAAAAAGGGCCGATAGAAACATCTTTTCCGATAACCGCGGTTTTATGGATTGAAGCTTGGGGATGTATCCCTTTTTCAACTTCCGTTGGGGGCGCGAACAAGGATAAAATTTTAGCCATGGCAAGGCGCGGGTTTTTGGCAATTATGGATGGCTTGTTATTATCTTTTATTTCTTCAGGCACAAGCAAAGCCGAGGCGCTGGATTGCACGGCGGCAGTTAAATATTTTTCTTCAAGGACAAAGACCAAGTCGCCTTTTTGCGCTTTTTCCGGCAGGGAAACTCTTTTTATTTCAGTGTTTGGATCGCCGGTTATTTTTCCATCTACTAAAAGGGCGAGATCCGTTAGAATCACTTATTAAGTTCGGAAACAACCATATCGGTTATATCCATTCCGCCGTAAATGATAACCTGCTTATCAAGCACAGATTCAAGCCCCAGCTTTTGGGCGATTTTTGTGACCGCAACGACGATATTCTTTTGCAGTGAAAGCGTCAGCTTTTCGTTTAGCTTTAAAAGAGAATCTCTTTTTGGGGCCAGTTTTTCTTCTAAGCTGGCGCGCATTTTATCGATTTCTTCTTTGCTCTTGCCGTTTTTTTGCGCTTCTTCAAGCTTCTTTTGGCTTTCTTCAAATTCTTTTTTAAAAGTTTCTTCTTCTTTGGCAAGCTCTTTTTGGGCTTTTGATGTTTCCTTGTAATCCTTAAAAACTTTTTGTATGTCAACAAACCCCATCGAAGATGCCGCCGACTGCGCAAACGCCGCCCCGCCGATAACCATTAGTGCGATAAGAGAAATTGCAACCTTTTTCATAAACTTTTTCCTCCCTTTCTAGAACTGGGAATATTATATCATATTCTAAAGAATGTGGGGAAGGGAAGATGTTAAAAGAATGCTGGAAGGAGAGGGGGAAGAAAAGATTTTTAGTTTTTTTGGGATTGTAGTATTGGGACATGGTTAGATTTCTTTAGTATTTTTCTCCAGCGTCTTTACCGTACGATCAAAATCAGAGATGTAGTTTTTATCGCGTTCTTCGACATATTTTATATATTCTTCCTCTGCCTTTTTCGAAGCATTTTCTGCACTTATGCTACCAGCATGCGTCAACAATTCCCGCTCGCTCAAGCGAAGAAAAGCATCAAGTTTAGCTATCCAATCAGCCATTTTCATCAACCTACCTTTTGTTGCCTGCAGTTCAGCAAAATCAAGATACATAGATACAATTAGATTCAGCTGTTTCAGCTCATTTTCTTTCAGATAATTCTTAGCAATTTTTGTATCCTGCTGGGTAATATAATTCCCCTTAAAACTGGTAAGACCCATAAGCGGTTTTTTACTATCCGCCCTTTTTGAAATTATTTCTGCAGCAGTATGGCCATGGACAGCAAAATGCATCTTATTCTGTACAGTTGCAAAAAATTCTTTTGTAAGCTTCTCGTCTTTCTTATAATCTATACTTGTAGCGTAAATATCTGTCACTTTTTGATAAAAATTCCTTTCACTACTCCTAATATCTCGAATGCGTTGGAGTAGCTCATCAAAATAACGGGCACGGCCTCCACCCTGTTTTAAGCGCTCATCATCAATGGCAAAACCTTTGACAATGTATTCTTTTAGTCGTTGTGTTGCCCATATCCGAAATTGCGTACCACGCAGTGATTTTACGCGGTAACCAACTGAAATTATGACGTCAAGATTATAATGCTTAACTTCATAGTCTTTTCCGTCCGAGCCAGTTCGTCGGGATTCCCGACATACTGATTTTTCTTCAAGCTCTCTTTCTTTAAAAATATTATTAACATGTTCTGTAATAGTAGAGCGACCTTTCTCAAACAATTCAGCCATTTGATCTTGTGTCAGCCAAACTGTTTCATCCTCTAACCGAACTTCTATTTTTTCACAACCATCCTCTGTGGTATAAAGAAGGAATGATCCATTTTTGAGGATTGTTTTGTCTTTTTTATCCGCGTCTTTTTTCTTCATCCTAGCTCCTATAATCTATATTTATAGCATTTAGCACTATATCTTTACAGCGGCAGGCAGGCAACGCCGATTTTCCAGACATTCTTCTCCAAAAAGGCTTCAATGGTTTGTCGGGTAGCTTTATTTATAAGATTGGAATGTGAGAGTTTATTATTTTTTGCGTATTCAGAAAGAGTAATAATTTTTTTACCTTCCAGGTATGCCAGGCGTTTATGGTAGCTGTTAGCCAGCGCCTTCCCCACTATTTCTTCCATAATATGCGACAATCCTTTTTCGTCATGCTCCCTGAACGCTTCATAATATTTTTTTCTATCAATGAATTTTATATTTATTGGAACAAATCCTTCTCGTATTAACAAATAATTATTAATGACCCGCCCAATACGGCCATTGCCATCAACAAATGGGTGGGTATATTCAAAAGCAAGGTGTAATTTTGCTATCCTTTTAATGATGCCTTCATGACTTGCGGCATTATACTCGGCCAGCATTTTTTCAAGACGTGCCACAACTTCTTTTGGATTGGGAGCAATATGATTCGCAACACGCACAAACTCATTATCTTTTCTAAATCTTCCGGCAACATCGTCGCGGATATTGGAAATCAACATTTTGTGAAGCGATAAAATTACCTCTAAAGTAAGCTCTTGTTCTTTGGCTCTTTTGTCTATGTAAGACACAACTCGCGCCAGATTCTTTGCTTCAAAAATTTCTCTTTCAGTGATAAACCTATCCAGATTAATTTGCAGAAGTATTTTTTCGGTTTCTTCAAGAGTAAGGGTGCTATTTTCTATGGCATTTGAGTTATATACCTGCTCCGCTACCTCTGTTTCAGCGATAAGCTTAATAAGCGCATCCTTGCCTATAGACGCATTATAGTATCTTTCACGGAGAGAATTTACTTTATTGAAAACATTGAGTATTTTAGTCATATATTACTGTTAATTATATACAATCTTCACGTTTTTGTCAATATAACCGTGAAAACACTGGAATTATACCTATTTTTCACGGTTATGACTATAGATCCCCCGGCGACCGCCCCTTTCCCATCCTGCGGTCAAGATATTGTTTTTTTTGATCGGCTTAGTTTGAATGGTTCTGGATCATTGGGATGATAAAGATTTTTAGTTTTTTTGGGATTGTAATATTGGGACATGGGTATTTTAAGAGAATATCGGCTTGAAAGCGATACGAAGCATTGGCTTTAGAAATTCTATAGTTTCAGACTTTACGGCAACAGTCCAATATTGCTTATTTCTGTCATAAATGATAAACCCTCTATTTCCCAAATCAATCAATTGCATATGAACTTTGTTTGTTGCATTTTCATTTAAATTTCCAATTATCTGCCAAAGAGGTATTGGCACTGAGGTATAAGTCGCATGGCCATAAATAGTAACCAATAAAAGAAATTCTTCCCCACTAAGATTCTTTTTTGCCAACTCATTTAAAATATCCTGGGTGCTAACTAAAGAAGTTGGTTCGATATTAGTGTCTATGTTTTTTGTTTGATCAAATAATCCAGTCACCCCTGGGAAAGAAACTCCTTTCAATCTTTTAAAAAGATCAGCAATTTGTAATCTAAATATAATCACCCCTACTAAAATAGCAAAAGGAAAATTGATAACCTTTATCAAATCCAACAAACAATAATATGCAACCTTAATTTCACGCATTGTTATTACTCCTTATCAAATATTAATCCGGCGACTTTCCTCATCCTGCCCCTCTCCACCAAAACCGAGAATTCATTAAACATATTATCAGAAACTTCAACCTGAACAATCAAAACTATAGATTAATGCCAAGACCTATTATATGTTTCTTAAATCCATTGAGCGTGTCGGTCAGATAAGAATATACTAATGTCCTTTTTTCTGAATCACTAATATCAAATCTCATTAGCAGATGCTTAAATGCACGATAAGTTGTTTTTCCTTTTTTATTCTTCTTTACGTCCGCTTCTTTTTTTATGTAAAGATCTTCATACTTATCGTCTTCATCAAGGGAACAGACAAAAGGCAAACTTGTAACTTCAGGGTGTGCCAAAGCATTTCTACACCCTTTAATAGCCTCTCTATCAAAAGCTTCTTTGCCATTTTCCATTAGCACTTCATTTATCCTATGAAATACTACAAACAAAAAAAGATATTGGGCCCAAAGTTCATAGGAGGATTCCAGCTCACTTAAACCTTCTCGTATCTGGGTTATTTTTAACTCAACTTTTTGAGCGACTGAAAACAAGTTTTTCAGTATACGCTCTAACCTTGTCAGCATTTTCCCCTTCTCTTACAACAACAATTTCTTTTTCCGAAAAGAAAAGGCTTTTCATTTATCCCATTTACAAATAAAATAAATAATATTATAATTAATAATGAGTATGATTTGTCAAATAGTTGGGGTATATCTCTAAATAAAATGAAGAAAAACAGAATCGCAATTGATATAGCTGTAAATAATGATAAAACAAAAACAAAAGTTCTATGTGTTATTCCTTTATATAAATCGAAATACTCCTTTTTATGTTCGTCAATTTTCCATTCGGGATATTTACCATTACTCAAATATTCCCTTATTTTTTGAACTTGTTTCCAATTACTATCTGCAAACAAAGTATTTCTTAAGTAAATTTGAAAAATTGACAAATTTAATATAATTAATACTAAACTTAAGAGCACCAGAACAATCCATTTCCAATCTGCCCCAATAGTAGATTCAAATTTTACCCAAGCCATACCGCCATAAATTGCTAAATTCAAAGTTATAAAATAACTTAATAAAAAAGTAGTTATTCCTCGGCCTGATTCATTTATTGACATTAACAATTCCCATTCAAGCTTAAGAAGGTCATCTACTTTATTATTCTCTTCTCCCATATTTATATTCCTTTCCTAAAACTAGTTACAAATACTTATTAATTATATCTCCTTGAGAAGGTATCCGCTAGCAAAGGTTACAAATAATAATATGTGCATGTTTTAACCTATCCCCCCCCAGCCAAAGCAATGGCTTCAAATAAAACATCAAATTGAAAAGAGGCAACAGAAGAAGACTGGCGGTTTTTTAATTTTTCATACGTCGGATTTGCCCTATAAGCATCAACACACTCGGATAATTTTATAAATCGCGCCAGATCAAACTTTGGCGCGAAAGAAAAAATTGAAAACTATTTATCACGATCCTTTTTCTCTATCTCCAAAAGCTTTTTCATTATATAAGCTCCTTTAATTTATTATCGGAATCCTTAATAATTTCCAGCGGTCTCTATTATTTGAACAAATGGTATTAATCTGGTTTCTGTCTCGATCCCAATAATAATAATTATCTTTACAAGAAAAGGCTAAATATCTTCCGTCAGGAGAAAAAGACAATTCAGCAACAGAAAAATCAAATAACTTTTTTGGTTCTTCTTTAATCCTATGCAAATCAACCTCGTAAACCGCTCCTGGGATTGTTTTTGTATCCCGAGAACTAAACACTATTTTATTTGGTTCCCGGGGATCAATATCGAAATTCGAAGTTTTAATATTAATGATATCTGGTAATTTTCCGCTGTCCATGTCTAAAACCCGCAATTTATTTTCTTTATTAGAAAGAATATCTTCATCTTCCAAAAAGAATAGGTTTTTCCCATATCTCCATTTCGTAGATGCAGATATGCCAAAAGATGCCACCGGGATATCTGTAAGAATCTTTGTTCCTCCTCCGTTCAATATTGCAATAAACAATGTATTATCAGGGGAAACATTTATTTTGCCATTGCTAGCTTTTTGATATTTTTTTCCTCTAAAGATAAAAGATTTACTGTCTGGTGCCCAATCTAAAAAGGCGGCGCCGAGAACGGGAGTTTCAATTGTTTCATGAATAGTCTTATCTTCCATCTTCATGATTTTGAAAGCATAATCATGCCATTTTGACAGATATCTTTTAATAAAGTACTTACCATCTGGCGATATTTGCCTATAGTCTAGCGGGATATCATCCTGATCTAAAAGGTTCATATAAGGACGAATATCTTTTTCTATTTTATCCTTCCTAAAACCAAATGAGCCGATTGTTATTTTGTAGGTTTCGTAGATTTTTGGTCTATCCGGAGGAAAATGCCCCTTATATATAGGAAGGTACTGACCTAAATTACTAAGCGGAGTTAATATAAAATCTCGATCATCGTATGCTATTACATTAACAAATAATGAATTATTGTCTGACCATAATAAGCCATAAGCAGAATTACAAAGCATAGCTATGGCTATCCCAAACAATAAAAAACCTTTAATATATTGACGCATAAAAACCTCCTGTGATTAAACTGGATCCCCGCCTTCGCGGGGATGACACATAATTGCCCACGCGATAAATTGCGTTTCTACATACGTATATATACCTCTCCTGAAAAAACAAACCGTCGGTTTTTTAATTTTTCATAATCCCACCATAAAGCCCCATATAACCGAAATCTTGGAAATTGGCATAATTGATTACCCCCGCTTCTTTGGCTGCTTTCGCGAGATTTTTATTGTGCTCTTTCATTTCGCCGCGCAAATAAACACGCTTGCTATCTTCAATCTGCAACTCGTGTACTTCTTGCTTTCTGGTCTGAATTGCAAAATATGTCTGTGCTAAAGCAATTTCTTCTTTGCGCGGATCACCGTTTTGGGCTATAAGATAACAGGCATAGCGGGATAATTTGTAATCCTCGATTACTTGCCCCTGAATTTCTCCGTACTGATTGCGAGATTTTTGGGGTTCGCTCACGTGAGCGAAATGCAAATTTACCTCTTGCCCGCTATTTTCACAAGCTTTTTTACCTCGTTCTATGGCAGGTGAAAATTTGCCATATTCTGTATACCCCAGCAATTTATATAAATCCCGGGCGCGCCAAAACTCCTTACCATATTCGTTAATCTTTTTTATTTGCTCAAAAATATTGTTGGCCATTGTTTCTCCCGAATTTTTATTATAACACTGTCAACGGAAAAAATATTGCATAATTCCCTGCAAGTTTGCCGCCATTTTGCTTGGATATTACGTTTGACACCAAAATTTCATAAGATATAATAGGTTAAGTTGAAAAGAAATATTTTTTTGGCAGTCCTACTTATATTTTCGCTTTGTGCCATCGGGCATGCGAAGGTTGTCGGGTTGGCGCTGAACTATAAAAACCCATTTAATCCTTCTATTGGCGAAACAACAAAAATTATGTATACCCTTGACCAAAGCTCAGGGGTGACAATCTACATTTTTAATCTTGTCGGCAAATGCATAAAGAAAATCAACTGTCCGGCCGGGGGGCAGGGGGCGAGATTGGGATTTAATGAAGTTGAATGGGACGGCTACTCTGATACAAAAGAGCTTATGGGAAATGACTCCTACATTGCTTGTTTGATTTCAGAAGGGAAAGTAATTGCAAAGTGCAAAATAGCAATATTAAAGTAATAGCCGTATTCATTATATTGCTTTGCCAGCTAAAATCATTCGGCGGGTCATTAGACATTGGGAAAATAGGTTTTGGGGCAAGGGCGATCGCGCTTGGCAGGTCGCAGGTTGCGGCACAGGATATCTCTTCTATATATATGTGCCCAGCAAATGCGGCGCAAATAAGCAACGTTGAGCTTGTGAGCATGTACTCAAAGTTTACCGAGGAAGTAATTTATAATTATTTGGGGCTTGGAATCCCGATGCTGGAGGGAAAACTGGGCGGAATTGGAGTCGCGTATCTTTCCACTGGCGTCACATCAATCAATAACACTGCGTTAGATAATTCCGGCCATCCTTATGTTGTTTCTTCATTTGACCAGAGCAATAAAATGCTTATCTTAAGCGCGGGCGGGAAAATAAACAGTTTTTTTTCGTCAGGAGTTTCAATAAAGTTTTTTACCAAATCGTTTGAGGGGATTAATCGCGGATCCGCGAATGGGTTTGACGCGGATCTTGGCTTTATTTTTAATCCTAACGAAAGGGGATTTATTGGCTTATCAGCCCAAAACATCCTGCCGATTGATTTTGGGAGTTTAGCCTGGGGATCGGGCGCGACAGAAGATACCCCTGCAAGCCTTAGGATTGGCGGGAAGTTTGGATTAAAGGAAAACTTGGCCTTGCTTTTTGATCTTGATTCCGAGGGCGTTCATTCCGGGGTTGAGTGGCATCCAACAAAACCTCTTGCCATTCGCGGCGGATTTGAAAGGATGTCAGACATAAATAGTTTCTCGATTGGGGCGGGGCTTGAGCTGATGGGAGTTTCTTTTGATTACGCATACAGCATAAGCTCGTCTTTTTATGAAGCCTCAACCCATTATTTTTCGCTGGGGCTGAAAGCGCCGTATCGGAATTTTGAAGTCCGGCCGATAGCTCCGGCGCAGGAAAAAGAACCGCAATTTTCCTTGATTGACGCAGGTTTTGAGAATTGATAGAATAGGAGAACAATATGAAAAGATTTTTAACCGCATTGATGTTGATAAGCTGTTTCTCGTGCGCGTTTGGCGCGGTAGTCCCATGGGCGGACATTTGGACGAATACCGGATATCTCACTACAAACGGAGAAAGCAATAACTTTAGCGCGTTTTTACTTCGCTCAGAAGGTAAGGTCGGCCTTAGGGCAGAAGAGTCAATCATTCCGCTTGAGCCATATGTCGCATATTACGGCGTATTGTCGCAGGATAAAAACTATTGGAATAATAATTGTGCGTACGGCGCGGGTCTCCGGCTGATGCCATTTACATCCTACCAATCAACCGATTGGACAAATGAATGGATAAAAGACCTTAAGCTTTTTTCTGAAGTATTAAGGATGTCTGTACTAAACGATAAGGCAACCGCAGATGTTGATAAAATTAAAACCAGTGATTTTCGTGTTGGCGTTGATGTTTGGCACGAATGGAACTTAAAAGAGATAGACAATAAAGCCCCGTGGGCTGAAATATGGGGGAATTTGTCATACCGGCAAACCAGTTTTTTTGCTGAAGCAAATAATTTTCCAAACAACCAATTTAACACATACCTATTATATCTGCAGTCGAAATGGGGGATGCATTTTGACGGCGGAATCAGGCCTTATGTTTGTTCGTATCTCACATATTCCGGCGTCCCCAAATCATGGCTCAATAGTTTTTATTACGGGCTTGGCCTAAGGGTGGAGCCGTTTAGGGAGCAAAAAGATCCGCCGGAAATGCTTAAAAAATTTAAAATGTTCCTCGAAGTGCTCGGCATTTCATGGCTAAAGGAAAATGAGGGCAGGCCTTCATCTGACTTCAGGTTTGGCGTTGACTTTACCTTTGGAAGATAATAATGTACCTCGTTGTTGGCCTAGGAAATCCGGGAAAGCAGTATGAAAACACCCGCCATAACACGGGCTTTCTCGTAGTTGAGGAATTTGCAAAGCTCTTAAATGTTTCCGAGTTCAAGTCAAAGAGCAAACTCTTTTCCCTTACCGCGGAAGCTGACGTCAGCGGGCACAAAGTTATCATCGCTGAGCCCCAAACCTTTATGAATAATTCAGGGCAGGCGGTTTCTGCGCTGGCAAACTGGTATAAAATAAATCTTGACCATATAATCATAGCTTATGACGACGTTGACCTCGAAATCGGAAAAATCCGGATTCGCCAAAACGGCAATTCCGGAGGGCACCACGGGATTGAATCAATTATTTTGCACCGTGGCTTATCTGATTTTAATAGAGTCCGCGTTGGAATAGGAAGAGAAAGCTTAACCGGTGACGTGGCTGATTATGTCCTTCAAAAAATTCCAAACGAACAAAAAGATCTCTTGGCAATTACCAAAGCGGCGGAAGCCATTAAGGCTATAATTGAAGAAGGCATCGATAGCGCCATGAACCGTTTTAATGCTTGAATTTGCCGAGTTAATTGGTACAACCTCCGGATTAATTGGCGCCTCAAAAAGCTGTGTTTTGGCAAAATTATCCCCGGATTTGATTATTACAAATTCCTCAGGACAGGCCAGCATAATCAAGCGCGAAATAGAATTGATATCCGGCAAAAAAGTTTTTCTTTTGCCGGCGCTTGATATTTTCCCCGGAGAAGAAATTGCCCCAAGCAAAGAATTAATTGGAGAAAGGTGCGCAATATTATCGCGCTGGGAAGGGATTGTTGTCGCCCCGCTAAAAGCAATTTTGCAAAAGACAAGCAATGAAATCAAATCAATAACAATTCAGCAGGGGGGAAAGATTGATCGCGATAATTTAATTGAACAACTGGTTGGGCTTGGATATAAAAGGATGGGCATTGTTGGGGAGAGGGGGGAGTTTTCAGTGCGCGGCGGGATAATTGATGTTTTTGCCGCAAACATGGAGATGCCTGTCAGGTTTGAACTTTGGGGAGATAAGGTTGACTCAATGCGAAGCTTTGATTCGCAAAACCAAAAATCCCAGCAAAAAATAAATGAGGCGGTAGTTTTTCCTGCGATTGAACTTTTTGAAAAATCAGTGCTTGATTTTTTGCCCAAAAACCCAAAAGTTGCCATTGATGAGCCGGCAATTTTAAAACAAACATATGAAAAGCTGTTCGACGAGGCAAAGGAGTTTAATGGGGAAAAAGATTTTATTAGCTTTGAGGAAATAATTAAGACAAACCCGACAACTGTTTCCTCTTTTGAAAAATCAATAATAGAACCGGCGCCGAAGTTTTTTGGAAAAATCGAGGAATTAAAAAGCGAACTGGAAAAAAGAAAAAAAGTTTATATAGTCAGCAAGCACGCGGAAGCGCTCAAAGAAAGCATAAGCCATCCGATAATTTTAGGGGAGCTTTCCGGCGGCTTTGTTATAAATGATACAGCCGTCATAACAGATTATGAATTATTCGGAGAAAAGATGAATCCTCCCAAAGCAGTTTCAAGGGAAGGGGTTGACGAGTCGCTCCTTGCGGACATTAAAATCGGTGATTACGTCGTACACGAAAATTATGGGATCGGGATTTACTGCGGGATGGAAAAAGTAGAAGGGGTTGAGGGCGAGCATCTTTTAATTGAATACGCGGAAAGCGACAAGCTTTATGTTCCTCTTACCATGATTGGCATGGTTGAAAAATATTCCGTCAAGGAAGGGTTTAAGCCAAAACTGGCGAGATTGGGCGGGCAGGAATGGGCAAGGACAAAAAACAGGGTAAAAAAATCGGTAAAAGATATGGCCGAAGAACTATTGAGCTTATATGCCGACCGCTCGCAGGCGGAAAGGGCTCCGTATCCTCAGGTGGATGTTTGGCAAAAAGAACTTGAAGCCTCTTTTCCCTATGAAGAAACCAAAGACCAGCAAAAAGCAATTATTGAAGTACAAAACGATATGTCTTTGCCAAAGCCGATGGATCGGCTGATTTGCGGAGATGTGGGATACGGCAAAACAGAAGTCGCGATCAGAGCTGCGGCTAAAGCGGCGGCATTTGGGAAACAAGCCGCCATCTTGGCGCCGACAACTATTCTCGCGGAACAGCATTACAATAATATTAAAGAAAGGTTTAATTCTCTCCCGTTTTCAGTTGATATGCTAAGCAGATTCAGGAGCAAGGCCGAACAAAAAAATACAATCGCAAAGCTGGCAGAAGGCACAGTTGATGTAATTGTCGGAACACACCGCCTGCTTTCAAAAGACATTAAATTTAAAAATTTGGGACTTATAATAATTGATGAAGAACAAAGGTTTGGGGTTGCGCACAAGGAAAAACTCAAGCGGCTAAAAGTCTCGGTAGACTCTTTAACCCTTACGGCAACTCCGATCCCGAGGACTTTATATTTTTCTCTTTCCGGCGTCCGCGACATGAGTTTAATTAACACCGCCCCGCTTGACCGATCGCCGGTAAAAACATATGTGTTGGCTTGGAGCGAATCGGTTTTAAGGGAGGCGGTGCTTAAGGAGCTTGATAGAGGGGGGCAGATCTATTTTGTTTATAACAAGGTTGAGACGATATCCGGGATGGCGGCAAAACTGAAAAAAATTGTTCCCGAAGCGCGAGTAGGGATTGCCCATGGCCAGATGGGAGAAAAAATGCTTGAGCAAACAATGGGAAAATTTTTACAGCGCGAATTTGATATTTTACTATGCTCAACTATCATTGAATCCGGCCTGGACATAACAAATGTCAATACAATTATAATTGACGAGGCCGATCGTTTTGGGCTTTCCCAGCTTTACCAATTAAGGGGGAGGGTGGGAAGATCTTCCGTAAAAGCATACGCGTATCTTTTTTATTATCCTGAAAAAATATTATCAACTTCCGCGATTGAGCGGCTTAAGGCGATCCAGGAATATGCATCCTTGGGCTCCGGCTACAAGTTGGCCATGAGAGATCTTGAAATACGGGGTGCGGGAAATATTCTTGGCGCGGAACAGCATGGGCATATGCTTTCGGTCGGCTTTGATATGTACTGCGAACTGCTTGAAGAGGCGGCCAGGGAAATAAAAGGGATTAAAGAGCCCACCCCCAGGCAAGTAGAAATTGATATCAAGGTTGACGCCTACATCCCAGCCGATTATATGGAAGATGAAAGGCAGAGGATCGCGACATACCGCCGGATAAATTTAATTGAAAAAGAGAACGAGCTTAGGGATCTGTTTAATGAGCTTGAAGACCGGTTTGGAAAAATGCAAAACCCGCTAAAAAGCCTTTTTGAAATCATTGAGCTCAAACTTTTCGCGAAAGCCCGGGGCGTAAAGTTGATAAAAGAAAATAATGGGCTTATCAAGGTAGAATATTTTAACGGAAGCGGCAAAGAGTTTAAAAAATGCCCGATTCCGGAAATTAAATCCCGAGTCGAGAAGTAAACTCCCTGATCATGGATTGTTTTTTTATTTCTGCAATCGGCCTTCCCTGCTTATCGTTGATAATTATCGATTGCTTCTTGATTGTGATTTTTCCATTATTTACATCTTCAATAGTTGACTTTGAAAGAAATACCGAAATCATAAGGTCTGAAATTTCAGGATTCAACTTGCCGTTTAAAAAATATTTCGGCTCAATTTCAATTTCTGTATGAATGCCTTTTATGGTGTTTCTTTTTCCATAATCCTTCCATAATTGGCGTATTGCGTTTTGTAATTCGGAAATTGGATCTTTCTCCTTCATTGTGTTTCCCCTTTCTCCAGTAAAATATTACAAGCAAGCTTTGCCCTTTTTTCGGGCAGGTATTTTTCAGTGACCGCCATTATTAATTTATCTGGCTGGTAGATGATATTTTCTTTCTCGGCTTGAAAAGAAACTCCAGCTGCTGCCACGCCGGCAGATTGCGGATTTTTTATTGAATCGGGCAGTCCCGGGAGTATTCCTGTTGAAGGCGCGCCGATTTGCGATTTTGGTTTTTGATAAAGAGGTTCAGGACTTTTATCCCTTTCAATTGAAAGAGAAACAAGGTATAAATGTTTTTGGATGGCAGAATTTTTTGCCATTTCTTTTAATTGTTCTGGGCGGACATGAATAAGATTATCTTCGGCTGGAGAAAATTTTCCAGTAATACGGACGCCATGGTATAAACCATAAATTACATTGGTCATTTGCTGTGGGTTTAATCCAGTGCTCGCAAGGAGCCGGAGAAGCTCTTTCCCTTTTACTGTTGTTTGCCCGATTTTAAAAGAAAGTCCGGCAATTCCTCTTGGGTCAGATATTAGTGACGCGATAATTTTTTGTAAAAGTTCAGTGGAAATTGTTTGCCCGGCAGGCAGCATTTGCAAGCGAGAAACTATGTCTGTAATATTTACAGGTTTTATATTTGTGTTATTAATCATATGCTTACATTACTTAATCGTGATATAGGGCGGAAAACTTGCACGAAATATGGTAAAATTGAATAAAATGAAGGAATTTGACCGGTTAGTTGAGGTTGTGGCAGTCCTCCGCAAAAAATGCCCCTGGGATAAGAATCAGACGCACAAATCGCTTAAACCATACATGATAGAAGAGGTTAATGAAGCTATCGAAGCGATTGACCTGGGGAACCATAAGCACTTGGCGGAAGAAATTGGGGACATGCTCCTGCATATAATTATGCACGCTGAAATAGCCAAAGAAAAAAACAAATTTGACATTAAAGATGTCTTGGAAAATATTACCGAAAAAATGATCCGTCGCCATCCGCATGTTTTTGGGAAAGGGAAGGCGCGCACGATTAAAGGAGTTTTAAAAAAATGGAAGCAAATAAAAAAGGAGGAGAAAAAACGTGAACATTAATCGGAGGAGCGTTTTTTTCTGGGGGATGGTTATTCTTTTGGGCGTTATGATGTTCGCCCCGCTGTATAAAACAGACCAGGCGAAAGAGATTTCGTTTTCAAATTTTTTAAATTTAATTGAGACAGGAAAAGTAAAAGAAGTGACAATTGCCGGAGAAATCGTTTCCGGAAAATTGAAAGATAACTCGCTGTTTAGAGCCAGAGCCTTAAACTATCCCAACTTGGTTCCGAACTTAAGGGAAAAGGGTATAGATATTAAAGTTGAGTCGCCAATGGAATCAGGCTGGGCCTGGGCGCTTATTTCGCAAATCGTTTTTCCTTTGGCGTTTTTTGGCTTTTTGTGGTGGCTGCTTTTAAGGCAGGCGCAGTCGGCAAACAGCGCCGCGCTTTCTTTTGGAAAATCTCCCGCGAAGCCGCTTTCAGGAAAAATAAAAATCACATTCGCGGACGTTGCCGGCGTTGATGAAGCAAAAGAAGAGCTAAAAGAGATTGTAGACTTTTTAAAAACACCGGAAAAATTCCAAAAACTCGGCGCGAAAATACCAAAAGGACTCTTGCTCATGGGTGCGCCTGGAACAGGCAAAACTTTGCTTGCAAGGGCGATTGCCGGAGAAGCCGATGTGCCGTTTTTTTCAATTTCCGGCTCAGATTTTGTTGAAATGTTTGTCGGCGTGGGAGCGGCCAGGGTAAGGGCCATTTTCCAGCAGGCAAAAAAACAAACGCCTTCAATTATTTTTATGGACGAAATTGACGCGGTTGGAAGGCACAGGGGGGCAGGGTTGGGGGGAGGACATGATGAAAGGGAGCAAACGCTCAACCAGCTGCTGGTTGAAATGGACGGCTTTGACCCAAAAATAAATATTATTGTTATTGCCGCAACAAACAGGCCGGACATCCTTGATCCCGCGCTTTTGAGGCCGGGAAGGTTTGACCGGCAGGTGGTTTTAGACAAGCCGGACTTAAGGGGCAGAGAAGAAATTTTAAAAATCCACGCGAAAAACAAGCCGCTGGCAAAAGATGTTGATTTAAAAGTTGTCGCGCGCAGGACTCCCGGATTTACCGGAGCGGATTTGGAAAATTTGCTAAATGAAGCGGCGATTCTTGCGGCAAGGGCGGATAAAAAAGAGATATTCAAAGAGGAATTAGAAGAAGCCGCGGACAGGGTTATGGCGGGTCCCGAAAAAAAGAGCAGGGTCATTTCTGAAAAAGAAAAAAAGATAATCGCGTTCCATGAAGTGGGGCATGCTTTGATTTCAAAGCTTTTGCCAAATGCGGATCCGGTGCATAAAATTTCTATCCTGCCTAGGGGATTGGCGCTTGGCTATACGCTTGCCTTGCCTCTGCAGGACAAATACCTGGTTTCAAAAAGCGAGATAATCGACCAAATAACGATTTTACTAGGCGGAAGGGCTTCTGAAGAAACAGAATTTTCTGAAGTCACATCAGGAGCGCATAATGACTTGGAGCGGGCAACTGAGCTTGCCAAAAAAATGGTGACAGAGTACGGCATGTCAAAGCTGGGGGCCAGGACTTTTGGCAGGAAAGACCGGCAAATATTTTTGGGCAGGGATATCGCGGAAATGAAGGATTATGGTGAACAAACCGCCGATGCCATAGATTGCGAAGTAAAAAGCATTATTGATGTTTGCCATAAAAAAGCCGTGGAAATAATCAATTCAAACAAAGCTCAGCTTGAAAAAATTGCCGGGATCCTCATGGAAAAAGAAACGCTTGAAGGGGAAGACCTCGAAAACGCGTTTAAAACAAGCCAGTAATTTCTGAAACCGTGGCAAAAGAAAACCCGCGCCTTTTGAGCTCTTTTATAATAATTGGGAGAGCGACAATTGTTTGCGCGCTGCTGTCGTGCATCAAAACAATGTCCCCTCCCGTAATCCTTGATAAAACGCGGCGGGAGATTGACTGCGAATTTCTCATGCCGTAAAAGGCATGGGAAAAATCATCGGCATTAACCGACCACATTACAATATGATATCCTGCCTTTTCTACGACAGCTCTTTTCTCGCTGTTAATAACGCCATGCGGCGGCCTGAATAGTTTTATTTGTTTGTCTGCTTCCCTTAATATTATTTCTGAAGTAAGGTCAATTTCATCCAGCAGTTTATTGTTGTTTATCCAACTGGTTCGCGAATGATAATAAGTATGGTTCCCAATTTCATGCCCTTCATTTGCAATCTCCAGCAATAGCTCAGGGTTTTCTTTAACCTTTTTCCCGACCAAAAAAAATGTCGCTTTAATATTATTTTCTCTTAATATATCCAAAACAAATTCTGTAAAAAGAGGGTTTGGCCCGTCATCAAAGGTGAGAGCGATTTTATTGCGGTAAATGCCCCTGCAATAAGTTTGTCCAAAGGCAAACGAAATAAATATCAGCAAAAAAGTAAACACTTTCAGGCGCATAATCAATTTTAACATATCGTGTTATAATTCAAATATGTTTGAATGTGTCCCAAATATCTCGGAAGGGCAGGACGAAAGCGCTGTCCAGCAAATAGCTGCCTCAGTGAAAACGGCAAAAGTGCTGAATTTCCATCTTGATCCAGACCATAACAGGAGCGTAATAACAATGGTTGGAGACGCGAAGGGGATAAGGCAGGCGGCAATTGACCTTACTCAACGCGCTGTTGAGCTTTTGGATATTAGGGAACATAAGGGAGTCCATCCTTTTATTGGAGTAGTAGATGTTGTTCCCTTTGTTCCGTTGAACGGATCAAAAATAAGTGAAGCGGTTGAAATTGCCCATGAAGTAGGGGAAAAACTTTGGGAAAAATTGAAACTGCCGGTTTATTTTTATGGGGAGGCGGCAAAAATTGCGGAAAGGAAGGAACTTCCTTATATAAGGCGGGGAGGGTACAAAGCATTAGCCAATGAAATACATGAGCCCCATAGAGTTCCGGATGTTGGCTATGGGCTCCATTTAACGGCAGGCGCCGCGGCAGTGGGAGCAAGAGATTTTTTAATCGCCTTTAACGTGAACCTAAAAACAAAAGATATTGATATCGCGAAATCTATTGCAAAAAACATCCGGGAAAAAGACGGCGGCCTGCCGGGAGTCAGGGCTTTGGGCATGTATCTTGAAACTTGCGGCACGGCGCAGGTTTCGGTTAATATCACTTCGCACAAAATGTGTTCTTTGCAGAGGGTTTTTGATGAAATAAAAATGTGGGCGATTGAATACAATGTTGAAATAATTGATTCAGAACTGGTTGGCATGATACCGGAAAAACTGTATTCTTTAAATATGAAAAAGCAGTTGAGGATAAGCAACTTTTCAGAAAGCCTGATTTTAAAGGAGAAAATATGACCGAAGAATTATCAAAAACATACAGTCCTTCAGAGGTTGAACAAAAATGGTATAAAATATGGGAAGAGAATAAGTTATTTACGCCTGATAAAAACTCAACCGCCAAGCCATTTGTTATAGTAATTCCTCCTCCCAATGTGACGGGCTCTTTGCATATGGGGCACGCGCTCAATAATGCCATCCAGGACTTGCTTATCCGCTACAAAAAAATGAATGGCTTTAATACCTTATGGATCCCGGGAACCGACCATGCCGGCATCGCGACGCAAAACGTGGTTGAGCGTGAATTAAAAAAAGAAGGCAAGCGCAAAGAGGATCTTGGCAGGGAGAAATTTGTTGAAAAAATATGGGAATGGAAAAAAGAATACGGGGGAAGGATTACAAATCAGTTAAGAAGGCTAGGCGCGTCATGCGATTGGACAAGAGAGCGGTTTACTATGGATGAAGGATTGTCAAAAGCTGTGCGCCGCCACTTTGTCCAGCTATACAATGAAGGGCTTATTTATCGCGGGAAGCGAATCATCAACTGGTGCCCGCGCTGTAAAACCGCGCTTTCTGATATTGAGGTTGAGCACGAAACAAAAAAATCTTCACTTTGGCATATAAAATACGGCTCAATTATTGTTGCCACCACGCGGCCAGAGACTATGCTGGGAGATACTGCTATTGCCGTTAACCCAAAAGATGAAAGATATAAACACTTGTGGGGTAAGACAATAGAACTGCCTCTTGTCGGCCGAATGGTTCCAATTATAAAGGATGATTTTGTGGATCCTTCTTTTGGCACGGGAGCGGTAAAGGTGACCCCTTCCCATGATCCAAATGATTATGAAATGGGGATGAGGCACAATCTGCCTTTTGTAAATATTATGACTCCTGATGGCCATATCACATTGGCGGAAATTGAAAAAAAAGAAAATATTTCCATGCTTGAGGGCATGGATCGTTTTGCAGCCAGGGAAAGAATTGTTGGGATGCTTGAAGAAAACGGTTTTCTTGAAAAAATAGAAGATTATGAAACGTCAATTGGCCATTGCTACCGGTGTAAAACAGTTATTGAGCCCTATCTTTCAGACCAGTGGTTTGTAAAAGTGGGTCCTCTTGCCAAAAAAGGAATTGAAGCGGTTGAAAAGGGGGAAATCAAATTTGTCCCCGAGCGTTGGACCAAAGTATATTTGCAATGGATGACCAATCTCCGCGACTGGTGCATATCAAGGCAATTGTGGTGGGGGCACCAAGTTCCTGCCTGGTACTGCAGGAATGGAATGACAAATGACAAATGTCAAATGTCAAATGAATGTAATGAAATTATAGTATCGGAAGAGAAGCCGGAGAAATGTCCAAAGTGCGGTGGAAAAAACTTAGTGCAGGATCCGGATGTTTTTGATACCTGGTTTTCGTCCGCGCTTTGGCCATTTTCAACCCTTGGCTGGCCTGACAATACAGAGGATTTAACAAAGTTTTATCCAACAGATGTTTTGGTCACAAGCTACGACATTATCACATTTTGGGTGGCAAGGATGATAATGGCCGGCCTTCATTTCATGAAAAAAGCTCCGTTCCATACCGTTTATATCCATGGCCTGGTAAAAGATATCCATGGGAAAAAGATGAGCAAATCCTGGGGCAATGTGATTGACCCGATTGAAGTTATTGAAAAGGCGGGGGCAGACGCATTGCGCTTTGCATTTATTTCTTTAATTGCCGGGCAGGGGCAGGATGTAAAACTTTCAGAAGAAAAAATAACCGAGGCAAGAAATTTTGCCAATAAAATATGGAATGTGAGCAGGTTTGTGATGATGAATACTTCCCCCAGTCCCAAGCCTTGCCTGCCGGCAGGCAGGCCTATGGAGGGACAGGGGGAGGAATTAGAAGATAAATGGATCCTTTCGCGATTCAACCAAACAGCAAAGGATGTATCCAGCGCGATTGAAAAATATAATTTTGGCGAGGGCGCGCGGCTGCTTTATGAATTTGTTTGGGGGGAATTTTGCGACTGGTATGTTGAAATTGCCAAGATAAGGATATATGGCAATGATGAAAAAAAGAAAGAACAGGCATCTCGGATTTTGATGGAAGTTTTACAGGGCTCACTTAAACTTTTACATCCCTTCATGCCTTTTATAACTGAAGAAATTTATCGGCGAACACAAGCCAAATCAATCATGCTGGAGAAATGGCCGGAAAATATTAAGGCAGACGAAACAGCGATTTCAAAAATGGAATATCTTAAAACCCTAATCACCGCGATAAGAAACATAAAAGCAGAAACCGGGACGCAGACCAAAACCCTTGAAGAAGTTATTTTAGCCCCGGATGATTCTGAGAAAAAAGCCATTATTGAAGGAGAGGCAATAATTAAGGCGCTGGCAAAAATAAGCAGGATCACAGTTAAAGATGAATTAAAAGATAAGCCCCAGCAATCAGCCGCTTTTATGGCAAATAATACAAAAGGATATGTGCCGCTCAAAGGGCTGATCGATCTAGAAAAAGAAATGGAAAGAATCAATAAAGAAATTGATAAGACAGAGCAAGAGATACAAAAGATAAAAACTCTTTTATCTGACAATAACTTTATTGCCCGGGCGCCTAAAGAGGCTATTGAAAAGCAATCCGCCAGGCAGAAGGAATTAGCTGAAAAAATTAAACTACTTCACGAGAGATCAATAAACTTGTGTGGAGACAAATAGCGTTGTAGAATAGGGAATATTTACTGAAAGGAGTAGATCATGATATACGACAGGTCTGAGTATAAAGGGAAGCCGATGCTGGTCATTAAAAGAAGCGAGGACGACAAGTTTCCTTTTTCTTTTGGGATTGCAAAAGCAAAGATGATTCTTGAAAGCATAGAAGAAATAAAGCAATTTGTAAAAGACTGCGAAGCACAGGGGTAAAACTTTACTTCTGGCGCGATCTTTGATGTTCTGTTAAATGCTTTTTACGCAGGCGAATGCTTTTGGGCGTGATTTCAACTAATTCGTCATCATCAATAAATTCAAGCGCCTGTTCAAGCGATAGGATTATTGGCGGGGTGAGGCGAATAGCTTCATCTGCGCTGGCGGCGCGAATATTGGTTTGTTTCTTTTCTTTGCAGGGATTTACCGTCATATCTTGCGAGCGCATATTCTCGCCAACAATCATCCCTTCATAAACATTTGTTCCGGAGCCGATAAATAAGTGCGATCTTTCCTGTAAATTATTTAACGCGTAAGACGCGGACTTGCCGGCGATCCCTGAAATTATAACGCCATTTTGCCGCTTGGCGATTTCTCCCTTAAATCTTTCGTATTTGTAAAATGAATGGTTAAGTATCCCTTCTCCTTTAGTACTCATTATAAACTCCGCCCTAAAGCCAAGCAGCCCGCGCGTGGGGAGATTAAAGGCAAAGCTGGTTGTCCCGCCTTTAGTAGACATATCCTGCATCTCGCCGCGGCGTTTGCCCATCATTTCAATAACAACTCCCGAGTATTCGTCCGGCACTGAGATGATTGCCTGTTCAATCGGCTCCATCTTTTCGTTATGGATGGTTTTATAAATTACTTTTGGCTGTGAAACCTGGACTTCGTAGCCCTCTCGCCGCATTTTTTCTAAAAGGATTGAAAGATGCAGTTCTCCTCTTCCGGAAAGCTTAAACCCTTCAATTCCGCTAAGCGCTTCAAGGCGCAAGCCGACATCAGTCTGCATTTCACGTTCAAGGCGTTCCTTCAAATGCCTGCTTGTTACATACTTGCCGTCTTTCCCGGCAAAAGGGGAATCGTTAACCAAAAATTCCATGGTTAACGTGGGCTCGTCAATTTTTAGCAAAGGCAAGGCCATTGGATTTGCGGCGGAAGCTATCGTTTCCCCTATTGTGATATCCGGAATTCCGGCAATCGCGACTAGATCGCCGCAGGGAACTTCATTAACCTCAACTTGTTTTAGCCCCTCGAAGACAGAAAGCTTTGTGATTTTGGCCTGAGCAATTGAGCCATCAAGCTTGCAAACAACAATTGGGGAATTTATTTCGAGCTTTCCTCGGTTTACCCTGCAAATTGCAATCCTTCCGACATAGTCATTATAGGCAAGGTTGGTTACCAGTAATTGAAGCGGCTTATCGCTAAAATCCGGATAGAGAGGAACATGTTTTAAAATAGTTTCAAAGAGCGGCGAAAGGTCTACGGATTTATCTTCCAGATTGTATTTTGCAACTCCCTCGCGTGAAATCGTATAAACTATCGGAAAATCAAGCTGGTCATCAGTCGCGTCGAGCTTTACGAACAGGTCAAAAACTTTGTCTATCACTTTTAGCGGCCGTGCGGCTTTTTTGTCAATTTTATTGATTACAACAATCGGGCGCAATCCCAACTTAAGCGATTTTGATAAGACAAATTTAGTTTGCGGCATGGGGCCTTCCTGCGCATCAACCAGCAAAAGCACGCTGTCCACCATTTTTAATACGCGCTCTACCTCTGACCCAAAGTCCGCGTGTCCGGGAGTATCAACAATATTAATCTTAATATCTTTGTAATGTATTGAGCAGTTTTTTGAAAATATGGTAATGCCGCGCTCTCTCTCCAATTCGTTTGAATCCATAACCAGATCAGTTATTTCGTCCCGCTCCCCAAAAGCGCCGCCCTGCCTTAATAGATGGTCAGTCAAAGTAGTTTTGCCATGGTCAACATGAGCAATAATCGCAATATTAATGATTTTAGACATTACTGTATAGTATAGCAAAATATAGCTTGAATTTAAAAAAGCTTATGATTATACTATGTAAAAGTAAAAAGGTTTTATCCTGGAGGAACAATCATGAAAAAATTACTCGGGTTTGTATTTTTGATATTGATTTTAATTGGGGGAATATTGATTTCTGGTTGCGGGAAACAGAACGGCGACTCAAGTGGAGAAAGAAACAAAGGCCCAACAGTTTCGCTTAGCAATTTGTTTGATGTTTCCGGAGCCAAAGCAATTGCCACTGCTTCCTCTGCTAATACTGTTTCAGGCAGTGCAATTAAAACTTTTTCGGCAAATAATGTTACAGAATTATTAAAGCTTAACTCCAGCGGGGAAATTTCTTCAGTCCTTTCTTCTGCTTTAGCATCACAATGGCATCCGCCTATTTCTGTCATTGAAACTGGCCCGGATGGATCTTTATACATTGGTTTCCAATGGGGAATATGGGTTTCCTCTACAACTAGCGCTGAAACTCAAGCTTCCTTTTTTAAAATAACAACCAGCGGTAGCATTGAAATAGTAGATAGTGCTGTATATGGGATAGGAACCTGGTATGGCGGATCAGAAAACGGCGAGTTGCCAGCCAAACAAGTACAATTTGATAGTGCTGGAACTGTTTACTATTTAGGGAAAACTTCTGCTGGAAATACTATCTTAAAGAAAAAAACCACTGCTGGTGTCATAAGCCAGATAGGAAGTTCTAATTATGAAGTGCGTGATTTCTTGGTAACACCAGGGGGATTTATCATTTTTCATGGATCAAATGTTGGGAATTGGAGCATTGAATGGCTGCGCGTAATCAATGGAAGTACAGTTAGTAATATCTTTTACAATGATGGCGCGGGTTATTTGCGTGCCTATTACTATTACAATTATGAAACCACTAATTATATATTCTTGATTGGAGAAAATTTAACCCTTTTAGACGAAAACTCTGTGCCCAAAAAGTATTCCGGAATTACTCGGGTGACATTAAGCTCAGCGGGACTTCCTACCGCAGTTGAAGCTCTATATGATGACAAAAATATGTATAATGAAACTTATAATACTATTGGCAGCCAACTTACCTGGGGATATTGGGATCCAACTGATATGATTAACAAAAAGTTTTTTTCTACCAATAACTATGGGCAAGTAGTTCTCCCCTTATCTTTAGAAGCTGGAGTAACCGAAGCCGCAATCCGTTCTTTTGTCAGAACAAAATATCAGAGCATTACAACTGACACCCTTAATGACATTACTTTTGCAGGTCTAGCCGCTACTTTAGAAAGTTGGCAGGTCAACAGTTATTTAGATGATATTATAGCTGCTAACCTTTCTGGTAAGACATGGTCAAAGTGGCGTGAAGAAAACGGCCTTTCAGGAGTACAATTTGGTAATGCAAAACAATTAGTCTTTGCTCCGAATGGTAAACTTTATGCTGTAATGCGTTTAGATAGTTGGGGAGCCGGTAGTTCAAAAGGGGATAAATTATTCCAAGTTATAAATGAATATGGCGGCGCGGAAATTACAGTTTTTCCTCAAGATACGACAAATTATTACAAATCCATGAGTAAAGTCCGAGCCTACGGTAATTATGCTGTTTATTTATCCAACAAGGTTGGCAGTTACAAAATTTATCGCTTGGATTTAACCAATTCTTCTGCTTCGCCAATTGACATGATTCCCAGCAAATCCAACATTGAAATATTTAACTTTGATTACGATGCTACTACTGGATTGTTATATTTTGATGTTTATGACCTTAGCAATAACACTTCCTATTTAGCGCAACAAGCTTTAACCAGTACCGTTCTCACCAGTCAAGTTTCAGCTGGAACTTATACTATTACGGATATAGTGCCATTTCAAGCAACAAAGTAGAGATTGGTGGGGTAATTTGGAGTGGGGATATAACGCATATAAAGCTAATAAAGGTGAAAAATATATCATTGCCCGTATAATATGGCTAATGAATCATAATTCTTCCATTCATTTAGCGCGTGCGGCTCAACGTCAATGTAAAATCGCTTTAAAAGTGACAGATGGATTGATCTTGTAAAAATCGATTATCAATACTCGAAACAGTAGTGGGATTATTCAATTGATTAAAGTTATACATCCAAACACATCGAATTTTTGCTAAGGTCATAAATATATCTAACGCTTACCCGATAAATTTCATACAAGAAAATACACTATTAAACCGATTAATATTATAGAGGTGTATTAATACCCAATATGAGTTCAATAAAGATTCCCCAAAGTAATAGTCCTATATATGTTTCGCAGAATAAAACCAGAGGCCTTGAGTGGCATGGCGTTAATTGGCTGCGTGAGTGGAAAAAACCCGACTTAAATACACAGCAACGAATCGACCTAATCAGAGGCCAACGCCGCTTACTGGCTGTTAGAGTTGTTGATATTCTTCAAAATACTACTAAATTATCCAACGAAGTAAGAACAAAATTAATTGGGCAAATTACAGAAATAGTTGACGATAAAGATATGGATGGTTATTTTGATGTTAGTTTTCAGGAATTAAATGGAGTTTTGAATAAGGCCGGCATTAACATCGATGAAAACAAATTAAGAGAAACCATGCTCAATGGAAAACATGGATTAGTGAGATATTTTAATGACGCAGGATATAGGCGCGGATATTTATACGCTAATACAGAAGTGTTGGAAATAATTGCGAAACATGGAAAATTTTGGCAAAAAGAATGCAAAAGTGCAGATGAAGACTTCATAGATGAAGAAAAAGAAGCGCAAAAAGCAAAAACAGAACCCGTTTGTAATTATTCTCAATTTCAAAAAAACTTTGATAGGACGAATGCAGCTAGTTTATTAATTGAAGCCTCTGCTGAAAAAGCAAGGCCTTTACAGCTGCTCTTGGGCAATAATGGTAATTCATACTTTATTCGGGCGGCTCTGGCCATTTTTTCCCAGGCAGGGCTGGAAATGGACAGAGCGTATGATTTAGAACATGTGTCTGCTGTTCTCCGTAATGTAGCGGATGATCCCCAGCGATTAAGCGCCTTTTTAAAATATTATTTTAAGTATTTTTATCATCATCCGGTAACTGCCGGCATAAGAAATGATTATCTTTCCTCAGCCAAAAACTTAGCAGAAGCGACCCAATTACTAAAAGCGCTTTCCCGCGCGGCGGTTAGCGATCGTCCGCTTCGAGAGGGAGCAATAAGAATTAGTTGCGGCGATTATGCTTGCATCGCTGGAATGTTGTTAAAATCAATTGGATATGAAACAAAATATTCAGGAGTATATTTTGTTTACCCTACTGGGCCTTTTAAAATTATAGGGCATGGTGTTTTATTTGCATTTAAAAGAGGGGAAAAAGAAGGAGAGAAAGATAGGCTTTTTGTTGTTTCAAATGACTCAGCTTACTTTATCCCAGTCAAAATAACTGGGAAAAATATGCAAATTATCGCCCGACGTGCTACAAGATTAATTATTAGGGATATGATGGGGGAAAATAAAATTATTGTAATCCCCCAAATATTTCTTACAGATAGCATAAATGACATCCCGCGCAATTTTGATAAAAATGTGATAAATATATATTTGTATGCGTTTTACGCCAGGCTTGTGCATAAGCTGGATAACGCGGAGCAATTGATTGCAAATCTTCCCATGAATAACCCAAACAGAGATGCAATTTTACAAAAGGCGAAGAAGACCATAAAAAATATTGAGAAAAAAATGGCAATTTTGCAAAAGGTTGCAGGAAAATTAAGGAGAAAAAGCTTCTCATTTAGCGATGGGGGTGTTTATTCTTCTGGAAATGTCGCAAGAGACATTGCAAGCATTAAAAGAAGGGTCAAAGCTTTAAAATACAACATTAGGCAAAAAGAAGTTCTTTCAGAACATATAGGTATTATGACAAGAGATGCAAAAGCGATACTAGGCCAGCCAAATACTGCTGCAGAAAAACTTAATGAACAACTCAAGAGCCTGGTAAAAAAATAATTATCAAGACCTGAAATTTCCCTAAAAATCCTTCGATATATACACAGATTGTTATAAGGAGGGTTTATGGGCTGTTCATTGCTTAGTGGGTGTTTTTCCCTGTTCAATATGTACAAAGCCTCGAGTCCTTGTGATACAAGGAAAGAAACATTAAATCAAATTGTATTATTAGAAAAACAAATCGCAAATCATGAAAAGCAATCAAATAAAGATACAAATAAATTAATTGCCCTATATATTAAATTAGCTTGCCTCTATAACGATACCTGCGACGCATCAAAAGCCGTAGATATATGGAAAAATAAGATAATAAGACTTAAGCCGGCAGATGTTTATTTAAGGGCAAGCTTTATCATTTTCTTAAATAAATGCGACTGCATTGAAAATAGAGCAGAGATATTATTAGAGATTAAAAAGTATAAAAAACTATTGCCATCAAAACTATTGCCATCAAATAAAAATATATGTATTAATGAAGCTAATCGGATAGGACAGCTTTATAGTTTTGATTTAAAAGCATTAGAATACAGAATATTAAAAATAAAACGCAAAATAATGGAAACAAAACCTAGTCCCCCCTTACGCCGGAAATAACTTATTAATCCTTGTGATGCTAAACGCTCTTCCGCTGGTCGGGTCAATATTTAATACAACAGCGTTAAACAAGCCCATCGTAGATTCTGGTTGACAAGTTGTCCGTTTTAAGTCAAAATATGGAATGAGATATTCCAAATATGGTCTAAATATGGAGAAATATGAATAAAATTAATCGATTTTTTCCTTTAGAAGAACAAAGTTTTTTTCTTTTTGGTCCTAGAGGCACCGGAAAATCAACTTTAATTAAGGAAGCCTTTAGCAAAGCAATTTATATTGATCTCCTGCTTCCGGACATTTATAGGAATTACAGCGGAAGGCCGGAACGGCTAAAGGATTTGGTCTATGCCCAACCCAACGGATCGGTTTTTATTCTTGATGAAGTCCAAAAAATTCCTGAGATTTTGGAAGTAGTGCATAGCTTACTTGAAGAAAAGAAGGGCTGGCAGTTTATTCTTACCGGTTCAAGCGCCCGCAAATTAAAGAGAGCTAATATTGACTTGCTTGCAGGCAGAGCATTGTTGCGGCATCTGCATCCCTTTATCGCGGCAGAACTCAAAGAACTTTTTTCGCTGGAATCGGCATTGAATATAGGCCTCCTCCCGGTTGTGCTTGACAGCAAAGATCCCGCGGAAACATTAAAGTCTTACATTAACCTTTATATCAGGGAAGAAGTCCATTTAGAAGGGTTGACAAGAAATATTGGTGATTTTTCCCGCTTTCTTGAAACAATCAGTTTTTCTCATGGATCGATTTTGAATATCAGCAATGTCGCAAGAGAAAGCCAAATCGAAAGAAAAACTGTCGAGTGCTATGTTAATATTTTAGAGGATTTATTAATTGCTTTCCGCCTGCCGGCGTTTTCCAAGCGGGCAAAAAGGAAAGTCTCTGTCCACCCCAAGTTTTATTATTTTGATGCTGGCGTTTTTCGTTCACTCAGGCCGTCCGGACCGCTGGATCGAGGCGGGGACATAATAGGCGCTGCCCTGGAAGGACTGGTCGCACAGCACTTGCGAGCTTGGATTGATTATAAAAAATATGACAGTAATTTATTTTTTTGGCGGACCAGCGCCGGATCAGAAGTGGATTTTATCGTTTATGGCCAGGATATATTTTGGGCGATCGAAGTTAAAAACTCCGCGTTGATCCATAATTCCGATTTGCGCCCTTTGAAATCATTTGGAGAAGAATACCCCGAAGCTAAAAAAATATTGCTTTACCGAGGAAAAGAGGAAATTATTAGAAATGATATCAAGATACAACCCTGCGAGTCATTTCTAAAAGAACTGGCGTAGTCAACCCCCGCTCCACGTAATCACGCAGGAAATAATTTACTAATCCTAGAGATACTAAGCGCTCTTCCGCTGGTTGGATCTATATTTAAAACTACCGCGTTAAACAGCCCGCGGCCGGTTTCAGTTGGTTCGAATTTTTCGGGCATTTGGGTTACAAACCTTTTTATTATCTGTTCCTTGTTCATGCCGATTATTGAATCATAAGCGCCAACCATGCCAACGTCCGAGATAAATGCTGTTTCCTCAGGGAGTATTCTTTCGTCCGCGGTCATAACATGCGTGTGCGTGCCGACAACCGCGGAAGCCCTGCCGTCTAAGAAGTGGGCAAACGCGCATTTTTCAGAAGTTGCCTCAGCGTGGATATCAACGATAATTATTTTTGCCTGAGAGCTTACTTTGGGGATTAATTTTTCGGCCGTTTGGAAGGGACAGTCCATGCACTGCATAAAAACACGTCCCAAAAAATTAACAATACCGATCTTTATGCCTTGAACTTCAATTACAATATGGTCATTGCCGGGGACAGAGGGGGGAAAGTTGGCGGGGCGGACCAGCCGGTCAAGCGAAGAAATTTTTGAAATGATTTCTTTTTTTTCCCATAAATGGTTTCCCATGGTAATGGCGTCAACACCCATAGAAATCAATTCATTGTAAATCTTTTCGCTGATGCTGTATCCGTGCGCCGAGTTTTCCCCGTTCGCGATAACGGCATCTATGGAATATGTTTTTTTTATTTCAGGCAGCATTTCTTTTACGATGGTGCGGCCGTAGGAACCAACAATATCCCCAATAAATAATATATTCATTTTGTTATTTCGCGATCTCCTGGGACCTGGTTTCGCGGATCACGGTTACTTTTATTTCGCCGGGATATTCAAGGTCGGACTCTATCTTTTTGGCAATGTCATAAGCCAGTTTTGGCGCCATCTGGTCGTCAATTTTTTCCGGCTGGACAATTACTCTTACTTCCCTTCCGGCCTGGATCGCAAAAACCCTTTCAACCCCTTCAAACGCCTTGGCAACGGCCTCAAGTTTTTCAAGCCGCTTTACATATGCTTCAAGGGTATCCCTTCTGGCGCCGGGACGGGCGGCCGAAATAGCGTCTGAAACAAGAACCAATATTGCCTCTATGCTTTGAGCCGGGATATCTTCGTGATGCGCCTCAATGGCGTGTATAACCTCAGCCGACTCTCCGGCTTTTTGGGCAAAAAGGGCGCCAAGCTTGGTGTGCGTTCCCTCAACTTCCTGGTCAATTGCTTTTCCAATATCGTGCAGGAGCCCCGCGCGCTTTGCGAGCTTTATATTTACCCCAAGTTCCGCGGCAACCATTCCGGCCAGATGGGAAACTTCTTTACTGTGCTGTAAAACGTTTTGACCATAACTTGTGCGGTAATGGAGCCGGCCTAAAAGCTGGATCAAAACCGGAGGAAGTCCGTGGACATCGCATTCAATTGTTGCGGATTCCCCGTGTTCCCACATGGCGGCCTTAAGTTCAAGCTTGCTTTTTTCGTACATTTCTTCAACTCTGGCCGGGTGTATCCTCCCATCTACAATTAATTTGCTTAAGGTCAAACGGGCGGTTTCCCTGCGAAGCGGATCAAAACTTGAAAGGATTACGGCTTCCGGCGTATCGTCAACAATTAAATCAACCCCTGTCTTTGTTTCAAATGCCCTAATATTTCTTCCTTCGCGCCCGATTATGCGGCCTTTCATATCGTCTGAGGGCAGTTCAACCATAGTGGTTGTGGTTTCAACCACGTGGTCAACCGCGCACCGCTGGATGGCAGTAGCCAGAATTTCGCGCGCCATTTTTTCCGCGTCTTTTTTTATTTCTTCTTCTTTGCGTTTAATAATAAGCGCGGCATCGCGTTCTACGTCTTTTCCCAAGCTTTCAAGCAAAACCTTTCTTGCTTCCTCTTTGGGGAGGCCGGAGATTTTTTCAAGTTCTTGGATTTGTTTTTCGTGGCCTTTTTGAAGTTCTTCGCGGATCTTTGCCAGCTCATCGGCTTTTTCTTTTATCTTTTTTTCTTCCGCATCATTAATTTTTTCCTTTTTTTCAAGGTGTTCTTCCCTTTGCAGCAGGCGCCTTTCGATGCCTGAAAGTTCCTGCTTCCTCTCTTTTGTTTCCTGGTCAAAATCCCTCCTGAGTTTTACCGCTTCTTCCTTTAAGTCAAGGATAGCTTCTTTGCGCTTGGTTTCCGCTTCTCTCTTCGCGTCTTCTAAAATCCTTTTTGCGGTTTCTTCTGCTACCCTGATTTTTTGCTCAGCCATATTCCTTTTTATGGCTAAATACGCGACTGCCAGCCCAAAAGCCAATAGCAGCCCAATTGCTGAATAAATTAATGTTTCCAAAGTCATTTAAATCACTCCCTTTATTTTTCCGATTATTACGCTGTTGCTCTCGCTTACGGCTTTATTGCCTTTTTTGCGGGTTCCGCCTTTTTGTTTTCTTTTTCTTTCTCGCTCTCAATAAATTTCCTGATGCTGCTTTCCATCTTGTTTGAAATTGAAGAATGCTCTTTTAAAAATTGGATGCTTGCTTCGTATCCTTGTCCTAATTTCTCGCCCTCAAACGCGTACCATGAGCCGCTCTTGTCAGCCAAACCAAATTTTAACCCGAGGTCTAGATATTCCGCTTCTTTTGAAATGCCTTCCCCGTGGATCAACACAAAAGATGAATCGCGGAATGGCGGGGCAACCTTATTTTTTACGACTTTTACTTTTACGCGGGTTCCGATAATTTTATCCCCGTCTTTTATTTTTTCCTGCGCGCGGACATCAAGCCGCACTGAAGAGTAAAATTTCAGCGCGCGGCCGCCGGGGGTGGTTTCGGGACTGCCAAACACAATGCCGATTTTTTCCCTAAGCTGGTTTATAAAAATTAAAACAGTTTTTGATTTTGAAACGACCGCAGTAAGTTTTCTTAGCGCTTGCGACATCAGGCGCGCCTGCAGGCCCATTTGGGGATCTCCCATATCTCCTTCAATTTCCGCCTTTGGAACCAGCGCGGCAACCGAATCTATCACAATCACGTCCAAAGCCCCTGAGCGGATAAGGGTTTCGCATATTTCAAGCCCTTGTTCCCCGTAATCCGGCTGTGAAATCAGCAGATTGTCAACATCCACCCCTAACTTTTTGGCATATTTTGGATCCATCGCGTGTTCAGCATCAATAAAAGCTGCGGTTCCTCCTCTTTTTTGGGCTTCTGCCACCACCTGAAGCGACACAGTCGTTTTTCCCCCCGATTCCGGGCCAAAAATTTCAATTATCCTTCCCCTAGGAAGCCCTCCAACCCCGAGGGCGGCATCAAGCCCAATGCTTCCGGTAGGAATTGTTTCAATTTGCAGTTTGGATGCTTCACCCATTTTCATGATAGAGCCCTTGCCAAAGTTTTTTTCAATCTGCGAAATCGCGATCCATAGCGCCTTATTCTTTTCGTCTTTCATCTTTTTCCTCCTTGTCTATTTATTAAATTTCTCCGCCCAATTCAATCCATAAAAGCCCCAGCGCGGCTTGAGCCGCTCTTTCCCTTATCTCTCCCCTTGTTCCCGCAAGATGGAGTTCTTTGCACTCGCAGCCTTTTTCGGATGCGATAGCAATATAAACCAGTCCAACCGGCGATTTCTGAAGGGGGAGGGGACCTGCGCAACCGGTAGTAGAAAGCCCAAAATCAGTTTTAAAGCGCTTTTTTATTCCCTCTGCCATCGCGCATGCGACTTTACTGCTTACCGGACCCTCCGCCGCAATTAATGAGCCAGGGATCATAAGCTCCGCGACTTTAATCCGGCTGTGATAGCTTATAATCCCGCCGATAAAATAATTCGAACTTCCGGAAAATGCCGTCAACCTTGAAGAAAGCAAACCTCCGGTTACCGATTCGGCAGTTGAAATTGTTTTATGGCTCTTTGACAGAAGATCAAAAATCTCATCATCTGAAATCTTCCCAATGCTTTCTAATATATTTGAGAAGAAGTCCTCAATTGATACATCAATTTTATCTTCTGACAAAATACTCAACTCCCGAGATTAAAGAAATAATTACCGAAAACCAAAGCACAGGCATCGCGTTAGGCAGCTGCAAAATACACATAAAAACCGCAATAACCTGGACAATAGTTTTAAGTTTTCCCAAATGTCCGGCGGCAATGATATGGCCTTCCCGCGCCGAATTCATCCTTAACGCCTGCACAAAAAAGTCGCGGGCGATAATAATTATTACCGGAAGCGCCGGGATATATCTCATTTCAACAAGCCCTATCAGAGCCGATATTACAAGGATCTTATCCGCTATGGGATCCAAAAATTTGCCTAGATCGGAGGTCTCTTTCAGCTGTCTGGCCAAAAAACCGTCAAGCGCATCCGATAAAGCCAAAATTAAAAAAATCAAGGATGAATAAATCGGCTGAAAAGTCAACAAAAAGTAGAGAAAGAGGGGAGTTAAAAGTATTCTTCCAAAAGTTATTAAGTTAGGTACAGTACAACCGTCCGGTGAGCTCATAGCTTTTTGAATTTGTTATTTTTATTTTAGCAAACTCACCTGGAGATAAATTCGCATTGCCGAGACAAACTGAACAATCGATTTCCGGAGCATCCATTGGAGTACGAGCCAAGCCCGAACCTTCGTATAATACTTCCAAATATTTTCCAACCAAGTTTTGATTCAGCTCCTTAGAAACCTTTTTCTGCAGCAACATTAACTTTTGGAAACGGTAACTTTTAATTTTCTCGGGAACCTGCCCCCTCATTTTTGACGCAGGCGTCCCATCTTCCTTGCTGAATTTAAAGCATCCAACTCTTTCAAACTTCATTTCTTTAACAAAATCAAAGAGTTCTTCAAAATCCTTTTCCGTTTCGGTTGGGAATCCGACGATAAAACTCGTTCTTATCGCTATTCCCGGTATCTTCCTCCTTAATCTCTCAACTAAATTTCGAATTCCTTGCCCATTTATTTGGGCGCGATTCATTAACTTTAATATTTTATCACTTATATGCTGTAGAGGCAAGTCAATGTATTTTACGATTTTGGGCTCCAATTTAATAATTTTTATAAGCTTTTCTGTTATATGCGCGGGGTTGGCATACATAATCCTAATCCAATGAATTCCTTTGATTTTCGCGGTTTTCTGTAAGATATCCGGCAGTTTGGGGTGGGCGGTTGTGTCCTGGGCAATATAAATTATTTCTTTTACGCCCTTTTTGGCAAGTTGCTTTGCTTCCTCCAAAATGTCTTGGGTTTTACGTATCTTTAATTTCCCCCGAATTATTGGGATCATGCAGTATGAGCATTTATTGCCGCAGCCCTCAGATATTTTTATATATGCTGTCCATGGGGGAGTCGCTTTGATTCTTGGGATTTGGTAGCTATGCAAGCCGATTGTATCAATTACTCCGGCAACGCCTTTTAAAGGCACGGAAAAACGGCGGCACCAAACAGGGTAGCAGCCGGCCAAATAAATTTCTTTTTTGTATTTTTTTAATTCTTTTATTGTTTCTTTTACTTCATCTCTCGCGGCTTTTAAAAACGCGCAGGTGTTGATAATAAAAAAATCGGCCTCTTTTTCGCTTGCGATAATTTTATGGCCGGATGCGGCAAGCTGTCCCATTAAAACTTCTGTATCGGTTAGGTTTTTAGGGCAGCCAAGAGAGATAACAAAAACATTCACAACGGCTTAAAGGCCAGTTGTCCGCAGGCGGCCTGAATATCTTCGCCTCTTCTATTTCGCAGGTTTACGTTTATCTTGTTGTTTATTAAAGTCCTAAGAAATAGGTTTACCGTTTTAATTTCCGAGGCCTTAAAGGAGCCGCCGATAGAATTAAAAGGGATAAGATTTACATTAACAAGAAGTCCCTGGCAAAAATCCAATAAACTGACAAGCGCATCGGGGGTGTCATTAACATCTTTTATCATTATATACTCAAGCGTTACTCTTCTGCCGGTTCTCGATATGTAATATTTTATCGCGTCTTTTATCCTTGAAAGCGGTATCTTTTTATTTATCGGCATAAGGCGGGAGCGGATCCTTTCATCGGCGGAATTAAGCGAAACAGCCAGCCGGACCTGCCAATCCTCAGCGGCAAAAATTCGAATTTTTTCTGGTATCCCGCTTGTAGAAATAGATATTTTCCTCTGCCCAAAATTGAGCCCTTCCTTTGAGATTAACACATTTATGGATTTAACTACATTGGCATAATTTAAAAACGGCTCTCCCATTCCCATGTAAACTATGTTGGTGACGCCGGGAAAATTTTTTGTTATCAGATAAACTTGCCCGATAATTTCCGAAGCAGTCAAGTTCCTTTTAAATCCTGATTGCCCTGTTGCGCAAAAAGCGCAGGCAAGGGGACAGCCAACTTGGGTTGAAACGCAAATAGTAAACCTGCCGTCGCTTGATTTTAACAAAACGCTTTCTATGCGGGTTCCGTCCGACAGCCCGAATAAAAATTTAATGGTTTTATCTTTTGACTTAAAAGTTTTAATTATTCGCGGCAGGCCAATGGCAAAGTTTTGCGATAAAACTTCCCTCAGCTCAAGCGGCAAGTCGCTCATCAGGGAAAAATCAAAAACCAATTTTTTATGCAGCCAAAGGAAAACCTGTTTTGCCCTAAACTTTGGGATATTAAGCTCCGCAAAACGGGAGCACAGGGATTTTAAGTCATAATCGAATATATTTTGCATATTTTACCTGAATATATATCTTATCTATAATTAATAAATTGCAGCTCAATTGGGAGGTTCGCTTGTTTTAGGTTTTGCATAACGGCCTGGAGATCGTCAATCTTTTTGCCAAAAACCCTAATTTGGTCGCCCTGGATCTGGCTTTGCACCTTAAGCCCAAAATCCTTTATCTTTTTATTGATTTCTTTTGCTTGCTCAGCTGATATGCCTTGCTTAATTTTGGCTTCCTGCCGGACGGCGCCGCCAAGCGAATGCTCGATTTTTCCGTAATCGAAAAACTTTAAAGAAATCCCTCTTTTGATTAATTTTGTGCTAAGTATGTCTATTACGCTTTTCAATTTAAACTCATCATCGGAGATATAAACTAATTTATCTTCTTCATGATTGATTTCTGTTTTTGACCCTTTAAAATCAAAGCGCTGGCTTATTTCTTTTAATGCCATGCTGATTGCATTATCAAGCTCAGCCAAATTAATTTTTGAAACAATATCAAACGAATGGTCTTGCGGCATAAAGGTAATTATATCATGGATGCCCGATTAAATCGGGCATGACGCAATATTATTTGGTATAATCAAACATATGGCAATAATTGTACACAAATACGGCGGGACATCGGTTGGGACAGCGGAAAAGATAAAAAATGTCGCCTGCAGGGTAAAAAAAACACGGGATCAAGGAGACGAGGTTTTGGTAATTGTTTCGGCCATGGGTCATACAACCGACGAGCTAATTGAGCTCATGAATAAAGTTTCCGAAAATCCCGATCCTAGGGAATACGATATGCTTGTTTCTACCGGAGAACAGGTTTCTGCCGCGCTTCTGGCTATGGCGCTTCAATCCATCGGTTGTCCGGCTGTTTCTTTAACCGGCGGGCAGGCGGGGGTAATAACTGAAGACATTTATAAAAAAGCGCGGATCAAAGAAATAAAACTTGACCGCATAAAAAAGGAATTAAAAGCCGGCAAAGTGGCGGTTATTACCGGATTTCAAGGCGTAGACAGCAAGGGCGACATTATCACAATCGGTAGGGGAGGGTCAGACACATCTGCGGTTGCAATTGCCGCCGCACTCAATGCAAAAGTTTGTGAAATTTATACTGATGTAGACGGAGTTTACACGACAGATCCAAGAATTGTTCCAGAGGCAAAAAAATTAAAAAGCATATCTTATGAAGAAATGCTTGAGCTGGCATCGCTTGGCGCGCAAGTTCTTCATCCAAGATCAATTGAATGCGCAAGCATTTACGGGATGGTAATTCATCTTCGATCATCATTAAATGAAAGCGAAGGCACTTATATTAAGGAGGCAACAAAAATGGAAAAGAAAGAAGCGGTGAGGGGGATAGCGCTTGATGAAAATATCGCAAAGATAGGGATATTAAAAGTTCCGGACAAGCCGGGAACCGCCTCAAAAATATTTGGCGCGCTGGCGGATGAAAAAATCAATGTCGACATGATTATCCAATCAATCCATTCCCAGGGGACGCAGGCGGACATGGCTTTTACTGTTGATACTCCGGATTTAAAAAAAGCGGTAGAAATCGCAAAACGAGTTGCTAAGGAATTAGGAGCGGCAGAAGTTATTTCTGATCCCGATGTTGCAAAAGTTTCGCTGGTTGGCATTGGGATGGTATCCCAACCCGGGACTGCTTCAAAAATGTTTAAGGCGCTTTCGGAATCAAAAATTAATATCCAGATGATTTCCACGTCAGAAATAAAAATATCGTGCGTTGTAAAATTCGAGGAAGGGAAAAAAGCTGTTCAGGTTCTTCATAAGGCCTTTGGATTAGATAAAATTTCCCAGTGATTCAAATACTCATTATACTTGCCTTGATTTCATATTTTATCGGCGCGATCCCATTCAGCTTAATTATTTCCAAATTAATAAAAGGGGTTGATGTGCGCAGGGAAGGAAGCGGCAATATTGGTGCGACCAATACTCTTGTTACCTCAGGCAAACTTGCCGGTTCGCTTGCCCTTATTTTTGATGTTGCCAAAGGTTTTTCGGCGGTTTTGCTTGCGAAGTTGTTTATCGGGGGAGACATAGCTTGTTTAATCGCGGGGGTTTTTGTGGTTTTGGGGCATGATTTTTCAATTTATTTAAAATTTAACGGGGGCAAAGGGCTTGCCGCGACAGTTGGCGCTATGATAGCCATTAATCCATATGTTGTTTTTATTTGCCTAGCGGCTTATGTAGTATTTTTATGTATTACCAGATATCTAATACTGAGTTCGCTAATGGTTTTGGCTGTTTCTCCGCTGATATTTTATTTTTTAAAAGAAAGTTTCGCCATTATCCTTTTCAGTATAATTATTTTTATAGTAGCTCTTTATGCTCATCGGGGAGATATTGACAAACTTGTATCCGGGCGTGAGAAGCCCATCTTCGAAGTCCTAAAGGGATATCTCTAATTCGCCGATAAGTTTGTATCATTATTTCTGTCGCATTCCCATTTTAATGGATTATTATTTATATATCTTTGAATTTTATATAATGAATTTTCGTTGCGAATTATATGATCATAATAACGTGATTGCCAAAACGGTTGTCCGTTGGTATTTTGACAATCGTTGATTTTTTTTGATGATTGCATTTTGAACCGGCCGATTATTTTCGGAATCAACATTTTCCGGCGTATTATATGAATGGGGGTTGGTTGTTGTCGTCGTAGGGGCAATTCATGAATTGCCCCTACGACGGGGATTGCCCCAACATGAATTGCACCTACAGATGTAACAATAATAATCCCATGTACATGATTTGGCATCACAACAAACGCATCCAATTCGATATTATTATAATGATTTATTAAATCATTCCATTGTTCCTGAACGATTTGGCCCTGTTTTGATAAGATCATTTTTCCGTTATTGACATATCCAAGGGCATGGATTCTATTTTTAACGCATATTGTAATAAAATAATATCCCCTAGACGAATAATCCCATGTTTGTAACCTAATTGATTCTATCCTATATTTGTTTTTGAATAAGGTCATAGTTATAAAAATTAGCGTTTGCCTTAAAATATAAAGCAATTTGTTTGCCAGGGCGATAGGTTTAAAGGAAAAAATATGCTAAAATTAAAGTAAATTTATGAAAAAAGAAATAATATTAGGGGTTTTAATAGGTTTGTTTTTTGTAGTTGCAGGAAAAACTGAGGCAGAAAACAAATATGGCTTAGCAATTAATTGCGGGTTTATTAATAATTTTCAGCAATTTTCGGGCGTAGATTATTTAACTGGAAATATTTTACAAGTAGGATACTATTATAAATTTAATAATTTTTATAGAACTGCTTTGGAATTTGCATTTGTTGCTGATCATGGTGTATTTAAAGATGCTTCCTCGTCAACACTTAATGTGGAAACCGCGTCATATCTAAATCTTAGACATATGTTTTACTCTCCAAAGATTGCCGAATTAAACCCCTATCTCTCTATAAGTACTGGGTTAAATGCTGTTAACTCATGGAGGAAAACAAATAATTCATTTTCTGCTACCGGTAATAATGTTTATTGTGATATTGGATTAGGCGTGGGTTGTGATTGGAGGATATGGGGATCTGGCTTCAATCTTGATTTCTTTATACCGGCGTTTTTTAATGCTTGGTATCAAAAGGCGAGGTTGCCGTATATTTTTTCTTTTGGAACTAAGTTTGATTTGATGTAAGCTTGAATAGTTTCGGGGCGTGGCCCAGCTTGGTCTAAGGCGCTACCTTGGGGTGGTAGAGATCGTGGGTTCAAATCCCGCCGCCCCGAATTGACTAACAACGGGGCGTAGCTTAGCTTGGTAGAGCGCACGGTTCGGGACCGTGAGGTCGGAGGTTCAAATCCTCTCGCCCCGATTTGACTCCTCCTTCACCCATCTGCTATCATTTAGGGGGAATAGAAAGGAATTATGAAGTTACGTGAAAAGAATAAATTTTATACACTCATGTTTGTGCCGCATGATGCCGCGGCAAAAACTCTTAGCCTCCGCATACCCTCTTCAGTATTAAAAAGCTTTATTGCAGTCTTTCTTACTTTTGCCACAGTTTTTTCGGTTTCCCTGCTTTATGCTTCTTTTTTATCAGGAAAGTTAATCCATTATAAAACCGTTGTCCAAAACTCGTCTGAAAAAGATAAAAAAATCGAACAGATAGTTGTAATAAAAAAAGAACTTCAGGAAATACAAGACCAGAACAATTCATTAAGGAGAATGCTGGGCTTAAAAGTTGAAAAGAAAAAAATCAAAAATGAATTAAATAATTTAGAAAAAGTAGAAAGCGTAACCCTTGATATAAACAATTCCCTAAGCGAAATTGAAAAAACAAAAAATAGTTTAGAAGAGCTTAAGGCGAGAGTCGCTTATCTAAACGACCGCTTGGCCAGTACCCCAAATTCCTGGCCGATCCGCGGGCAAATTATGTCAACTTTTGGCTACAGGGTATCTCCATGGAGAGGATTTCATTCCGGGATTGATATCAATGCCCAATACGGCAGTCCTGTTAGGGCAACTGCCACGGGAGTTGTTGCTCAGGTTGGCTGGATGAGTGGCTATGGCAAGGTTGTAAAGGTCAACCATGGATACGGTTTTTCTACATTATATGCGCATAATTCAGTGTTAGCGGTTCAGGTTGGGCAAAAAGTAACCAAAGGACAAATTATTTCATACGTTGGCACATCAGGATATTCAACCGGGCCGCACTGCCATTATGAAGTTATAAGAAGGGGCTTTGCCCTCAACCCATATCCATTTTTGGGGATGGATGTTCTAACCGCAAGCAGGTATTTTTAATTATGGAGAAAAAAGTGATTAATTCAATAATTGGGGAAGGGACAACGATAAAGGGAGAAATTAATTGCCCCGGCTCGCTTCAGTTAGAAGGGGAAGTTGTTGGCAGTATTAAGGCGGTTGGCGATATCTTTATTGCCGGCAAAGGAAAAGTGGCGGGAGATTTAAAAGGGGCAAGGGTTGTAGTTTCCGGAATTGTTGAAGGGAATATAATTGCCGAAAAAGGGCTTGAAATATTAAAAACCGGAAAGGTTAACGGAGAAATCACCTGCGATAAGCTATTAATTGAAGAAGGGTCTTCGTATCAGGGTAAAGTAAATGTCCCTCCTCAAAGAAATGAAAATTATTAATGTCTGAGCTTTTTGTTGTCGCCACGCCAATCGGCAATCTTGAAGATATTACTTATCGTGCCATAAGAATTTTATCAGAAGTCGACTTAATTGCGGCGGAAGATACAAGGCAGACAAAAAAACTGCTTGACCGCTATTCAATAAAAACCCCAATGACCAGCTATCACAAGTTTAACATCAAATCGAAAACTGACTATCTTGTTGAAATGATTAAAAACGGGAAAAAGATTGCACTTGTTTCAGATTCAGGGATGCCCGGGATTTCCGATCCGGGGTATGAGTTGGTAAAATCAGCGATAAACAATAATATTAAAGTAATTCCAATTCCAGGGGCATCCGCATTAGTTTCGGCTTTGGCGGTTTCGGGCTTGCCAACAGATAAATTTATTTTTCTGGGCTTTTTGCAAAAAAAACCGGGGAAAAGAAGAAAGGCATTAAAGGAGATTGAAAATTTTGACGGGACGGCCATCATTTACGAATCCCCCTACCGTGTGGTAAAATGTTTAGAAGATATCTTTAGCGTCCTGGGCGATAGGCAGGTTGTTATTGCGCGGGAGCTGACAAAGATTTATGAAGAGGTTTTACGGGGAAAGGTTTCCGAGCTGATTAAAGCTCGCAGTGTTTATAAAGGGGAGGTGGTAATTTTAGTAAACGGAAAATCCATGTCAGTCGCTCAATCGGGAGAGATGTAAAAGGTTTTGCGGGTTCTATTCCTGCCTGATCATGGAGAATCAAGAGTTACCCGAAGACTCTATATTCTTAAGGGAGTATAGAGATGTTAAATCAAACATCACGGAATCTAATTATCAAATTTATTCTTTCAGCATTGTTTATTAATTGTTTATTTATTATTGGAAACTGTTTGCCCTTGGCTGGCCAAAGCACGCAAATAGGCACTTCAGCTTTTGGAGCTCCCAGGTATTACGGCCAGGAATTGATTGTGACTGCCGCAAAAATCCCGCAATTAATATCTGAATCTTCTGCCAGCATTACTGTTGTCACAAAAGAAGAAATAAAAGCTTCAGGTGCCACAAATGTTGCCGATGCTTTACGCTTTGTTTCCGGGCTAGACGTAAAAAGTACAGGATACCCGGCAGGAGAAATTACACTTAGGCTTCGAGGGTCTACCTCTGACCAGGTCTTGCTTTTAGTTGACGGACGACGGATTAATTCTCCCCAGGGGGGATGGAATCAATTTGATAGCATCTCTTTAAATAATATTGAAAAAATTGAAGTGGTGCGCGGCCCAGCTTCAGCTTTATATGGAGCGGATGCGGTGGGTGGCGTAATTAATGTTATTTCAAAAAAAGGGATCGAGCCTGAAACCAAAATTTCTGCTTCTCTTTCAAGTTATGATACTCAAAACTATTCATTTGCCCATAGTTTGAGCGAAGGAGCAATTAGCGGCTTTTTTGCTTTGGAATCTATGAAGTCAAATGGCCACAGGGCGAATAGTGATTACAGCGGACAAGATTTTAGCGGAAAGCTCAACTTTGAAATGCGGGAAAAAGTAAACATAGCTCTTTCTACAAATTATTATCAGATGGAAAAAGGGATTCCAAACACAATAATTACCCCTTCTCTTACTGATCGCCAAACGGATAAAAAAAATCATCTGGAATTATCTGGGAATATAGAAAATTTAGAGATACGTGCTTATCAAAATCAGTTTGATCGGTTATTCTTTTCTACTGCCAATAGCCGCCATAAGAATTGGACGGAAGGATTAGAAGTCGAACTAAAATCACCATTTCTAATTTCTGGAGTTGAACTGCGAAGAGATCAGATTGAAAGCACGGAAAATAGCCGGCACGCGGTTTATAATCTCGCTTCATTTTTACAGAAAGAAATTAATTTTAACAAGTTGTTGAAAGTTGTTTTGGGCGTAAGAGGCGATGAGCATTCCACCTTTGGGGGCGTAATAAGCCCTCGATTAGGATTGGTTTATCATCCTGTAGCAAGCACTACATTGAGAAGTTCCTGGGGAGGGTCTTTTCGCGCGCCTAATTTTGATGATTTATATTGGCCAACTACTACTTGGGCTGCGGGGAATCTTAACCTTAAGCCAGAAAGGGCGCAAACATTTGATATTGGGATAGACCAACAATTTAATACTTTGACCACGGCTAGCCTGGGTTGGTTTAGCAGTGAGGTTAAAGATATGATTGACTGGGCTCCGGATAGTGGTGGTACCTGGCGGCCGTCTAATGTATATGCGGCCAAGCTGCAAGGAGTAGAGGTGGAGCTTAAAAGGAAATTTAGTTCTTTGCTTTCGGGTTTTATTAATTATACTTATCTTAAAGCTGTTAATTCCTCCACCAATAATGAGCTTATCTATAAACCCAATAATAAGGCCAACATTGGGCTGCGGTTTGACAATACCAGACAAACAGCTTATCTAAATTTAAGGTTTGTCGATAAACAATTTACAGATGTCACGAATACAGACATACTTCCTTCTTATACTGTTGTTGATACTGGTTTAGAATCAGCCCCATTTATAATTAAAATTAATAACTTATTTGATATAAATTACCAGGAATCAAGAGATTATCCCATGCCGGGAAGAACTTATACTTTAGGGATAGCACATAATTATTAGAAATGAAACAAATAATAGCTTCATGGAGCGGGGGCAAAGATAGCTGCTTTGCCTGTTATAAGGCGCTGCAGTCAGGCCTGGAAGTTTCATATATTTTAAATTCGATCTCAAAAAAATTTAAAAGGTCTTCTTTCCATGGCGTAAGAGAAAAACTTTTGGAATTGCAGTCAGAGAACATAGGAATTCCTCTTTGCAAAAATTGGGTTACGGCTAAAAGTTATGAAAATAGTTTTAAGGCCTTAATCCGCAAGTTGAAGCCTCGGGGGGTAATTTTTGGAGACATTGATTTGCAGGAGCACCGAGATTGGATTGAGCGGGTTTGCAGGGAAATCGGAGTAAAGCCTTATATGCCGCTGTGGGGGTCTGATCAAGAAAAATTGCTTATAGAATTTGTTGAGGCGGGATTTAAAGCAATAGTTGTAGCGGCAAACGCAAAAATATTTGGCAAAGAATGGTTAGGACGCAAAGTTGACAAAAAATTTCTTGCTGATTTAAAAAAACTTCCGGTTACCCCCTGCGGAGAATTAGGCGAATACCATACTTTTGTAATCGATGGCCCGCTTTTTAGGAAGCCCGTAGAAATTAGTTATGGAAAAACAGTATTACGAAGGGGTTATTGGTTTTTAGATTTGGAACCCTGCCTGCCTGCCTGCCGGTCAGGCAGGGTAACAACATGAAAAACCTACTTACTGCTATCCAATTTTTGACGCGAATACCTGTTCCGGGACAGGTAGGGAATGGAAAGATGTCAAGATCCATGCCCTACTTCCCGGCGGTGGGCTTGCTTATAGGCGGAATTTTAGTAATTATAAATTTGACGCTTTCACCTTTTTTCCCGCGGCTTTTAGTGGATGTTTTATTGCTTATCACTTTAATACTGGTTACCGGGGCTTTTCATCTGGATGGTTTTGCGGATACTATTGACGGTTTTTATGCCGGGAGATCAAAGGAAGAAGCATTAAAAATTATGAGAGACGCGCGGATCGGCGCCATGGCGGTAATTGGTTTGATTTGCTTATTGGGATTAAAACTGGCGCTTTTATACGAAATTCCAGAAATGTTTAAGAGTATTTCACTTTTAGTTATGCCCGTAATCGGGCGATGGATGATGGCGCTTTCCGGCGCGGTATCCGCCTATGCGCGGTCATCAGGCGGGTTAGGTGAAGCTTTTACCAATCGAGTGGGGCTAAAAGATTTTATATATGCCAGTTTCTTGCCGGTGGTTTTAATTTTAGGATTGCTTCAGATCAGAGGGATTATACTTATATTTTTGGCGGTTATTTTTACTTTATGCCTAACTGCGTATATTAAAAAGAAAATTGGCGGCATGACCGGCGATACTTTGGGCGCTGTTAATGAAATAGTGGAAGTGATGGTTTTATTGAGCATCTTAATGATGGCAGGTTTTAATTTATGAGGTTAATTTTAGTCAGGCACGGCGAAACTGATAATAATATGAAATATAATGGGATTACGGATGTGTCTTTAAGCCATAATGGGCGCTTGCAAGCCGAATTAATTAAAAAGAGGTTGGAGAACGAGCCCATAGCAAAGATTTATACCAGCGATCTTTCCCGCGCGGTGGAGACCGCTAAAACGATCAATTTGCCGCATGGGGTAGATTTAGAAATAGAGCCGGATCTTCGCGAGATAAATTTTGGACTTTGGGAAGGCCTTACATTTTCTGAAATAAATATTCGATATAATGAGCAGTTTAAAAAATGGATGGAAAAGACAACCGATTTCAGGTTTCCCGAAGGAGAAACACTTGGAGAAGTAAGGAAGCGGGCGGCCAAAGTTTTAACCAGGATTAAAAAAGAGCAGAAAGATATTATTATGGTGGGACATGGCGGGCCGATAAGGATAATACTTTGTGAGGTTTTAAATTTGGACTTATCAAATTTTTGGAAAATAAGCATTGATCAAGGAAGCATTAATGTTGTCAAGCTAGAAAAGGGGGGAGCCGTTTGGCTAAATTGATATTGATCCTTGGCGGGGCGCGAAGCGGAAAATCTACCTACGCCGCACAACTGGCCAGCTCCTGTAAAAAAGTTGCTTATATCGCAACCGCTCGCAGGGACGATGACCCGGAGATGAAGGAAAGAATTAAAGAACATCAAAGAATAAGGCCAGCGGGCTGGTTGACTGTTGAAGAACCTCTGGCAGTCGATAAATCATTGGCTGGCATGGAAAAGAAAGTTGAAGCAGTCATTGTTGACTGTATTACCCTTCTCATTACAAACTGGCTGTTAAAAGGCGTAAATGGAAAAATGGATGTTAAAAAATACCGGGCCAGGGAAAGTGTAATACTCAACATGATTAAGAGGTTAGTTCTGGCGGCTAAAAAGACAAAACCAACTGTTATTATAGTGTCCAATGAAGTAGGACTGGGGATCCATCCCGAAAATAGGCTGGGCCGCTATTTCAGGGACATTGCCGGTTGGTCTAATCGGATTCTGGCAGAGGCGGCAGACGAAATTTATTTAATGGCTGCCGGCATTCCGTTAAAGATAAAAGGATAATTTTAATTTGAGTAAAAAGAATTTAATCATAACATTATTATTTGCCCTTATGATTTTTGCGGTAAATTTGGGCAAAGTTGCGGAAGCGAAAAGAATAATTTCGCTTGCGCCCAACATTACCGAGATTTTATTTATTTTGGGCGCGGATAAACAGCTGGTAGGGGTTACGGAAAATTGTGATTTTCCAAAAGAAGCCAAGAAAATCGAAAAAATAGGTTTGTTTGGAAGCCCAAATTTAGAAAAAATAATTAGTTTAAAACCCGATCTGGTTTTAGCTGCGAACTTTGGGCAAAACACGGCGATTTTGAGATTAAAAAGTATGGGCGTTAAAACAATTGTTTTATCCCCTCAAAACATAAAAGATATATTGGATAATATTGAAAGTATCGGGGGAATAATCGGCAGAAAAAAAACCGCAGAAATACTAGTCGGTAAAATGCAAATGAGAATAAATGAAATAAAGAATAAAGTTTTCGGCCTTCATCGGCCAAAGGTATTAGTGATCATTTGGGTAAATTCAAATTCACTGATGACGGCAGGAAAGAAATCTTTTATAAATGAATTAATAAGCATATCCGGCGGAAAAAATATTGCGGGCGATATTAACGTTGATTATCCGACTTTAAACCCAGAATTTATTATGGCCAAAAACCCAGAAATAGTCATTTTTGGGGATTCATTAAATAATGAAGAAAGCATAAGATGTTTTTTGGCTCAGCCGGGGAGTAAAAACATTCGAGCCGTAAAATCCGGCCGCATTTATTATAAAGGGATTAATCCTGATTTGTTTTTGCGCCCCGGGCCAAGGATAATAAACGGGTTAGAGGAAATCGCTAAAACATTGCATCCAGAAATATTTCCATTTATTATGGACGAAAGGAGAAAAATTAAATGAAAAAACTTGAAGCGGCCATTAAAAAAATTGAGCCGATAAATACGCGTCTTCTAGAGCAAACGCAAAAAAAACTCGATAATCTTACAAAGCCGCGAGGGAGTCTGGGGCGATTGGAAGAACTCGCGAAACAGGTAGTCTGTATAACAGGCATGGAAGAACCAAAGATAAAAAACAAAGTAATTATTACTATGGCCGGTGATCACGGAGTAGTAAAAGAAGGGATAAGCGCTTATCCTCAAGAGGTAACTCCGCAAATGGTTTATAATTTTCTTCGGGGCGGCGCGGGAATTAATGTTTTAGCCAGGCACGTTGGCGCTCGGATAAAAGTGGTAGATATTGGGGTGGCGGCTGGTTTAGATCCTAATCCTGAATTGATTAATAAGAAAATAGCGAGGGGCACAAAAAATATGGCAAATGGGCCGGCAATGACGCGGGAGGAAGCAATTAAGTCAATCGAAGCCGGAATAGAAGTGGTAGAAGAAGAATTAAAGGCAGGCATTGATATAATTGGAACTGGAGATATGGGGATAGGAAACACCACTCCCTCGAGCGCCATTGCGGCGGTAATTACAGGAGAGGAAGTTGTCAGAGTTACGGGGAGGGGGACGGGAATCGATGATAATAAATTTAAAAATAAAGTGAAGGTCATCGAAGCCGCCTTACAAGTTAATAATCCTAATCCAAAAGATGGGATTGACGTCCTGGCCAAAGTTGGCGGATTTGAAATTGGAGGAATAGCAGGGGTTATAATAGCTTCCGCCGCAAATCATATTCCGATAATGATTGACGGTTTTATTTCTGGAGCGGCAGCGCTTATTGCTGTTAAGCTGGAGCCCAAGATTAAAGATTACCTTATTGCCTCCCATTGTTCTGTTGAAATTGGGCACCGGATTATTCTAGAATATATGGGGTTAAAACCTTTATTTGATTTTAACCTTCGCTTAGGAGAAGGAACCGGCGCGGCTTTAGGGATAAGTATAGTTGAGGCGGGTGTTAAAATATTAACCGAGATGGCTACATTTGAAAGTGCCGGAGTTTCAGAAGCAATAACATGATGCTGGCAATGCGGAGGTGATTTTTAATATATAGAAGATTTTTCTTTTGTTTGATATAATAAAATATCTTTAGGAGGTAAAATATGATTAATACAAAAACGATTACAAATAGCATCATTTGGTTTTGTGTGCTGATGGCTGCGTTTACTTTATATTTTAGTGCAAAGGTGAAAATGGAAGCCAAAAACCCAACCTTTGTTTATGAGGAAATTTCCGCACAAAAAGCCTCTGCAGTTGTCCAGCCGGGATTAAAAATTATTCCAAACATTATTACCCAGCAAAAAATTATCCAAATGCCTATCATGCCGCCGGCAGTTATTTCCCAGGTTCTTCCCGAATACCCAATTTCTGCCTTGGAAAAAGGGATTGAGGGGGTAGCTTATATACAAGCTGCAATTGGGTTAAACGGCGGAGTTGAAAAAGTTGAAGTCAAAAATTCATCCGGCAACGCAACCCTTGATGACGCGGCATTAAACGCGATCAGCCATTGGAGGTTTTCTCCCGCGTCGCAAAACGGATCAGCCCTTTCAAGCTGGTTTGAAATACCGGTAAGATTTCAGATTAAATAAATATGGCATTAGATTCACTTGGGAAATTGTTAATAATAATAGGCGTCATCATTGTTATGATTGGCGCCTTTTTAATGCTTTTGGCAAAAGTCCCCTGGTTTGGAAAACTTCCCGGGGACTTGGCAATAAATAGGAATGGGTGGACAATTTACGTCCCAATTACCACCATGATTTTGGTATCGATAGTTTTGACAATATTTTTAAACGTGATTTTTCGCAAGTGAAAGTTTCCGATTTCGACTATTTTCTTCCAGAAGAAAAAATAGCACAATTTCCCTCCCAAAAAAGAGACCATTCCCGCCTAATGGTTCTCAACCGCAAGACCCAAGCAATAGAGCATAAGCTTTTTTATCAAATTACCGAATATTTTAAGCCTGGAGACCTTTTAGTGTTAAATAATACCAAAGTAATTCCTGCGAGCATTATCGGCAAAAAAGAGAGCGGCTCCGCCGTAATTGATGTCCTGCTTATCAAGCAAATCGGAGCTTCTGTTTGGGAGTGTTTGGTCAAGCCGGGCAAGCGGCTGAAAGAAGGAGCAAGGATAATTTTTGGAGATGGAAAATTAACCGGAAAAGTAATTAAAAAAACTGAAAGCGGAGGGCAAATTATAGAATTTGACGGCGATCTTTTTGATTTTGTAAAAACCCATGGCAAAATACCCCTGCCGCCATACATAAAAAAAATGTCAAATGATCCCTCGGCTGTGCTCGGGACGAGCAAATGTCAAATGACAAATGAGAAAGGGAAAGCATCATTATTTGAACGGTATCAGACGGTTTATGCTAAAAAAGAGGGGGCTTCGGCGGCGCCGACAGCGGGGCTTCACTTTACGCCGGAATTGTTAGGAAAGATCAAACAGAAAGGCGTTAATATTGCATACGTTACTTTACATACCGGGCTGGCAACATTTAAACCTGTCTATGCGGAAAATGTCCATGAGCATAAAATGTACGAAGAAAAATATGAAATTCCGCCTGAAACGGTTAAGGCGATAAAAGAAGCTAAAAGGATTATAGCCGTCGGCACAACAACGGTTCGAACACTTGAAACATTAGCCTTGCAACTCCTAAATGCTGCCAGCGGTTTTTCCGGCGAAACAGATTTGTTTATCTATCCAGGGTTTAAATTTAAAATAGTTGATGCAATGATTACAAATTTCCATTTTCCAAGATCAACTTTATTGATGTTAGTGTCTGCCTTTGCAGGAAAAGAATTTATCCAAAACGCATACAAAGAAGCCCTTAATTCCGGGTACAGGTTTTTCAGCTTCGGCGATGCTATGTTGATTATCTAAGAATGAGGTTTAAATTGTTTTAGGATATCTGCTACTTTCAATTTTGCAGCCCATTTATTAATATAATTGGCATCTATTTTTTGCATTTCAAGAATTCCACGGATGTCTTTTAATTGTTTTTCTGAGTCGGATTCCTTGTACCAGAGCAACTTATTTAAAATTAAATCTTCCGGAGATAGAAAAAATAAGCTGCTGCCTGAAAAGTTTTCCTTTTTCCTTCTTTTAAATGATTCGCGGCTAAAAGAGTCGTTTTTTAATATCCAGCAGTCAATTTTTATCCCCGTATCATGGTGAATAATATTAAACATTGTTTGATGGATAAGGGAGTCAATAATTGCTTCCTCGCTAACATAAAAATCATTAGCAAATTCTTTAATTATTTGCTTTGATTTCCCTTTTTCGGCGATAAGGTGTACTACAATATCAAAGTCATGGGTTGTCCTTGGCTGGCCATAAAAACTTGATCCTAATGCTCCTGTTATTGCATAAGGGATTTCAAGCTTATCAAATTTGGCGGCTACATGCTTAAGGAGTTTTTCTAGTTCCACTTGATTTTTTTCCTTCGCCATTCAGCTTGTTGACAAATTCCGTAAGGGAAAGCGCGAGTTTAAGGCGTTTTGCTTTGCCAAACTTTTTAAAAAGCATAATTTGCTTTTTATTTGCTTCTGCCGGATTCATATGCTGCCATTATACCTAAATGTTTTGGCCTTGAGAAGGCGTGTTATAATAAATAACAGTGTGTAAATTTGAAATTGTAAAAAAATCCAAAAAGTCCAAAGCAAGGGTTGGCAAGCTTTATACTACGCATGGTGTTATCAATACTCCTGTTTTTATGCCGGTGGGTACGCAAGGGACGGTTAAAACAATGTCGCCAAGGGATTTGCATGAAATTGGAGCTGAAATCATTTTATCCAACACATATCATTTATCTCTTCGGCCGGGGCAAGAGTTAATAAAAGAGGCCGGCGGGCTCCATAAGTTTATGGGCTGGGATAAGCCGATTTTAACAGATTCCGGCGGGTTTCAGGTTTACAGTTTGGCGGAAAAAAGAAAAGTGACGGATGAAGGCGTTGAGTTTAAGTCGCACATTGACGGGACAAAGCACTTTTTTACCCCTCAAAAGGTGTTGGAGATTCAGGATGCCTTTGGTTCAGATATTATGATGCCTCTTGATGAGTGTGTCCCATATCCTTGTGATAAAAACCAGGCGGCAGAAGCGGTGAGGAGGACAACAAGATGGGCAGGGGAGTCAAAACAAAGCGTAATTCGTAATGCGGGCTGCGTAAAGCGAGATTTGTTTGGAATTATTCAGGGAAGTACTTATCCTGACCTTAGGATAAAATCGGCGCAAGAAATTACTTCGCTGAATTTTGCAGGGTATGCGATAGGGGGGCTTTCAGTTGGAGAGCCGCAAGAAATGATGTTTGAGATGCTGGAAACTTTATATCCCTACCTTCCGGAAGACAAGCCCCATTATTTGATGGGAGTTGGCTTTGCCTCTGATATTTTAGGGGCAATTGAGCGTGGAATGGATATGTTTGATTGTGTAATCCCCACTCGTCTGGCGCGGCACGGGTCTTTTTTAACTTATGAAGGGAAAACCAGCATCCGCAATGCCAGGTTTGAGAAGGATTTTTCCCCCATTGACCCTGAATGTGATTGTTATGCCTGTAAAAATTTTACTAAAGCTTATATTAGGCATCTTTTTTGGGCAAGAGAAATACTTGCCATGCAGTTATTGACCATCCATAATCTCCGCTTTTTCATGAGAATGATGAAAAAAGTGAGAGAAGACATACTTTCTGAATAAATGCGCCAGTAGCTCAAAGGATAGAGCGACAGCCTCCGGAGCTGTAGGTTGCAGGTTCGATTCCTGTCTGGCGCATTTTAATAATGGGGCGCAATTTTTCTTGAAACTGAAATTTCACCATACTTATTAAGACATATATCTAGGTTGCTTGGCACGTAAGTTGCTTAAGTTAACTATATTAAGGAGAAACCCATGAAAAAAGTTTGTTTGCACGTTTAACGTTTCGCTTGCTGAAAAGGTTAATATCTACATTGATACCCCCAAAATCGAAGTCGCAGGCATCCCGTCTAAAGAATCGTTTAACTATTTTAAAAAGGATTTATTAAATTGCCTAAATGGGCAGGGAGAGTTTTTTGTGGTAGATGAAATTAAGATTGATGCCGCCACAAAAGAAGCGGGAAAAAGCAGGGAAGATAAAATAATCGAAGAAGCTGAAAATCTGGGAATTGATCTAGTTGCTTTTATTGGTTTACAAGGAAAGAAAAAATCCCGCACCGAAATGCTCATTGATGAAATATTTGAAGATGAGCAAAGCAGGGCATTTAAGCTAAAAGTTCAAGTGTTTGATGTTTTCCACAATGAAGCATTGCTGGAGCGGGAAAGATCGTTTGATGAAATCGGCGACGCGAGGCAAAGTTTTAAAAAGATGCTTTCTGACCTGAATTATCCCTACTTGAGGGGGAGGATTTTCAAGGTTGAGGGGGAAAAAGCGGCGGTAAATTTTGGCTTGGAAGACGGCATAGAACCAGGGAGCAAAGTTGAAGTATACAAAGCGGCGCCAAAGGTTAAAATTGGAAAAAATGAAATCCGGCCTTTGGGGAAATCTGTTGGGCAGGCTGAAGTTATAAAGGTTATCAGCAATGCTTCATTGATTCAGTCAACAGAAGAAAAAGAGTTAAAAGAAAATTATTATGTTGAAGCCAAGTATTTGATAGCTAAAGATGGCGGAGATAAAAATTCATCAGAAACAAAAGATAAGCATGTTTCTTATATTAAAACCGAAAATCTGAGCAAAATTAAAGAGGAAGAAAAAAAGAACAACAGGACATATAATTTGGGACTGTTGCGAAATAAAGGGGATGAGCAGGGGCTGAGATTAGCGTTAGTTTTTTTGCGCGATAAACCAACATAAGCATCAAACTTATCTGACTT
>WPAF01000054.1 GCA_009772965.1 Candidatus Saganbacteria bacterium
AGACAACGTTCCTCCGCACATAATTCTCAATCCTTTAGTAATTGATTACGCGGCCAAAAAAGCGACTTTAACTTATACAATTCCTGAAATTTCAAGCGTAGAAGTATCCTTGCTTGACGCAGAAGGGAAGCTTTTAGAGATTTTGGACGCTGGGACAAAAACAGCAGGCACATATAATCTTGAATACGCGAATAAGAATGACGCGTCCAAGCAGTTTAAAGTAGTCGCGATAGATAAGGCTAAAAACGAATCAGAAAAGACAACGGGGATATTTTCGGTTATACCGGAAAATGTTTTAAAAATAAGCAATCTTTCCGCGAATCCAGAAAAGTTTTCTCCAAACAGTAAAGTAAACAGCCAAGCCAGGATTGGATATCAAATATCGGGAGGAGTTTCTCCTTATAAAGTTAATGTGAGTATTTTAGCCCCCTCCGGCGCAACGGTAATAAAACTGGTTGAAGATGAAAGCCAAAATGCCGGCGCGTATTCCTACTACTGGAACGGGTCACGCATTACGCAGTCCGAACCTTGCCTGCCGGCAGGCAGGTTACGCATTACGGATTCCGTATATGTAATTAAAATGAATATTGAGGATAAAATCGGGGCAAAAGTAGAAAGCGAAAGTTTAGTAACAGTTGTTGCGACAAAGCCTACGTTAGAAGCAACATTGGATAATGACAAGATGTCTCCAAACGGCGACGGTATAAAAGATGAGCTCAAGATAAATTATAAAATTGATTATCCGGTCGCTTATATAACCGAGCCCGCTGAAGTAAAAATAGAAATATTAAACTCAAAGCTTGAAGTAATATTTACAAAAATTCTTTCGCACACACCCGGAAGCTATTCGTATTCTTGGGATGGCGTTCCATCAGATGGCGCTTATTTTGCCAGGATTACCGGCAAGGACGCGCTTGGCGTAGAGGCAGAAGTTAAAACATTGAATTTTATATGCGATACCGCAGCGCCCGTGATTGAGATAAAAGAAGTCGCGCCCAATCCATTTAGCCCCAACCCTAACGGGATAAAGGATGAAACTTCTATTTCATATACGATATCTGAAGATACGCTGGCTTCGGTTGCGATAAAAAATAAAAAAGGAAATATTATCAGAAACCTGCAAACCGGCAAAACAATTTCTGCCAGTTCGATAAAAAATAAAATCTCCATTAAATCTTTGCCATATGTTGTTTGGGAAGGGAAAGACAATGATGGAAATATAGCGGTTGACGGTGATTATAGTTTTGTTGTCACAGCCGCTGATTTTGCCGGAAACATTAGCGAAAACACCTCGCCAATAACGGTTGATAACAATGCCAATTACACAAATGCCCTCCCGCCAATAGTAAATATTGATATCGAGCCAAAATACGCGAATCTCAACAGGAAAGTGACGGTTGATTTTTCCGTACCTGAGGTTTTGCTTTCTGATCCTGTTGTTTATTTTGGCAATTACCCGGGCGTTAAAGAGAGCATGAATAAAATCACCGATTCCCGATACGACTACCAATATTCAAGAATAATCTCTGATGAGCCGGAGGGAAACACCAAAGTATCTATTCAAACAACCGACCTCGCGGGGAATATAAGTTCAACAGAATCATATTTCACAGTTGATAAAACAAATCCTGACATTTCAAACATTTCCTATTCCGCCAACCCGGCAAAAGCAGGGGAGCTGACGATAAAGTTTCAAACAAAAGAGCCGTTAAATGCTATGCCGACGATAGAAGTGACGCAAAACAACGGAAAATCACAAACAATAATTACCAATAGTGAATGGGACAAAATTGATGGAGCGGTTGAGGCAAAATATGATGTTTACTCAAGTATAGGCGGCATTAATGATGGAACTGCCGAAGT
>WPAF01000055.1 GCA_009772965.1 Candidatus Saganbacteria bacterium
ACGCTTGAAATTTCAGGAATTGTATAAGTTAAAGTCGCTTTTTTGGCCGCGTAATCAATTACTAAAGGATTGAGAATTATGTGCGGAGGAACGTTGTCTACCAACACCGTGTTTGTCGTTTCTACAAGTCTTTGCGTGTCGGGATCAATCGCCTCAACTTTAAAAACATAAGAGCCGTCGCCAATTTTATTTTTGTCTTTTTCTGCTTTTGGCCCGTCATATCCGCCGTGAAAATCACCATACCATCTTGCCGCATGTTCTCCTTTATTCGTTATTTCTTTATGGACAAGTTTTTTAATTATCTTATCTTCCCTGCCAAGAATTGACGCGCTTACTTCAACATTGTCCCTTGCAATATAATATTTGATTTCTGTAAAATCATTCTTTGGATTTACCGGCGCAAACGGATCGGGATCCGCGTAGGCATACGCGATTAACGCCGGCTCCCGGTCAACAATTATTGTTTTACTTTCTGATGACGCGTAATTCCCGACTTTATCCTCTGCTTCTATATTGTATGTATATGTTCCGCCCAAAAGTTCATTGCGGCTGCCCTTTCCATCCCACGGCCAACTAACAACTAACCCATCAACAACCTCGGAATATTTTCGGAAAAGGCCGCCGTCTTCCCGATATATCTTTGTCGTAGCGTACGCCGGTTCGGATAAGTTAAAAGAGATTGTCGTTGTATCTTTTATCCCATCTTCGTTGGGAGTAAACGGATTGGGGAGGGCTTTTATATTTTCGATCTTTGGCGGAGTGGTATCAACCTCGGTTTTTCCAATCACATTGTTGCTAATATTTCCCGCCTCATCGATCCCATAAACCGCATAGCTATAAATCCCATCATTAAATACTCCTGCCGCGCTTATTGTCCTTAATAAATCCCAATCCCCTGATTTCCCCCTTCGATAAATATTAAACCCGTTTTTCCCCCACACAAGTTTTGTGGTCTGGTTTGCTTCTGTTTCCAATTCTTCATTGACAACAATTTTCCCCTCAGGATTTTTTATAATAAAGCCAATTTTCCCTTTTTCGTTTGAGCTTAAATCATACTCAACAGAATCCCATTTGCCGTCATTATTCGGCGAAAATATCTGCAAATTAGGATAAACTTCAATGCTCGGGGCTATTGTATCTTTAATAATCATTACATCGCTCTGTGTTTTTACATCCGGATTTCCTTTTGGATGCGAAAACACATAGATATAATTTTCTCCTTCTTGAAGAAGTTTTATATTTTCAAAACGGAAGGAACCGTTTTCGGATGCCTCGCCTCGGGTGGGGACAAGCCCCACCCCTACATTAGATTGTAGCGGGCTCCCGGAAATAAAAATCTCCAACTCTGACTCTGCTTCCGCAGTCCCATAGATATTTACCGTATCCTGGTTTGTAATATACCTCTCCGCCAGCACAATCGGCGCGGACAGTTTTATTTTTCCCTTGGTTAGCGTATAAGTTGAAAAGTGGTCAAGCGGCCCCGAAAAACAATACAGCTCATTTGCGTAAGTTTGCTCGTTGGCGCTTATCACCTGCAGGTCGCCTAATGCTGTTATCTGGTGAATATTTAATCCTAAATTTTTTGTGGGATTTGCAGGATCCGGCGTTATCCCGAGATTTTTTAAATCATCCAAGGTATAGAAAAATCTCAATGTCGGCCGTAAGTCTATCCCATCTTCTTTTGGCGTTTTAAACTTTGCCGGCGATGGTTTTATTTCAACAATCGGCCCGTGCGTCATTATAATCGGCCGGTTTCTGATTTTTATCTCGCTCATGGTGACTGGAGTAATTGTGGCTAATGTGTCTTTATCAAACGCGCCGGGCGGGAAGGTAAGCTGTGCCCTGCGATAAGCGGAATAGACGCTTTTTTGCTCATTGCTTTTTATCAGCGTCCCGGCATAAACATCCTGGGCGGCAATGAAACTGCCGCTCTTTAAAAGAACGGTATATTTGCCGTTTAATCTTGAGACATTCCAATATGCCAAAACTCCTGACTTTGCTTTGCTGGATGATGCAATATTTTGC
>WPAF01000042.1 GCA_009772965.1 Candidatus Saganbacteria bacterium
GGAATTTAATCAATGGATTTAAGAGGTTTTATGATCTTAAAAAGCTAGAAATTATTACTTGCGGGGCAACGCATGGCTTTTTGCCTTTGATGGAAATTAACCGCAACGCGGTAAGAGCTCAAATAAAAATTGCCTGCGCGACCCATGAAAAATATTTTGGAAGGAGGCCTCAAGGCATTTGGCTCCCAGAATGCGGTTACCAGCCGGGCGATGACAAATTTTTAAAAGATGAAGGTATAAAATTCTTTTTGGTAGACATCCATGGGATTCTGCATGGCTCGCCGCGGCCGAAATATGGAGTCTTTGCTCCAGTTTATTGCAAAAGTGGAGTGGCGGCTTTTGGCAGGGATATTGAAAGCAGTAAAGCGGTTTGGTCTGCGGAGGAAGGATATCCCGGAGATTATTGCTACAGGGATTTTTACCGTGATATCGGGTTTGACCTCGATTATGATTATATTCGGCCATACATCCATTGCGACGGCACCAGGATTAACACTGGCATTAAATATTTTAAAATAACAGGGAAAACCAGCCATAAAGAACCTTATAACCACCAATGGGCATTAAGTTGCGCGGCGGAGCATGCCGGACATTTTATGTTTAACCGTGAAAAGCAGATAGAGCATTTATTTTCTTGGATGGAAAAAAAGCCGATCGTTGTTTCGCCTTATGATGCGGAGCTTTTTGGTCACTGGTGGTATGAAGGTCCGGAATTTTTAAATTTTTTATTCCGTAAACTGCATTTTGACCAAAAAACAATCAGGCCGGTAACATTATTGGAATACCTTGAAGAAAACCCGAGAAACCAGGTTTCAACGCCCTCCTTGTCATCTTGGGGGCATAAAGGATATTCGGAGGTTTGGCTTGAGGGGAGCAACGATTGGATATACCGCCATCTGCACAAAGCGGCAGACAGGATGGTTGAGCTTGCAAATACATATCAGGGAGTTAACGGGTTGGTGAAAAGGGCATTGAACCAATGTGCGAGAGAGTTGTTGCTGGCGCAATCATCTGACTGGGCATTTATCATGAAAACAGGTACGGTTGTCCCATATGCGGTAAAAAGATATCTTGAGCATATTGAACGCTTTACAAAGTTATATGAATCAATTAAATCAAATAATATCAATGAGCATTATCTTTGCGATATTGAAAACAAAGACAATATTTTTAAAGAGATAGATTATTCGGTATATAAATCATGAAAGCAGTTGTGTTAGCCGGCGGCATGGGAACGCGGCTTCACCCCCTAACGATTAATATTCCCAAGCCAATGGTTCCGGTTATAAATCGCCCGCTTATGGAATACATCTTAGAGCTCTTGGCAAAATACAAATTTACTGATATCCAAGTATTGCTTTACCATCAGCCCAATATAATTAAAAATCATTTTGGAAATGGAAAAGAGTTTGGGGTTAAAATAGAATATGTGGAAGCGCAAAAAAATTTCGGCACCGCGGGCGCGGTTAAATATGCGGCAAAAGATTTTAATGAGCCATTTATAGTAATTAGCGCTGATTTAATTTGTGATTTCAATTTAAGGGAGGCTGTTACATTCCACAAATTAAAAAAGTCTGATTTTACGGTATTGCTCACACGGGTTTCAAATCCGCTTCCTTACGGCATTGTAATTACCGGTAAAGACGGGAGGGTTAAGCACTTTTTAGAAAAACCTTCATGGTCTGAAGTTTTTTCAGATACCATTAACACCGGCATCTATATTATTGAACCGGAAGTGCTTCAATATATCCCAGAGGAAAAAGAGTTTGATTTTTCACAGGATCTTTTGCCGATGCTTATAAGTAAAAGGAAAATATACGGTTATATTTCAAAAGGAATATGGCATGACATTGGAAGTTTGGAGGAATACGGCAGGATACATACCCTTATTTTAGCCGGCGGCAAATTTATTAAACACAAAAATGCCAAGATATCAAATTTGGCTAAATTAGAAGGCATTGGATATATTGGAGAAAATACAATTATTGAAGACAATGCGACTATATTAAACAGCATTATCGGCAACAATTGTAAAATCGGGAAAGGGACAAAGCTGAGGGAAGCGGTTATTTGGGATGAGGTAGAAATTGGCGGGGACGCTAGGATCGAAAAATCTGTTGTGGGGAAGGGCGCTATTATTGGAGATAGGGCATATCTCGAAGAACATTCTGTAATAGCCGATGAGGTTAGGGTAGAAAAGGACGCGACAATCAGGCCATTTGTTAAAGTATGGCCCGGAAAAATTATTGAAGCAGGGTCAGTTGTTACAAGAAGCATGGTACAGAGAGAAAGGTTTCCAAAAACGCTTTTTGGGCCATTTGGGGTGACAGGATTATGCAATGTTGAAATAACTCCTGAGTTTGCGGCAAGTTTAGGTGCGGCATATGGCGCTATGCTTGGGGAGGGTAGCGTTATCACAACCTCCAGGGATTCACACAAAGCGTCCCGAATGATTTACCGCGCTTTGCTTTCAGGCGTCCTCTCTTCCGGAGTAAATGTGTCAGACCTTGAAATGACGCCGATCCCCGTCGCCCGCTATGAACTCAAAGCGCTAAAAAGCAAAGGCGGATTTCATGTGCGCAAATCCCCGTATGATTCTGAAGTGATAGATATTAAGTTTTATGATGACTCCGGCATGGATCTGCATTCCTCAAAAGAAAAAAAAGTTGAAAGATATTTTTTTTCCGAGGACTTTAAAAGGATTTGCGTGGAAAATGTAGGGGAACTTACATTTCCTTTCCATCGGGTGGCTGAGCAATATAAAGAAGGCGTTTTGCACCGCATTGATTGCGGGCTTATCAAGAATAAAAAAATCAAAATTGTGATTGATTACGCCTGCGGGTCTTCTTCGCAGATTTTCCCGTCAATTATTGGAGAATTAGGGTGTGAAGTTGTTGCTTTAAACGCGTATATCGATGAAACAAAAATAACCAAAAGCAGCAAGCAATTTGAAGGGGCGCTAACCCAGCTTTCTACAATTGTAAAGTCATTGCGAGCCGATTTAGGCGTGATGCTTGACTCGGGAGCGGAAAAAATATTTATCTGCGATGAAAAGGGCAGGATCTTTTCTGGGGATGAATCGCTTTCAATCATGGCATCGCTGTTTCTCATGTCAGCTAAAAAATCGACAATCGCGTTTCCAGTAAATACTTCAAGGACTGTTGAAGCCATTGCTAAAAAATACAATTCAAAAGTAATAAAATGCAAATGTTCGTTTAGGAATATGATGGAAACTGCCAATAATGCGGACTTTGTAGGGGAAAGGCAGGGAGGCTACATTTTTCCTGATTTCCAACCGCATTTTGACGGCATGTTTTCAATTGTCAAATTAATAGAGCTTTTATTAAAGAATGGCGTTTCCCTGTCTGAAATAGAGATGCCAAAATCATTTGTAGTTAAAAGGGATATCTCCTGCCTTCCTGAGCAAAAAGGAAAAGTGGTCAGAACTTTAGCGGAAGAATTAAAGGAAGAAAATATTGATATGACAGACGGAATTAAAATTAATATTGGCGCGGATTGGGTTTTAATCCTGCCCCATCCCAGCAGGCCGGTAATTGAGCTTTTTGTTGAAAGCGAAAAAAATGAGAAAAAATTGATTTCTGAATACACGAAGATAATTGACGAGATAATCAGATGAAAATATTATTTATCGCTAGCGAAATGGTTCCTTACGCAAAAACCGGCGGCTTGGCAGATGTCGCGGGGGCATTGCCTAAAGCTCTTGCCGCTTTGGGGCATGAAGTGGTGGTTATCATGCCGAAGTATAAAATGGAGGGGAATTTTGAGTTTGAAAGGGTTTATGATAATTTCCCGGTTCAAATGCTTCATAGCATTGAATATGCAGGCGTATACAAGGCAAAAGGCACCGATAAAAACCTGACGGTATTTTTTATTTCGAATGCGAAATATTTTGACAGGGAAGGGCTTTACCAGGTTAGGGGAATTGATTTTCCGGACAATTGCGAGAGGTTTTCTTTCTTTTGCAAGGCAGTGATGGAATATTTTAAAAAGTCGTTATTTTTTCCGGAAGTGCTCCATGCTAATGATTGGCAAACCGCGTTGGCAATTGCCTACGCAAAAAATATTTATAATTGGAAGAAAACAGCGCTTGTATACTCAGTGCACAATTTAGGATATCTTGGAATATTTCCAAAAGAACAGATTCTACAGACCGGATTTGATTGGAATATGTTTACTCCGGACGCGCTTGAGTTTTATGATAATTTGGCCTTGGCTAAAGCCGGATTTGTTTTTGCGGATGTGATTTGCACAGTTTCTGAAACCTATGCTAAAGAAATACAAACCAAAGAGTTTGGACACGGGCTGGATGGCCTGCTTAGGAGCCGCAAAGACAACCTTTTTGGCATTTTAAACGGCATTGATTATGATGTTTGGGATCCGGAGCATGATAAGCAAATCGTGAAAAATTATAACTCCTCTGAAATTAATTTGAAATACGCAAATAAAAAAGCGCTTCAAAAAGCAAATGGCTTGCCCCAAAAACAATCTATCCCTTTAATCGGCATGATTACGCGCCTGGCGGATCAAAAAGGTTTTGATATTTTATCCGAAGCGCTTGATAACATAATGAATTTAAAGTGCCAGCTGGTGGTATTGGGGACAGGAGACCAAAAGTATCATAGCCTTTTACAAGAAGCAAAAAAGAAGCATCCCAATAATATCGGAATAAATTTAGGGTTTGATTCAGCCTTGGCTCAATTGATTTACGCGGGGTCAGATATGTTTTTAATGCCGTCGCGCTATGAACCGTGCGGCTTAGGACAGCTTATTTCATTTAAATACGGCGCAATCCCAATTGTCAGAAAAACGGGAGGATTAGCGGATACTGTGCATGATTACAACCCCACAACCGGAAAAGGGGATGGATTTGTCTTTGAAGAATATTCTTCTGACAAGCTTTTAGACGCGGTCAAGCGGGCTATTGAAATGTATGAAAATAAAAAAGAGTGGGCTTCAATTGTTAAAAAAGTCATGTGCTACGATTATTCCTGGAAGCAGTCGGCAGCTAAATATATTGATCTTTATAGGAAGACGTTACAAAAACTTTAAATTGACTGCAAAACTGTGATAGCGGCTACATTGACAATATCTTCAACTGAACACCCTCTGGACAAGTCATTTACCGGCTTGGCGCAGCCCTGAAATATTGGACCCAAAGCGGCGGCTCCAGCGATTCTTTCTGTAATTTTATAAGCGATGTTGCCGGCGTCAAGATCAGGGAAAATTAAAATATTAGCTTGGCCGGCTACTTCTGAGCCCGGGGATTTTTTTCTGCCGATAGAGGGAATAAGCGCCGCGTCCGCCTGCAATTCGCCGTCAACCATTAGATCGGGTTTTTTAGCTTTTGTTATTTCATAAGCTTTTTTTACTTTATCGACATCAGGGTGCGCCGCAGAGCCTTTTGTTGAAAAAGAAAGCATAGCGATGCGCGGCTGGCATCCCGTTAATTTTACAAAAGAATTGGCTGTGGTGATTGCAATTTCCGCCAGCTCTTCCGCGTTAGGGTTTGGATTTACGCCGCAATCGGCATAAAATAAAAGCCCATCTTCTCCAAATTCAATTTTATCCGTTAACATTGCAAAAAAGCTTGAAATAATTGTTTGGTCTTGGGCTAGCCCGATGCAGTTTAATGCCGCTTTAATAGTGTGCGCGGTTGGATGATCCGCGCCTGATACCATTCCGTCCGCTTCTCCCGACTCAACCATCATTGCGGCAAAAAAGGGATAATCATTTGTTATAGTGTCGCGCGCTTTTTCGATTGTCATTCCCTTTGCTTCGCGTTTTTTAAAAAACTTTCCTATATACTCTTCAAGCCGTGGATGGTTTTGAGGTAAAAGGCGGTCTTTTCCGATTATTATAATTTTTGCTAATTTGCTTTGCTCGATGATTTTTGCCGCTTCGATTATTCTTTGGTCATGCCCCTCGGGGAAAACTATAGTTTTTGTTTGCTTTTTTGCCTTGTTCCATAAATCAGAAATGAAATCCATAAAGCAATTTTATCTTAACCGGAGATTTTTAGCAAATCTTCTTTGCTGACATTTCCTTTTTCCTGTAAGCGGGATAAAAGCTTAAACCAAAGTTCAAATAAAGTTTCAACATCTCCCAGCGCCCGGTGGCTGTTTTTTGCCGTAATGCCGAAATGGTCGGCTAAAGAACCCAATTTATATGATCCTAAGTTGGGCAGGAAATGGCGGGAAAGTTTGAGCGAGCAAAAGACGTCATTTTTTAGCTCTAGCTTTCTTGGGGTGAAAATGTGATGGTTGATAAAAGATATATCAAATTCAGAATTGTGAATTACAAGGATAGATCCTTCAATAAAATTCAACAATGGCGCAGTAATATCGGTTAAGGGCTTGGCATCTTCAAGCATTTCATCTGTTATACCTGTTATTTCTTTAATCTTTTGCGGCAGAGGGGTTGAGGGTTTGACTAATTTGTTGAAAATATCGGTTATTTCTTTGTTTTTTACTTTGAGGCCGGCAACTTCAATGATTTCTGACTTTTGTGGATCAAGCCCTGTTGTTTCCAAATCAAAAAAGACGTAAGATTCATTTTCAAGCTCAAACAAGAGTTCTCTCGCGCGAGAGAGAAATTTATAATCTTTTTCAAGTTTTTTAAATGTTTCACTTTGAAGCAATTCGTTAATCATGAAAAAACATTATACAACTTTTTTTTCAAACCCGCGAATTATAAATTAATTATTTGGTATTTTCTTGAACCAAGGCCAATCTTTTCTGCATAATTTAGCTGTATGGTGCAGTCAATATTTGGATAAATTGATTTTATTTTGTCTGCCTTATCCAAGCAAGCCTGGTCAATGGCTACGGGGTCAAATGATGCAAAAACTCCAACATCCGGCATGATTGGCGGCCCGTTGAAGGGGTAGCAATCGCAATTGGGGCTGACATTTATTAAAAAGTTAAAGTAAGCGCATTTTTTATTTTTTACCGCGCCATATGCATATTCGGCCATCTTTTCCTGTACCAAAGCAGAAGATCCAAAGTAACACGCTTCAAGAGTTTGGTTCCTTTTGCAGGTTTTTACTTCTTTGCAATTTATGCAGTCCTGGTGCATTTTCAGTTTTCCTTTTCTTGTCCCAAATCCCATTCCCAGGTTTTTTATTGCACCGCCAAATCCTGTCACATCATGCCCTTTAAAATGGGTTAAAGCAAATATTTTATTGCCGGCATTTGACCCGATGTAAACTTTTTTAAAATGCTTAAGGCTTACGTCAATTTCTAATGAATCCTCTTCTTCAGGGATAAAAGCTTTTGCCCCGGCTTGCTCCAAAGTAAACCCATGTTCCTCGGCAGTGAGCAGGTGATCCTTAGAAAACATTCTTCTGCCTTGGTATAAAGTATTACAGTCCGTGTAAAAAGGCCTGCCGCCGTATGAAATAATTTTTTCTGCAATCAGCTTTACCTGATGGGGTTTTAAGTATGCAGTATTGCCTGGTTCTCCAAAGTGGATTTTTAATGCAATAGAATCATCTTGTTGGATAATTTCTTTAAGGCCGGCAATTTCAAAAAGTTCTGCGGTTTTGCTTAAATCGTTGGTAAAGAATACTTTATTCATTAATTAACCAATTCTTTTAGTTTTTGGAAATACTCCAGCGCGCCTTTTATTTCTTTCATGTCCTGCCAGGTAATCCACTTTGGTTTTCCCTGCTCCTTTGACGGGTTCCGCAAAAGGTATGCTGGATGGAATATCGGCATGACAGAAATATCCGTGCCGGGGAGCTTTGTCCATTTTCCCCTAAGCCCTGAGATTGGCGCATCAGTTTTTAATACAGCTTTGATTGCCGGTGACCCTGCCAGAATAATTATTTTAGGTTTCACGAATTGATGGATTTGCGCTTCTAAATAAGGCCAGCAGGCGGTTTGTTCTCCCGCCAGCGGCGCGCGGTTGTCCGGCGGCCGGCATTTTAAAGTATTGGCAATATAAATATCTTCCGGCCGTTTAATGCCGACTGACGAAAGAATTTGCGTTAAAAGCTGTCCAGCCCGTCCGACAAAAGGCTCACCTTTTGCATCTTCATCAGCTCCTGGAGCTTCGCCGATAAGCATTAAGTCGCAAGGGGTGGGGCCGGTACCAAAAACAACATTGGTGCGGGTTTTTGATAAAGGGCATTTTTCACATTTTGAGGCAATTTTTTTAACTTCTTCGTAGCTTAGAGTAGAATAATCAGGATCATTGCCAAAGATGTCCATAATAGATGATTCTATCAATATATGTTATAATCTTCAAGTAAAGCAACATTATGCAAGTAAAATTATTAGATACAACCCTCCGTGA
>WPAF01000056.1 GCA_009772965.1 Candidatus Saganbacteria bacterium
CTGTGGCTAAAGCACAAGTAGGCAGGAAGCAGTATGAAGTAAGCAGCAGAAGAATCAAATATTTTATTTTCATTATTTCAGCACCGCAATTTTTCCTCTGCCTAAAATCAACCGGTCGCCCTTCATAGGGTCAAGCACAACCGGAACACCTTGCTTCCACAAGGAATATTCACTCCCATTCCAACGGTAAAGAACAGCAGCATATGTGTCAAACGGTTTATCATAATCTCTCCAATATTCAATTATTTCCTCAATTCCATCCTTATCAATATCAAATATCTTTACATCTTTTCCGCTTGCCCCAAGAAGCTCTTTGTATTCATTTTTGTATAAGCCAATGATATCAAGATCAAAGACATTGCCATCCGCCCATTTACAAATTATTTCTTGATTACCATCTTTATTAATATCGTATATTTTTACAGCTTTAACCCAAGTAGCCAGGTTGCAAGATTGATATATTTTTCTATCATTTTTGGTTATTTCAACACGCCCTTCTGTCCAACAATCGCGGCAAAAAAAACCTCGAATTGAAAATATTATTTTTTCGTCAACCCCATCCCCATCAATATCTTTTTCAAAATACAAGTGTTGTTTTGTTTCATAAAACATTATTTTTCCAATCCGATATAGCGCCTTGCAGTTCCATAAAAAGAGCAGGTAAAACCCAAGAAAACCAATTGCTAATAATGCTATTTTATACTTATTTAATATTTTCATAATATTCATAATATTCTTTTTCGCATATCTCCTTATATTTCAAAACATCATCAATGTAATTCTTAACCTTCTTTGGAAACTTCTGTTCCTGCAAACCATTTTTAACAACATTGCTTGGCCCCCAATTATATGCGCCTAAAGCTATTCTCAAATTGCCAAATCTTTCAATTAATCTTTTTATATAAAAAACTCCTCCCCGAATATTTTGTTCGGGATCAAGTGGATTTTTTACAGTATATTTTTCCTTGTTCTCAATATCTTTTATAGTTATATCATTCAACTGCATGAGCCCTTTTGCATTAGCCGACGATATGGCTTGCGGATTAAAAGACGACTCTTTCCAGATCAAGCCCTTAACTAAAAATTGATCAATTTCATTTTCTTTTGCGATTTTCCTAATCAATTCATCATAATGCTGGATTAGTTGAATTTTTTTAGAATGAATTGAAATGAGACCCTGCGTATCTAAAATAATAATATTAAAGACATACCAGCCCGCTAATAAATCAAATAAATTCCATACTCCGCTATAACATTTTTCGCTTTGTTTTTGAAGCTCCCCGGAATCAATTGCTTTTTTATCTCTTTCGGTTTCATATCTTATGTTTTTTATTCCAATGCTTCTTTCTGCCGCAATATTTATTTCGATCTTGATTTTATTGCCTATTTCAATATCCTTTTGCGGTTTTATTATTTTAACTTTAAAAACTGACGCAGAAAACCCCTTATTGCATTTTTTGCAATAATATATGGGTATTTTATTTTTGTCTTTTTCATATGATCCATTTCTGCGAATATCCGGATAAACCACCCCACACCAGGGACACTTTATGTTAGAATCGATTGGTTTTCCGCTTTTCGGCATATTTTATACTCCCCCCATCCCCAGCGGCCGCGCGCCTACGCCGGCCTGGCCTGTGGCTAAAGCACAAGTAGGCAGGAAGCAGTATGAAGTAAGCAGCAGAAGAATCAAATATTTTATTTTCATTATTTCAGCACCGATATCCCGTTAATTACCATATCCCCTCTTCCATTTTTTCCATCCCATTCTGTATCGTTATATTTTGTCCAAATGCTCGCGCCTTCGCCGTTTGCGGCGCCTGATAGCTCGTTTACCAATGAGCCGGCAAGATCGTAAATCCTGATTGTCACACTATCCGCGTCTTTGCTGAGTTTATATCTTATCTTGGTCTTTTCTTTGTTCGGATCAAACGGATTTGGATAGTTAGTTATGCCGGATATTTCAAACGGCGGGTTGCAGGTAAATGAGTTTATAGTTGTTGATTGGACTTCTGTCTTACTAACATCAGGTTTTATGCCTACAACCTTCCAAAAATATGTCTTATTCCTTTCAAGCGCTGGATCAAATACAGGATCCAGCTTGTGGGCAAAGTAAAAGATTCCTGTTTCGGTTGGCTTTTCCGCGCCTGATGAGTTCATTTTAGTAGCTTTGCCGTCTCCTTCGGCGTTTGGAAGCTGGGACCACATTACTCTGTATTCATTAAAAATATCCTTTTGTGCTTTCCATTCAAATGTCGGCCTTGTGGTTTGAAGCTCTTTGCCGTCTGTTGGCGTGATAAGTGTGGGCGGCTCAAGGGTTGAGGTTTGGGTAGTTATTATAATATCTGTCTTTACTGCATTTGACTGCACCCTTGACGCGGGATTTGAACTAACTGGAGCAAAGTTGGAGGGGACTTTTTGAAAGTAGATTTTGCCAGACGCTTCCCAAGCCACAAAAGCATTGTTCTTGTTATCCACCGTAATAGCTGGATTAGACGCGTTGCCCTGGTTGGTAATTTTCGCCTCTGTTCCCCAAGTAAAGGTTGGTGTGATCGAATAAAGAAGACCGGGAAAAATTGTTGCAACATCATACCCTGATATAGAACCTTTCTTATAATATACATTGCCATCCGCAACTCTCACCTGATGCTGGATAGATCCCATAGAATAAGGTTGATAGGTTGAGCTACTGTTCAATACAGAATCATAAGCTGGGAATTTTGTTGGCCCGATTTGATAATTATCTACTTCATTTGGCCCTGTAGTT
>WPAF01000043.1 GCA_009772965.1 Candidatus Saganbacteria bacterium
TATTGGAAGATAAAAACAGAGTGTTGTTTGAAAGGGTAAATAAACGACCAAAATATAAAAGAAAAAAAGGATAGTTTCTATGCGGTCAGAGCACTAGTTCCATTATCGCGTCAGAAGAATTCCAGCTTCCTCTCACTTTTTTAGCAAAATTAGTCCCGCCGTTTTGATAGCTGGAATAATTGATGCTGGCATTTGGAATGTTCCCATATTTTATTAAAGAGGCAATGCTAAAACGCCATGGATGCCGGGCATTAAAAACAACTTCAGATCCATAACCAAAACATGAGGTATTGGAGACGTTGAATTTTGTGGAGCTGGAATCTGTCATCTCAAAATTTAAATCCAGTGCGCTTTGCCCATAATTAAACCGCATAAATATTCCAGATACGATATTGCGCAATATTATGTTAGCCGGGTCATTTTGCTCTAAAAAAAGATATTTCAAGGAAATGTCCTGATTGTTTGACGAATTCACAGCTCGCCTCATATCAGTTTCCAAATTTTTTGTTTTAGGCAGGCTATCATAATATTGTTCCAAGGATATTTGCCACTTTTTATTTTCAGCCTCTCTGGTTTCAGCAAAAGCTCCACTTGCAAAACAAAATAGAATAACCGAAACCAAAAATATTTCTCGTTTCATGGTTTTCCCTCCCTTAATCTAAAAAATGCAATACAACCACTATTGGATTTTTAAACATTTTACTTAATCTCCATTAAAAACTTTCCCTCAGAATCAAATTTCTGAATTCTGTTATTATCCGTATCCGCAATATAGATATTGTCGTCTTTGAAAAATCCCATCATTTGAGAATCCCAGAAATATCATAGGCATAAAAATTGGTATCATCTCGAGAAAAGGCTCCTCGAAAGATGTTTTTATTAAGTTTTTTCATACCTTTCAATCCCTTTTTTATCTTATAAATTATCTGTCCCGCCCCCATATTTTACCCACTCAATTCCCCGAAGACCCACTTTTTATTTGGCATCTCCCATTTATAACTTTGCCAAATTTAATATCAGATGACATAGATTATAAATGCCTCTTTTTTTGTCTAATTATTCTCCCATTTAATATTTTTAATTATTTCTTCAAGCACATTTGCTTTTTTAGTTCCCTGCTCAGAAAACACAGTAATTTTTGTAGCATAGCCTGACGGCGTTTTCCCTTCTTTCTGAATAACATCTGTACCATAAGCTAAGGCATTAACAACATAAAATAATTCAACTAAATAATTATTTGTAAAAGTCTGATAAATCCTATCAAACACATACATTCCTTCCGCATCAAAATATTTGAATTTTTTATGTTTGATATTTTTTACATAAAAGGTTCTATTAAAATATCCATTAAAATATACTTCTCCATAATGCTTACCAATTGCTAGCCTATCAAATTGTTCTTTTTCTTTTTTCAAGTTTCTTTCGTGCTCAAAATATTCTAAATAATCCGTATATTTATAATGCTGTGTATCATATTCAGTTATTATCAGGAATATAGTCGCCTTATCAGTAAACAAATATTCTTTTTCAAAAAATTTTATTCCCTCCTCCTTAATTTGTGGCAGGTTTTTTTTATTTTTGATAATATTTTCAATGTCGCTGCTAATACTCCATGAAAAATCCCTTATTTGTTTCCATTCGACAAAAGACTTATATAATAGTATTCCAAAAACCATAATGACAAGTAATAGTAAAACCAACAATAATAATTGTATTTTTATTTGTTTAATCATCAACAATATCCTTTTTATTGAAGTTTTCCATTAAGTATCTTAAATTCATAAGGGTCCCCTTTGTTATTAATTGCATTGCCTTTAACATCTATTGCCTCTACTAATAATTTATATTCCCCATCTTTATTGCTATCTCCCCAGGTGCAAATAAATTCATCGATTCTGCAGTCAGTCCCAAGGTCATTCAAAGGATGCATAAGCATTGTTCCCTCCGCATCCCATTTGAAAGTATTTGTGGCCAAGGTATATCTGGTCTTTGTTTCTGCTGCCGCCTCCAATTTAGCCATGGCATGGTAATCAAAGGTATTGTCAAAAATTATTTGATTAGGTTTCTTTATGAGTTGCATTTTTACTTTATCCAAATCTTTTTCGGTGGTCTTAATCGTTGCTTTAAATTTTAAAAGTCCGGTTGTGCTTCCACCGACGGGAATTGAAATTTCATTGTCAAATAGAGGCCCAACAACATCTGAAATGGTCGGTTTGATATTGCTAGAATCATAATTCAAAAACTTGAGAGGATTTTCACGAGAATTTTCAACATCGGATTGCCTCACTTCCAGATGCAAATGATGTCCCGTTGAATATCCTGTGCTATCTGCTTCTGCCAATTCTTGTCCAGCATATACCTTATTTCCTTGCACGATTTTTTCGCTATTTGCAACCAAATGGCCATAATAAACGAAGTATTTTTTCCCCATATACGAACTTTCAATCCTTATCCGATACCCAAATCCCTTTTCTGGCTTTTTAAGATTTTCCCAACCCACATCCTTAACTAAGCCATCAAACATCGCGCGAACGGTTTTATATGTATTAGCATTGAAATCCAGCCCCATATGGAAATCTCCCGTAGTAATGATCTTCCTCGGCCCAAATCCACAGTTAAGCCACAAGGGAAATTTTGTATCTATCGACCACGATACGCTGGCAACATTTGGAATGGGCTGATCCAATATTTCCTTTGTTTTCATATATTCCTTTTTCCCTTCCCTGACTAGTGATAAAATTAATACTTTTCTTACAACTTCTGCACTACTCGAACCACTACTAACTGATGCAATGCGAATTCCTCCCCCAGTCCCCACCGTTGCATAAGTTGGATTATCAAGATCAAGGGTGCTTTCCCATGCAACATTCAGCGGCGAGGACAAAGTCCATTCACTATACTCCGCCACCAATTGAATAGGACTTTCAGATGGCGGAGTAACTAATACAATAGTATTTCCTGAAGGATCAGAACTAACAGCAAAAGTGGTTCCATCACTAAGCTTGTTCACTGTGGGAATATCCAAACCATTAAAATTAATTCCCTGCTGTTTTGCCATTGCTTCAAGTAAATAGATAACTCGTTCCGCAGCTTGCTTGTATTCGCTTTCAGTAATTTCTTCCTCATTCGGATCCGCGTCTTCATCAAAGATGCCTGGTCTTTTTACAAGCCCATTCGGTTGTTCGATGCTAAAAGTTGCGCCGCCTTCAATAAAATGGTATTTATTGCCGGTTGATCCATCGGTAATAATCGTTTCCTTTCCCTTATCCTTAAACTCCAAAGCTACTAAATATCCGTCAATAGTTTCTTGTATTTTTGAAGGAAGAGTCTTTTGTGTAACACAAGGAACATCTTCATTTTTAAAAGTAACATCCACCTTTTGCTCCACCACCTCATTCACATCATTGCCGCTTTTATCACGCATCTTCACCGTTATCGTATCAGTTCCTTCCTTGTAATCTGATTGCAAAGTATATGTCGCCTTGCCTCCTATTAAATTTACCTTCTTCCATGTGCCCTGGGAAATAGCGCTTGAGAGGGTTACAATCTGCAGAGGAGCATCTTCAGATGTCCCATCTTTCTTAACTGCTTTTACTTTTACCGCATATGCACCCGCAGGCAGCTTTTTCCCCTGCATATCTATTCCCTTCCACACAAATGGCAGGGGTTTAGCAGGATTTGGGCAGGATTCAGAGAGATCGTAAACCACCTGATCAGATGAATTGAAGACTTTCATATTTACAAACTGCACTTCTTTATCAAGAGTATATTCGATTTTATTGATCAACCCTGCCACTGTAACATTTGGCACGCTCTTAATACCTACTGTCCCCGTAGTGCTTATTCCACTACTTGAAACCGATGCTGATCGATAATCCCCTTCATGTAGGGTAATAAGATTGTTTGAATGAGAAATATATAAATCATAGTCAGGAAGGGTTACATAAGATCCATCTCTGTTATCTATTATCCCTACTTTGATAATTGCTTGCTTGGTATCGCTATATTCTTTGACTAATTCAATCCTTGCATCTTTCAGCGGAAGAGGGGAACTATTCCAATCCGTCCCACCACCCTCTGAACGTCCGCCATATGGCCATGACCCTTCAATGGCATTAATGAACAATCCTTTGCTATAATGAGTAGCTGCCACTGATGTCGCCCCCAAAACCACCGTTCCTATGCCGGCAGTGCCGCTTGTTACTGCGATCACTGCTGCTACTCCAGTGCAAACCGCCACAACGGCCAAAACCGCTCCTAATGCGCCCTGACAAAAACTTATGGTATCCCCGCTTCCCTGCGCAACCGAAAAAATCGCAATTGATAAGATTAAAATCATTGATAATATTTTAACAATTTTATTATTGGCAAATATTCTCATTAATTTAACACCCCTATAATCTTTAATGCAGTATTATAACGCTCGTCGCTTTGATCATTAGAAAACTTCCTGAACTCAAGAATGGCCTTCTTTAAATCTCCCATCTCAAAATATCCATAAGCTAATTCATATAATATATCTGTCTTTTGCTTTTCATTCGCACATTTCAAAGCTATCTCAAGCTCTGTTACGGCATCTTTTAACTGACCTTGCATTTTTAAAATCTTCCCAAGCTCAAGATGAGCCGCCGCACTCTGTATAAACTCATTTTTTGCTTCTTTTAACTTACCCAGCAGTAAAAAAGTTCTCCCAAAATTATAGCGTGCTTGAGTATCTTTAGGAGAAGCAGTTAAGTATCGCTGATAGGCTTTTACCGCATTATCATATTCCCCGTTTTCAAAATACGCATTGCCCAGTCCCTTAAAGTCCATGTTCTTCACTTTCAGCATAGCAATTTTGAATTCTCTTTTAAGCCCCTCGTCATCCGGCATCTTTTTCAGCCCATTCTCGAGAACATTTAGCGCCTCTTTGACCTGTCCCTGTTTTCTCAAAAGCTGTCCCAAATTATACGAGGCGTAAACAAAGACCAAATCATCATTATTAAACGCCAGAACCTTATTAAAATAAGCAATGGCTTTATCATATTCTTCTTTTTCATAAAATACCCGCCCTAGATTGTTATAAGCCAAACTATAACTGGGGGAAAGGACTATAGCCGCACTAATCGAGTGGACAGCGTTATCCCAATCTTTTTTTTCAAAATAAGCCCACCCCAGGGAATTCAGAAGGCGCGCGTCTTTTGGATCTTTCCGCAATCCCAGTTGGGAATTGACTAACAATAGATCTGACCCTATGCCAATAAATTCCGGATTTGTTTTTTTAACTGCTTCAAAACAGGTTTTGGCTTCGAAATATTTTCCCGCATTACAATAGGCCTGTCCCAAAAGATATTCCACCATTAAATTAGCGCCTTTTTTGATAAACGCTTGAGCGCCGGATTCCTGGTTAAAAGTTAAACTCTTAGCGCTAAATTGTTCCTTTGACAATTTTAGATGCTCTATCGATTCCTTATAATTTCGTTTGTCAAATGCCTGCAATCCTTTAATGAATTCAATCTGTCCATAATCAAAAGCAGGAACCTTCTCAAGCGCCACAATAGCTTTTTTGTAATCTTTTTCTTGTAAATAAATCGAAGAAAGCAATATATACGATGTCCAAAAATCCGGATTTTTCTTGACGCCTTTCTCCAGCGCATCAATGGCCGGTTGATTTTTACCTTCCGTAAACAACACAAAACCAGCCAGCAAATCTTGCTCCGGCCTTTTAGCAAAAGACGGGTCTTTTTCAAGTATTCTCATGCCATTTTTAAGCTCAATCACCGCCTCTTTCAGCATCTGCAAATCCATAAATTCCAGCGCGTTCTCAAAGTGTTTGTCCGCTTCGCCATTGGGCAAACAACCCGTAAAAAAGCAAAGGAGCACAAGGGCACAAGCCACAAAAGCACAAGTTTTTTTCATTTTAGCAAAATCTCCTTTACTAAGTATCCGGATTGATAAATCGGCAATTCCGCTACTATCCGGCCAACCGGGCTAATAACCTCCGTCACGCCTGTGTTCCCCACTCTAACATAATACACTCGATTCTCGATAGCACGAAAGACATCCATTGAAGCATGTTGATAATGTTCTGCCTTGCTCCCTGACCAGCCATCGTTTGCAATATTTACTAAAAATTGCGCGCCATCATTTACAAACCTTCTGGATAGATCGGGGAAAATCCCTTCAAAACAAATTAAAGTTGCAAACTTCGCTTTTGGTATTTTAAAAATCGTGTAATCGCACCCAGGATCGCATCGGCCCTTTTCTTCCACATTCTTTAAAAACGGCAGGATATACCGGATAGGATAATTTTCCCAGAAAATGATAGGGCGTACTTTGTTATATTGTCCGATCACCTGTCCCTGCGGAGAGACCAGAAACGCGCTGTTGTAATGCTGGCCGCTAACTAGATCTTTATTGCCCAGCAACAGATAGGCATTTGTCTTTTTAACGATTTGATAAACTCTTTGTGCTAGCTCCGGCGACATTCGCAGATTTTCACGCACGATGGTTTCCGGCCAAATTATCAGATCGGGCTTGCTTTGAGCGGCCTTCAGAGATAATTTTTCCAGATCATTTAAAACTTTATGAACATTATAGTTTTTTTCTTTAACATTGGGTTGAACTGCCGCTACAGTTAATTTTTGGCCACTGGGCTGCTGATTGACGGTAATTAGCCCAAACAACAATACGGCAATCAAAATCATTCCGACGCTGGAAGAAATAAGTATTTTTCGTCGCATAGGAATATTTTTTAATAAAAGATATATGGCGACATTTGCTAATACCACCAAAAACGAAACACCAAAAACGCTGGTAAGGCTCGCAATTTGTATCATGGGAAGGTTAAGATATTGTGAATATCCAAGAAGCCCAGCCGGGAATCCCCAAATTCCAATCGAGCGGATATATTCAATGGATATCCAAAGAGCCGGCACGATTAAAAGTTCCGAAATATTGTTTTTCTTTTTTACAAAGTTATACAATAAACAAAATAAGCCAAAATACAAAGCCAAATAAGCTGACAAGATAAATGGAATAATAATATGAAAAACTTTAAACCACCAAATTTGGCCAATAAACATCGAAAAGCCAGTTAACCAGCCAAGGCTAAAAGAATGATATATATTTTTATTCTCAACCGCAAATAAAAGGGGCAACAATGCTACCCAGGCTAGAAAATATAAATTGAACAGAGGATAAGACAATGCCAATAAGATACCCGAAATTATCGCCAGTAATAGCTCACACCCGTGGCGGGACTCTCCTCTAAGCCGTTTGCTAACATGCGGCATTAGCTGGCTAATTAGCATATATGTGGTAGGTTACATTATAGCATACATCCATGACCAATTATCCCATATTGCTGAATGTGTGCCTATCGTGATACTTCGTACAAGACCAATGTCTTT
>WPAF01000057.1 GCA_009772965.1 Candidatus Saganbacteria bacterium
TGGCAGTTATTATGGAGGAGCTCCATTACTGGCAGAAATTATTTACAAAATTATTCCTGACGAGAACGCAACATTGGTTGCGCTTGAAGCTGGCGAGGTGGACGAAGCGGGAATTCCCCCAAAAGATTATTCACGCATGAAAAAGACCAAAGGCATTAAAATATATGAATACGACACATTGGTTTATACATATTTAGGATTTAATATGGATAAGCCGATCTTCAAGGATAAAAAAATCAGGCAGGCGCTGGCATATGCCGTTAATAAAGATCAGGTTGTATCTTTGATATTAAAAGGCCTGGGAAGCCCTGCATACTGCCCGGCAAATCCGGTTTGCTGGTGGTATTCAAACAATGTAAGCAAATATCAATACAATCCCGAGAAGGCAAAACAATTGTTAAAAGAAGCCAAAGCGGAAAAACTTGAGTTTACCTGCCTTGTTAACCAGGGAAATAAAGAAAGGGAAAAAGCCGCCATCATCCTAAAGCAGCAATTTAAAAAAGTCGGCGTCAAAATGAATATCAGGGTGCTTGAATGGTCGGCCTTGCTTAAAATTATAAATAATCCCAAACCGCCAAAGGATTTTGATGCTGTGATTATCGGCTGGTCGCTGGGAATAGATCCGGACAGCTTTTCAATTTGGCACAGCTCGCAATATCCGAACGGGTTGAACTTTATAAAATATTCAAACCCAAAGGTTGATGATTTGCTAGAACTTGGGCGCATTACAATTGAAAGGGAAAAAAGAAAAGGCATTTACTCTGAGATGAACAGGATAATATCTGAAGACCAGCCGTATATTTTCCTTTGGTATCCAAAAACAATTGTTGGTATAAGGGATAGGGTGATGGGGCTTTCAAAACCGGGACCCGCAGGAATGTTTTTGAATATTGAAAAAATTGCGGTAAAGCCCAAAAAATGAAAAAGTATGTTATAAGCCGCGTCCTACAAATGATCCCATTACTTCTGGGTGTTTCTTTAATTTCTTTTTTTATTATGCATCTTGCGCCAGGCGACCCGACGAATATTTTTGTCAATCCAAACATTGATCCTAAGGAGCTTATAAGGGTAAGAGCCAATTGGGGGCTCGACCAGCCGATATATATCCAATATTTTAAATGGCTGTTCAATGCGATTCAGCTGAATTTTGGCAGAAGCCTGATGACCGGACAGCCGGTAATAAATGAAATCGGAGAACGCCTGCCGGCAACTTTGCTTCTTATGATCTCTTCAATGGCTTTAACACTATTGATATCTATACCGGCTGGAGTTATTTCTGCGGTAAAAAAGAACTCCTGGTTTGATAAATTTTTCACGGTTTTTTCTTTTGTTGGGATGTCCCTTCCTACATTTTGGCTGGCGCTTATGCTTATGCTCTTTTTTTCAGTCCAGCTTGACTGGCTTCCGGCAGTTGGGATGTTTGACCCGTTGATAAAAGATAAAAATATCATAATTAGGATGCATGATGTCTTTTTGCATATGCTTTTGCCCCTTTTGACAATGACCGTTCTTTCTTTAGCTTCAATAACCAGGTACCAAAGGTCTGCCATGCTTGAAGTATTAAACCAGGATTACATCAGGACCGCGCGGGCAAAGG
>WPAF01000004.1 GCA_009772965.1 Candidatus Saganbacteria bacterium
GCCCATTTTACAGGCGTTTGCGGAGGATCGCTATGTTGAGGAGAACACCCAATCGTGGGAACAGCTTGAATTACAGGGGATATCACTGGGACAGTAGTGGGCAATCATAAATATAGGCATTTTTTTAGCAAGCAAGTCTTTAGTCTTTAAGTGGAATCCGGAAATGCCTTTTCTTGCCCTGGATTGGCCATGCTTTTTCCTGGAAAGATCACCCGGAGCAATATCCTTTTCTCTCGCAAAACTATTTATAATACTTAAAAAGGAGGCGCCGTATTGTTCCAGTTTTTTTGCTCCCACACCGGTAATATTCGAAAAATCTTCACTGTTAAGCGGCAGATAATGGGACATTTCCCTAAGCGCGGTATCCGCAAAAACAACAAATGGAGGGACATTTGCTTCATACGCTAATTTCCTTCTCAATGCTCTCAACCTCTCAAACAATTCCCTATTATAACCAAGCTCATCTTTTGCCTGAATGGCTTCAAAAGAAGCGCCCGAACCAGCCAGGTTTTTGGTAGGGCAGCAAATATCGCAGCCGCGGCAAGTTGTCCCTGTTAATTCTTCTCCAAAATAATTGAGCAGATATTTTTTTCGGCAAGTTGCAAGTTTGGCATAATTTGATACCAGATTCAATTTTTTGTGAGCCCGCGATCGTAACTTTTCATCTTCAATTTGATTTATAAAAAATTCATGCTTCCTGGTATCCGCGTATGTATAAAACATAACGCATTCGCTTGCGAGCCCGTCCCTGCCGGCACGGCCAATTTCCTGGTAATATCCCTCCAAAGTTTTGGGATAAGTGTAATGCACCACAAGCCTAACATCCGGCTTGTCTATCCCCATGCCAAAAGCAATGGTGGCAACAATAATATTCACCTCATCTTTAATAAAAAGATCCTGCACCAAGGTTCTTTCGCCAGGATCCATGCCGGCATGATAAGCACGCACATTGAATTTTTTTAATTTTAAATTTTCAGCAACCATCTCGGTCTCTTTGCGTGAAAAACAATAGATAATCACCGATTCGTCCCTGTATTTCTGCAAAATATTCACAAGCTTTGGGGAAGCTTGTTTTTTTTCTATGACCCTTATGTGTAAATTCTCGCGGTTAAAACTTGAAATAAAAACCCGTGCTTTTTGCAGTTGCAGCTGATTAATGATATCCTCGCGCACTTGCCTGGTCGCGGTAGCGGTTAAGGCCATCAAGGGAGTTGAAGGGAAAAGTTCCTTTAATAAGCTTAAATTGCGGTAACTTGGGCGAAAATCATGCCCCCATTCAGAAATACAGTGCGCTTCATCCACCACAACCAGGCTGACGGTTAAGGTTTTTAAGAATTCTTGGAAATCCTTTAATGCAAATCGCTCCGGCGCTATATATAAGATTTTAACTTCGCCATTTTTAGCAGACAAGCAAATCTTATCAATTTGCATGGGCGCCAAAGTAGAATTTATAAGCTCTGCCTTAATTCCGCATGCCCGAAGAGCATCAACCTGATCTTTCATTAAGGAAATCAAAGGGGAAACAACAACCGTAATACCGTCGAATTTTAGCGCCGGCAATTGATAGCAAAGCGATTTGCCTCCCCCTGTCGGCATCAAGACAAAACAATCTTTTCCCGAAACAACATGATTAACAATCTCCTCTTGCAAAGGCCGGAATTCGTCATAACCGAAATACTGCTTTAATAAATGTTTCATTTATAGTGTCCCCAATAATTCACTGGCAATCTCATAGCTTTCTAAGCGCATTATGCTTTCATCCGCATTGCCAAAACTCAAGAAATTTACGCTGCCATACCATACAATGTTTTGGTCAATAAGTGTGAATTTTTGATGTATATTTGATTTATGTATAACTTTGATTCCGGCATTTTTTAAGTATTCCGCCAGGCTTTCAAAGGCTTGCCGATTGTCAGGCCTGAAATCTTCAGGACTCCTTGTCACTACGGTAATATCCACGTTATTTATTATTTTCGGCGATAATAACTGTATCATTTGTATTAGCCTATTTTTTCTCATGAAAGGGCAAACAATAATAATTTCTTTGCCGGACATAGCGATGTCATTGGAGAATACGCCCATGAAACTCTTGCCGTCAAAGATTATGTTGGTTTTTCCCAATTGCGCGGTTTCTGTTTTTGATTTGTATCCTATCTGGGCATACCCTTTAACCCTCTTGTGATACATGCGCTCTAAGACGGGAACATGGATGTCCACATAGTCATAAATAAGCACTTCTTTTTTGTTTTCATAAATACGATGTAAACGCCCGGCGTATTGGGCAATTGTGCCTTTCCATGCAATTGGCATAACCAAAAATAGGGTGTCCAAGCGGGGATAATCAAAACCCTCTCCAACATATTTTCCTGTAGCCACAATAATTAACGGGTCTTCTTTGGCAATAGAACCCAATCTCTGCATTATTTCTCGCTTTTCTTTTTGAGAGGCGCTGCCGACAAGAGTAATTACATTTGGGCATTTCTTTTCCAGCATATTTACCAAGGTGGATACATGGCTTGCCCTTTCGGTCAAAATAAGTGGCGTCCTGCTGGCTTCCAGGCATTTTTGGATATCATCAACTATCTGGCGATTGCGCAATTCGTCATCAGATATTGATTTGTAAATCTGGGTAATATGCCAATTCTTCTCGTCTTGCGATAGCGGCTTTTTGAAACTGGTAAATTTGGGGATTATAAAATGATCGAACGGCCGTTTTTCAGCCTGGGCTTTGGCGTCTACGGTGTAACAGATTGGTCCGCATTGCATAAAAATAATTGGATGATGACCATCTTGCCTTGTTGGAGTCGCGGTAAGCCCGTAAACATATTTGGCATTAATGGTTTTTAATATCTTCTCAAAATTAAAAGCCGGCACATGATGGCATTCATCAATGATTACCATGCCATAATTTTTGACCAGGTCTTTTACTTCTTGCCCTTTAATGAGTGATTGCATGATGGCAACATCTACAATGCCCGTTAATGTATTTTTCCCCGCACCCAGTTGCCCAATGATAGGACGCTGTTTTTTGCGGCCTTGCTTCCCGATAAGCTTAGGCAATGGCTCATTAATAGATAGGAATTGGAGCAGTGTTTTTTGCCATTGAGCCAATAGTGCTTGCGTGTGCACAAGTATAAGCGTATTTACTTTCCGGTTGGCAATCAAGTTTGCGCCAATAATCGTTTTTCCGAAAGCAGTTGTCGCGGCCAATACCCCGAAAGCATGTTTCAATAGTGCCGCAACAACAGGTTTTTGATCAGCATTGAGATTGCCGTTAAATTTAACTTTTATCTTTTTCCCTTGATTAGTTTTATCGTCAATGGCATATGCGACATCCGCATTATCAAGTAATCGTAGCAGCCCTTCTTCGCAGCCGCGAGGAATGCCCAAATACTTTTCAGTTTCATCAATAGTGGAAATAATTCTTGGCTTATCATAAATCGGCAAGCGCATAGCCTGTGCCTTATAAAATTCTGGGTTCTTGAACGCGGCCAGCCGTTTGATCCTGGTTAATGCTTTTTGTGTAATGGCCGCTTTTTCTAAATAGAGCATATTTGCTTTTACAATGGCAACTATTTTCGGAAAATCAGTTTTTGCCAAGTTTTGCTCCGGCTTTGTTTTTTCCCATGGCTTTGCATCTTCTTCGTCTTTTATTAAAACTCCAAGTTCATTGCCATTATTCAGCGTTTCAATTTTTTCCCGGACTTCAGCAAGCGGCATTTTCTTAATTCCGGACAAATAAGCCCATTGATCCATATAGGGGACAAATTGTTCATCAATAAAAGCACTATTGCCAAACTTGCGGGCATATCCTTGGAGAGGCAAGGCAATTAAATTGCCGAAACCGCCTTTTGGCATTATGTCCTGGCTTGGAAATAAGCGATCATACGACTTAAAGCTTATTTCATGGCGGTTATTCATGGCACAAGTTAATAAGGCGCTTCCCAATTTGCGCGCAGTCGCCGCAGGAATGGCCTCTTCAAAAAAGATCCAAACGTGGGCGCCATTGCCTGAACGGGACCGCTCGACCGTTATTGGAATATTATTCGTAGCACAAATCAGCCTGAAAGCGGTAATATCTTGAGGCCATTCAGCTCCATCAAAATCAATAGCCAATAAATAGCAGTTTTCATCCATTAACAATGGATATATTCCAATAATATCTTTTCCTTGGCCATTTGTACCTTTCAAATGAGCTTCAATCACAAAATCATTAATACAGGAAAACTTACGATTTGGACAAGACGCACAACGATACTTCTTTTTATTGCACAGGGCGGCATGCCATTCGTTTTCACAAACCGGCTGATAGCCGCCTCTTTTTGTTGCTTCGCTATACCAACGCTTTGCGTATACATCATCTCTCCCTCGAAAGATAGACCTAAAAAGAGCTATTTTCTCTTCGGGCAAACTGTTGTTGTGGACTTTTGGCAATATTGTAGGTGTTTCATCCGGAATATTCATAGCGGGAGAAACTGTAATCGGCTGTTGTGGATTTAGTTGTTTCCGGAGGCTTTCATTTTCCGCTTTTAATAAAAGATTTTCCGTCTTTAGCGCATTATAGGCTTTTAGCAATTCTTCATAATTCATATCTCAAGATATCCCTCAATGGTTTCCCTTATTAGGTCTTATTATATCACAGTGTATATTTCACTTGTTTTGCGTATATTAGCATGCTATTATAACCCTACTATTATTACATGTAATTATAGTAATGATTATGGGATCAATTAAAAAGAAAAAAGAATTGGAGGCGGCTGGAGCTATCCTCCCCAAAAGGGCGGTCGAGCGCGCCTTAAAAACCGAGATCCTTCCCTGGCTAAAAAGAGATGAGATAATAATCATTACCGGCGCTCGCCAGACAGGGAAAAGCGTGCTTCTTTCCCAGCTTATACACTACCATCTGCTCCCCTGGACAAAAAACGTCCATTATTTCAACCTTGATATTCCTGGTCATTTTGAGTTCATAAATAATCAGGATAACCTTATCGCTTTGGCGACAAAAGCCGGGGCCCGATCATTTGTCATTATCGATGAAATACAACGCCTGAAAGAACCAGGGCTTTTTCTTAAAGGCATCTATGATCTCCACCTGCCGCTTAAATTGATCGTTTCCGGCTCCAGCTCCCTGGAAATAAAGAGCAAAGTCCATGAGGCTCTTACCGGTCGTAAAGTTATCTTTCACCTTGTCCCATTTAATATCAAGGAGCTTGCCGGTGCTCTTTTTCCGAAAAATTCTTTTAATGAGATTATAAAAAATAAGGCTGTTCTTAATGTCGTTCTTGACCATTATTTCACTTTTGGAAGTTATCCGGCAGTTGCTATGGCCAAAGGCCATAAATTAAAACATGCCTTATTAAAGGAAATATTTCATAGTTATATGGAAAAAGATATTAAATCATTTCTTAAAATAGAAAATGAAACTGCTTTTCGAAACCTAATCAAGCTACTCGCGTCCCAAATCGGTAATTTAATCAACAAAGATGAACTTTCAAATAGTTTAGGAATACATAAAAACACTCTCGACCATTATTTGTGGTATTTGGAAGAGACTTTTATTCTTGATTTCGCGCGGCCATATTATAAAAACCCAAGAAAAGAACTACTTAAAAGCCCAAAGGTTTATTTCCTCGATCTTGGCATCAGGAATTTCGCTGTTAGCAGTTTTGGAGAATTTGAATTTCGCCCTGACAAAGGGGCTATTTTTGAGAATTTCGCTTATCTCGGTCTGAAGGAAAAGATCGATCCGCTTACTCCGATCAATTTCTGGCGGACAAAAGCTGGCGCTGAAGTTGATTTTGTTATATCATCGAAGCTAAAACCGGTTCCCTTTGAAGCAAAGGCCGTTTCTTTAAAAAACTATAAAGTGGGGAAATCCTTTAGGAGCTTTCTTCGAAGTTATCAGCCTGATAAGGCGTATTTTCTGAATCTTTCCCTGAACGGAAAGCGTAAAATTGACGGTTCCGAAGTTGCCTTTCTGACCCCTTCGGAATTTATTAAAATTAAACAAATCGATTAATCGTGTGTTTCTCGGGATAAAATACTATTACCGTAGTAGTTTCTTTCGGGTAGCTCCCCGTGGGGCTAGACTTTTTATGAGATATACTGCTTGTTTGAGTTTTATCGAGACATAATCAGACAAAGCAAAAAACATTCACTAGATCAGGAAAGAAAGTTGATTGCGCTTGCCAAAAATGGCAACAAGGCAGCAAAAGACGAACTTTTACTGGGCCATATTAGCTTTTTCATCTTTAGAATTAACAAGGTCTTTTACCCGATATTAGTAAAACAACATGGTGAAGACATTCTTCAGGAATGCTTGCTCATGGCTGGCGAGAAAATACCTCTTGACGGCAGATAAAATATGTCCTAAGATATAAGACAGTTGTCTTGTTAAAAAGGACAGTGTTTTGATGCTCTTGCCAACCAGAAGAAAAAAAATACTAGAAGTCTTTATGGCGGATCCTTTTCATGAAGTGCATCTTCGTGAAGTGGCTCGCATGGCGCAGGTTTCGCGGGGCAATGTTGACCTTTCCCTGCGGCAGTTTGTCCAGGAGGGGATGTTTAAAAGACGCAATGTTTCGAATATGACCTTTTTCCACCCCGACTTATCCAATGAACGACTGCTTAAATTATTCGAATACCTGGAAGTTGAAAAAAAAGAATTATTCTTTAAAAATAGTAGAAAAATAGCCCGGTTGCTACGGCAATACGCGGAAGCCCTGCTTAATTTGTCCGAGATGAAGATTCAAATGATCATCCTTTTTGGCTCGGTTGCGAGAGGCGATTGGACGAAAGGTAGCGACATTGATATTCTCACGGTTTCCGCCGAAAAGAGCGAAGAACTGTCGGGCGTTTTTAGCAAAGCGAGAAAGGATGTCAGTCCGCTGCTTGATATCAGGCCAATTGGCACGACTATAGATAAATTTATAGCCGGTTTAAAAAACAAATCCGAATTTTACGAAGAGCTCTGGAGAGATAGGATCGTTTTATACAATGAATTTCTTTTCTGGCGGCTAATTGGAAAGGGGAGAGAGTTTAGTGCCTAAAGACATGGAAAAAACTTTGCGGGAATGTTTCCACCCTAGGCAGGGGAAGCCGAATCTTAGAAGATGCTCTCCCGATCCAGGCCGAGCTAAGCAACTTGAGCGTAAATATGCCGATACACTGGAAAAAGCGCAGGAAACCAGGGTCATTGAACAGTATGGCGTTGAAATCATCACCAATGAAGATGTCGAGTGGATCATCGAAGACGCTAAAGACTTCGTCCTAAAAATTGAAGAAGTGTTGGCGGAGTAGCGGATGGAAAGGGCTGTTCTAGAAGATAAGCTAAAAACAATTTTAATTTACTTCTTATCACTATTGTTCTTTTTGGCTATTCTGCCCGCGGCCATTGTTGTTTCGGGCTTATTTCTAGATAAATTATTTGAGCTTTCTCAAGTAATTTATCATCCCTATAATTTGATCTTCGCCTCAGTTTTTGTAATCTTTGGTTTATTCTGGATGGCTTGGTCTTTATATTCTCTGATTATTATTGGCAAAGGAAATCCTCAAGAAGCTTTTGGTAAAGAGATTCTGCCTGCCTCCAAGAAGCTTGTTATTATCGGGCCGTATCGTTACACCAGAAACCCAATGGGCTTTGGATGGTTTATGGTTATGGTTGGAGTAGGCCTCTCTTTGGGTTCGCTTTCCTTACTGCTGATTATTTTGCCGCTCTTTCTTGCCGCGGTAATTATTTACTTAAAAAGTTTTGAAGAGAAAAAGTTGCTTATAAGATTTGGCGCTGATTATATGCTCTATCGGAATAAAGTGCCAATGATATTGCCGAGGTTGTAAGATTGGGAGGGTTAGACAGCAAATGAATGAAAAATTATTTATATTTGTTTTATTAATTATTATTTTTATTATCGTTAAACAAGGATTTTCTCTTGCTGAAACCAAGCCAGTAACGGGGAATATGGATCGGTCGATTATATGCACGGCTGTTGTAAACGCAGGTAAACAGCCCGCCGATAAGATATTTTACTTTTTCAGTCACTTGGATAAGTATTATCTTGAATTAAGTCCCGGCCATAAAAAATTCCAAATACTGGATGCCCAAGTCCTTGCTAAAGGAGTCCATATCGCTGTAGAGGAAAATGCCGGGGGCCAATATGTCATACATAAATATGAAGTCACGGAATTTATTCTTAATAAACAAATTCGATTGATGTCAAGCCCCTCTATTGTCAAGGTTGGGCCTTTTAACATTGAGGTATTAACTATTGTGGAATTCAATATAACTTCAGATATAGACAAAGAAGTTACATTGGTATCATCAACGCTTACTCTTGAATTTAAAAGCATTGCTTCCTATTATTTCGCAAAATTATTTCGAGTTAAAGATGTTTGGGAAAGCCATCTTAAGGAAGAAATGTCAAATGGAATGAAAATAGTTGAGTCCGAAAAGTTTTAACATGAGATTTAAAATCGGCTTCTTATTATACTTTATCATTGTATTTTCAAGCTTGAATCTTTGTTATGCTTTGACAATAGAGAGCATAAAATGAATTATTTAATTGCCCTTATGGTGTTGTTGTCGGGTTTTAATCTGTTTGTGGAGCCACAGATAGAAGATAGTATGATTTATTTTCCTACAAAAGAAATAGCAGAAACACCTGCCTCAATTGGTATCCAGTATGAGGACATAATTATTAAAACACCGGATGGCAGGAATATCTATGGCTGGTTTATGGGCAGAGGTTAATTCTGAAGAAGTTGTTTTATGTTTTCACGGCAATGCCGAGCACAGTCGAGGCAAGCGAGTCGAAGTATCCCTAGCCCTTGACAACTTGGCCAAATATAGTTTACAATATACGCAACTATGCAACAAGTATATGAAATGCACGCCGAGATCTGTAAGGTTTTGTCCAATCCTAAACGAATTGAGATTATCAATACCTTGCGGGATAAGGAGCTCTCGGTAGGAGATCTGTTGGACAAGCTTAGAATCAAAAAGGCCAATCTTTCCCAGCACTTGGCTGTGATGCGTTCAAAGGGGATCGTTAAAACCAGAAGGAATGGAGTGAATATATATTATCGGATTGCCAATCGGAAAGTGATCAAGGCCTGCGACATTATGAGGGAAGTATTGCTGGAACAGTTGTCCGAAGCCAATAAAGTAATCAAGAAAATTAGATAATGGGAGGCACTGTATGGTTGGGTCTGGAATGATGGGCGGTAATTGGTTTGGAGGAGGCGCATTATTTATGATCATGTCTGAGGAGGGAAAAAGGATCATATGAAAGTCAGAGACAGCGGAATGCCCGATGAAGAGATGTGGGAGAAATTCTTTGATCCAGAGAAGACGCTTAAAACGCTTGGCGTGGGCAACAAAACAGGAGATGTCGCTGAATTCGGCTGTGGATATGGAACTTTCACAATTCCCGCGGCAAAGATGATCAAGGGGAAAATATTTGCTATCGATATCGAGCCAGAAATGATATCGATCACCGAAAAGAAAAAGAAGGGAGCCGGCTTGGATAATATTATCCCTGTATTGCGGGATTTCATATCTGAAGGATCGGGGCTTAAGGATAATAGTGTAGATTATGTGATGCTGTTTAATATTCTTCACCTTGAAAATCCGGTCGATTTATTGCTTGAAGCCAAAAGAATATTGAAAATAGGTGGAAAGATTGGAATAATCCACTGGAATTATGACCAAACGACACCGAGAGGCCCGGCTATGGGAATAAGGCCAAAACCACAAGATTGTTTGAATTGGGCCCTGGAAGCGGGATTTGTCGAACCTACAAAGTATGACTTGAAACCCTATCATTACGGGATCGTACTATCAAAAAAGGAGAATTGAAAATGAAAATCGGATTAATAATATCAAGTAACGACGCTGAAACCTGCTGGAATGCTCTTCGATATGCTAATTATTCACTGGAACAAAAGGACGAAGTTAAGGTGTTTCTTATGGGGAAAGGCGTGGAGTATCAGAAAGTCAGCACTGACAAGTTCAACACTATTGAGCAAGCAGATAAGTTCCTTCAATCCGGAGGTAAGATTTATGCCTGCGGCACCTGTATCAAAGCTCGAGAACAGGAAGGATCTGAGATGTGCCCAATTTCAACACTAAAAGATATGTACGAAATTGTCAGAGAAAGCGATAAAGTTGTTACATTTTAGCTGTTGGAACTGTTGCATAATGCACCCCAGACTAAAGACTTCGACGAGCTCAGTCGAGTCGTCTGGGGAATATTTAAGAAGTTTTCCTTCGTAAATTCCCCACACTTTAGCCTTGCCTGCCGGCAGGCAGGTGTGGGGTTTCCAAGAAATCTCATTTTGCAACAGTTCCATTATCTAAACGAATTAATCCCGTTCACTTGTAAGTTATTACCAAACCCCGCGGAATCGTGTACAGATTGAACTTGAGGCTCTTTGTATCTCGCGAATCTAAAAATGGAATAAGTTGCCTGATGGCAAAAAAATACTCTGCCATGAAGCGCGCCAATGTATTTTCTTATAGTTCCAGCAATAGCCATCTTATTAACATATCGTTAATATTTATGATAAATTGCACCAAAAGCGCTTGACTGCGATAGTATCACATGATACTATCAAAACATGTATCCGCCTTTTCAAATTAATACCGAAAGCTTGAATCTTTGCGCGGAAATTAACCGCCTCCTGGGTCAGTTTGAGGGCTTAAAGATTCCTGTGCCACAGCCTCAATTAAGGCGGCAAAGCCGGATAAAAACTATATTTTCATCTTTGGCGATCGAAGGGAACAGATTGACCGAACAACAAGTAACAGACCTTATAAACAATAAAAAAGTCGTCGGGCCGCAAAAAGATATTCTCGAAGTAAAAAATGCTATTAAGGCCTATGATTTAATCCATACTTATAAAATTGACCGGCTCGATTCCCTGCTTAAAGCGCATCAGGCCATGATGCGCGGCCTGGCCGAAGATGTTGGTTCCCTGCGCGTCAGGAATGTCGGTATTTTTAAGGGGGAGGAGGTTGCGCATCTGGCGCCAAAGTATCAGCTGGTTCCGAAATTAATGGGCGGTCTTTTTAATTTTTTAAAAAGAAAAGATAATTTAAATCCATTGATAAAATCGAGCGTTTTTCATTACGAACTTGAATTTATCCACCCTTTTTCGGATGGCAATGGACGAATGGGGCGCCTCTGGCAAACCGTTATTTTAATTAAATACCATCCGCTTTTTGAATATATCCCGATGGAATCAATAATCAGGGAGAAGCAAAAGGAATATTATAAAGTTCTGGCGCAAGCGGACAAGGCGGGAGATTCTACCCGGTTTATTGAATTTATGCTGAAAATTATTTTTCGGGCGGCGCAGGATTTTTTGGTTAACGTTAAACCGCAAACCGAGACCGCAAAAACCAGGCTAAAACTGGCAGGGGATCATTTTCAAAATAATCCTTTTTCCAGAAAAGATTACCTAATTTTCCATAAAAACATTTCAACCGCGACTGCCAGCCGCGACCTGCTCTTTGGGGTAAAGCAAAAAAATCTTAAAAGAAGCGGGGCAAGAGCTTTAACCTTGTATAGGTTTATAACTTAAAAAATGAAACAAGAAAAAACAAAAGTCCAAGTTCAGCCGGTTCTTAAGCTGTATCTTGACCTTTCAAAAACCAACTACCTGCATTTTGGCTTATGGAAAGACGGGGATGAGCTTAACCTCAAGAATTTCCAAGCCGCCCAAGAAAGATATATTGAACATTTAATCTCTCTGATCCCAAAAAATATAAAGACCATTCTGGATGTGGGATGCGGGGTGGGGGGCAATGCCGCAAAACTGAAATCGCTTGGTTATGATGTTTCAGGTATTTGCCCTGATCCATATCAAGAGCAGTTGTTTAAAAAGAATACAGATGCCAAGTTTTATCTTTCAACGATTGAAGATTTTAACACAGAAGATAAGTATGACATGATCCTTATGAGCGAAAGCGTGCAATATATTAATCCTGACGCCGCCCTCATCAAAGCGCAAAAACTGTTAAAGACAGGCGGATATCTTTTGGCTTCCGACTATTTTAAAAATGAAGAAGCAAAAAATATCCCAAATTTGCCATCCTTCCCGCTTAGCGAATATAAAGACGCGATAAAAAGAAACAGCTTTTCTATTGAAAAAGAAGTTGAAATAACAAAAAATATCCTTCCAACCTTAAAATACGGCAGCCAGGTTTATTATGATTATATTAAGCCGACATTGAATTGCATTTTAACAACCTTGGAAGTGCACTTAAAGCCAATCCACTTCTTAGTGGAGATGTTTTTTAAGTTTAAAATTGGCGGCAAAAGCATCAAGCAGATAATAAAAAATAACATTGCGCCGCTTCCGGCCGAAACCTTTGAAAAATACCTGACCTACAGGGCGCTACTGCTAAAAAAGATTTCTTAGCTCTTTAAATATTCCCGCAGTTTTTTTGCCCTAGTTGGGTGCTTTAATTTTCTAAGAGCTTTTGACTCTATCTGCCTTATTCGCTCCCTGGTCACATGGAATTCCTTGCCGACTTCTTCCAAGGTTCTTGGATGTCCGTCGTCAAGGCCAAAGCGCATCTTAAGCACGGTGCGCTCGCGGTCGGTAAGCGATTTCATTACTTCTTCAATATCTTCCCTTAAGAGGCCGTGCATTACAATATCATCAGGGCCGGCAATTCCGCAGTCTTCTACAAAATCCCCAAGGCGGGAGGTTTCTTCGTCCCCAACCGGCATTTCAAGCGATAATGGAACTTGCGAAACCTTGATAATTTCACGGACTTTATCAACTGAAATATGGGAGCTTCGGGCAATTTCCAGCTCTGTTGGCTTGCGGCCAAACCTTTGCAAAAGCTGGCGGCTGGTTTTGCGCAGGCGATTAATTGTTTCTACCATGTGCACGGGAATGCGGATGGTGCGAGCCTGGTCCGCGATGGCGCGGGTTATTGCCTGCCTAATCCACCATGTGGCATAAGTGGAAAATTTATATCCTTTGCGGTGGTCGAATTTTTCAACCGCGCGGATAAGCCCCAAATTTCCTTCCTGTACCAGATCCAAAAATAAGAGCCCCCGGCCGGTGTATTTTTTGGCAATTGAAACCACAAGCCGCAGGTTTGAATTAACCAGCTTATGCTTGGCTTTTATTTCCCCGGCTTTTATCCGTTTGGCGAGAGCAACTTCTTCTTGAAAATTGAGCAGGTGGTGCCTTCCGATTTCCCTCAGGTACATCCTGACGGTGTCGTCAACGCCCATTCCGCGCACAGCCGATAATTCCCCTGTAAGCTCCTCTTCTTTAAGCAAGGGCTTTTTCTTTTCTTCCGCTATTTCAAACCCCTGGCTTAAAAGATCCTCAATCGCATCAATGTTTTTTTCGGGTTCGGGGTAAACGGCAAGTATTTCTTCAGGGGTAATGTACCCCTTATTGCCGGCGCGAAACTGTTCAATTATTCCTTTCTTATCAATCACAGAAGATACCTCCTATTAACTATCGGGTCTTGGCCCGTAGAATTTCACTCAGATTCGAATATTCTGAATGAAGTTTTTTTACCGCGTCAAAATTGCCCAATTTTTCTTCTTTTGTCAGCTCCTTGCGGATTTCTTCAATTTGGTTTTTTATATGGTGCCCTTTTATGGCATTGATATAGTCGTTTGCGATTTCATTTATGCTTTCGGGCACAGAGTCATCAAGCAAGGCTTCCCTGATAAGCTTTTTTTGGCTTTCTTTTTCAAGCACTGAAAAAATATCCTGGCCGTAGCATTCAATTAATTTAATAAAGATTTCTTTTACGTCCTGATTGGTAAGCTCATCGGGAGATATACTTTCTTTTACCTTGTTAAATATTTCTTCGGATTCAATGGCCAGCCGCAAAAGGTTTTTTTCGGCCTCAAATATTTTATCCGGCGGCTTTGAGGTGACTTTTCTTTGCGCGCGGCTTGAAAAATTGTTGTAATTTTTATTAACCTCGGCCAATAAAATGTTTTCGTCAACCCTTAAAAGGATTGAAGCAAGCTTAATGTATTCCCTTTGTATGATTTTATCTTTTTCTTTTGAGAGCAGGGTTGCTGTTTCATGCGCGGCGCGGGACTTTGCTTCCGGCTCAAAAAGGTTGAATCGGGAAAGTATCCTTTTTATTTTATATTCAAGCGCGGGCGCGGATTTTTTTAGCTGATCCAAAAAAGCCGAAGCCCCTTTGGCCTTAATAAACTCATCCGGATCCTTAAAACCGGCAAGATCCAAAACGCGGGTTGTAATTTTTGTCTCAGATAAAATCTCATACGCCCGCTCCATAGCGGAAAGCCCTGCGGGATCGGAGTCAAAAGCCAAAACAACGGTTTCGCAAAACCTGGCAAGAATGTTTGCCTGGGAAGTGGTTAGCGCGGTGCCAAGCGGGGCAACGGTATTTTTAAATCCCGCTTCATGGCAGGAGACAACATCAATATTTCCTTCGGCCAAAATGGCGTATTTACTTTTCTTTATATCTTCTTTGGCAAAATTCATCGCAAAAAGACATTCCCCTTTGTTGAAAACTACCGTATCCGGCGAATTCATATATTTTGGTTCATTATTTCCTAATGCCCTTCCGCTAAAACCGATAATCCTTCCCCTGATGTCAAAAATAGGGAACATCAGGCGGTTGCGGAAGCGGTCATAATATCCCGATTTTTCCTGGCGAGGTATAATTAAGCCCGCGGCCTCAATTTCTTTTTCCTTCGCGCCTTTTGACAGCAAATGATTTATAAGACTGCTAAAGCTGTCTTCTGCGAAACCAAGGCGGAATTTTTTTGCCGATTTAATTTGCCTTTTTTCTATGTATTCGCGCGCCGGCGCTCCAGAATCTTTTTCGAGTTCAGTTTCATAAAACTTGCAGGCAAGCTCTAAAAGATTAAAAATCTTGTCCTTATAATCTTTAAATTCCCCTGAGCCTTTGCTTTTTTCTATGTGGATGCCGGATTTTTCTCCAGCCAGTTCTACTGCTTCAACAAAATCTAATTTTTCCATTTTCATCAAAAATGCAAAAACATTGCCGCCTTCGCCGCAGCCGAAACAATGGAAAATTTGTTTATCCTGGGAAACCGTAAAAGAAGGCGTCTTTTCTGAATGGAAAGGGCAGAGAGCCAAAAAATTCTTCCCTCTTTTTTTCAATTGGAGATATTCAGAAACCAGGGCGACAATATCGGATTTTTCCCTGATTTCCTCGATTTTTTCTTTTGGGATCAAGCAGGCCTCCACTCGCGCGGCACAAATAGATCCATAAATTTATTTATGGCAAACCTATCAGTCATACCTGCGATAAAATCGACTGTGTGCTGGAGCTGGTCTGTCTCAGATTGCTGGAAATCCTTGTTGTAATGGTAATAAAGGAATAATTGGTGGATCATGTAAGGGATTTTATTTTCTTCCCTCTTCGCGAAAGGATTAAAATAAACATTCTGGTACATAAAGTCATACAACCCGTTCATGGCAGTAATAATTTCATCGCTCATTTTAATATCCGGCTTATCAATACTGCATCGGATCAAATCCATAGTAAAAGTATCAAGAATGTTTTCTCCTAAGACTGCCATGTGTTTTTGGGGAAGGTCATCTTTTTTAAGCACTTTCGCGTTTATCGCGTCTTCTATATCATGCCTTAAATAAGCAAAGCGGTCTGAGTATCTTACCAGTTTTCCTTCGAGCGTTTTTGGCCAGGGCTCATGGGTTGGATGGTTTTTTATGCCGTCAAGCACCTCAGCGGTTAAATTTAATCCCCGCCCGTCTTTTTCTAAAACTTCAACCACCCTTATGCTTTGGAAGTTATGAAAAAACCTCTCTCCAAAGTTTTTTTGAAGAAGATTGTCAAGCGCTTCCTCGCCCGCGTGTCCAAACGGGGTATGCCCAAGATCGTGTCCCAGCGCGATTGCTTCAGTCAAATCCTCGTTTAAATTTAAAGCCCTGGCAAGGGTTCTTGCGATTTGTGAAACCTCCAGCGTGTGGGTGAGCCGAGTCCGGTAATGGTCTTCCGCGGGAGAAATAAAAACCTGGGTTTTGTGCTTTAGCCGGCGAAACGCTTTGCAATGGATGATACGATCCCTGTCCCTCTGAAAATCGGTGCGGATGGAGTCGGGGCTTTCGGGATTTTTTCTTCCCTGTGATTTTGAAGATAAGGCAGAGAACGGAGAGAGAAAAGATTCCTCTCTCCGCTCGATTTCTTCTCTAATGTTTTTCAATAATTGCTGCCTGTGCTGCGGCGAGCCGTGCGATGGGCACCCTATAAGGCGAACAACTGACGTAATTCAATCCGACTTTATGGCAGAATACAATGGAAGACGGGTCTCCTCCGTGTTCTCCGCAAATCCCGACTTTTAGGTTTTTGCGGGTAGAGCGTCCTTTTTTTACTCCCATTTCTACCAATTGCCCAACGCCAATTTGGTCAAGAGCCTGGAAAGGATCTTCTTTATAAAATCCTAAGTCCACATAAGCCGGCAAAAATTTTCCGGCGTCATCGCGGGAAAGCCCCATGGTCATCTGGGTCAAGTCGTTGGTGCCGAAAGAAAAGAATTCCGCGGCTTCAGCTATTTTATCTGCGGTGAGAGCTGCGCGCGGGATTTCGATCATGGTGCCGACTTTGTAATCAACCTTAATGCCGTATTTTTTTTGCGTTTCGCTGGCCACGCGGCGGATAATTTCTTCCTGGTGCTTAAACTCGCCGACATCTCCAACCAGCGGAACCATAATTTCCGGAAGGACTTTAACTCCTTTTTTCTTTAACTCGCAGGCGGCTTCCATGATGGCTCGCGACTGCATTTCAGTAATTTCGGGATAAATAATCCCCAGGCGGCAGCCGCGGTGCCCGAGCATGGGGTTAAATTCATGGAGTGAATCTACTTTTTGTTTTATTTTTTCAACGCTCACGCCCATGTCATCAGCCATTTCTTTTTGCGAGGCCTCTTCGTGGGGTACAAATTCATGGAGCGGCGGGTCAAGCAAGCGGATGGTTACCGGCAATCCGTTCATAACTTCAAAGATGCCGATAAAATCGCCTTTTTGCATGGGCAGCAATTTTAAAAGAGCCTTGCGCCGGCCTTCTAAATCATCTGCCAAAATCATTTCCCTTACGGCTTTAATGCGGTCTCCCTCAAAAAACATATGCTCGGTGCGGCAAAGGCCGATTCCTTCCGCGCCAAATCCTTTGGCAACTTGGGAATCTTTGGGGGTATCAGCATTAGTTCTGATATTTAGAGTTCTAAAGCTGTCAGCCCATTGCATAATAGTGCCAAAATTACCGGAAAGTTCAGGATTAATAGTTGGAACTTGGCCTTTCATGACTTGGCCGGTAGAACCATCCAAAGAAATCCACTCGCCTTCTTTAATTACTACGCCTTTGGATTCGAACTGTTTGGCTTTGTAATCAATCAGAATATCTCCGCAGCCTGCCACGCAGCATTTTCCCATTCCGCGGGCAACCACTGCGGCGTGGGAGGTCATGCCTCCGCGAGCTGTTAAAATTCCCTGAGCCGCGTTCATTCCGCCAATATCTTCTGGTGAAGTTTCGATGCGCACTAAAATAACTTTTTTGCCATCCTTAGCCCATTCTTCTGCTTCATCGGCGTGAAAAACGGCTTGTCCGCTGGCGGCTCCCGGAGAAGCAGGCAAACCCTTGCCAATAACTTCTTTTTTGGCTTTAGGATCAAACATAGGGTGAAGCAACTGGTCTAGCTGTGAAGGCGCAATGCGCATGATGGCGGTTTTTTTATCGATTAATTTTTCATTAACCATATCGCAGGCGATTTTTAAAGCCGCGGCGGCGGTTCTTTTGCCGGTTCTGGTTTGCAGCATCCAGAGCCGTCCTTTTTGAATGGTGAATTCGATATCCTGCATGTCGGTATAATGTTTCTCCAGTTTTTTATAAATAGCTTCCAAAGTTTTGTAGGCTGCTGGCATTACTTCTTCCAAAGTTTTTTGGCTTTTTTCTGACTTGGTAGAAGTATTGATAGGCTGGGGGGTGCGGATACCAGCAACAACATCTTCTCCCTGGGCATTGATCAAATATTCCCCGTAAAATTTACGCTCGCCGGTCGCGGGGTTGCGGGTAAAGGCAACTCCGGTTCCGGAATCATCGCCCATGTTGCCGTAAACCATAGCTTGAACATTAACAGCAGTTCCCCAATCATGCGGAACTTTATTAATCTGGCGGTATTTTATAGCGCGGTCTCCCATCCAGGAGCCAAAAACAGCTTCCACTGCGCCCCAGAGTTGTTTCCATGGATCTTCCGGGAAATCAATGCCTTTGCGCTTTTTTATAACTGTTTTGAATCTTTTGACTAATTCTTTTAAATCCGCGGTTTTTAAATCTACGTCCAGCTTAACGCCTTTTTCTTTTTTGACTTCATCCATGATTTCTTCAAAAGGATCGATGTCAGTTTTGCTTTGCGGTTTTAATCCCAAAACCACGTCTCCGTACATCTGCACAAATCTGCGGTAAGCATCCCAGGCAAATCTTTCATTGCCCGATTGTTCCGCCAGCCCTTTGACGGTGATATCGTTTAATCCCAGGTTAAGGACGGTATCCATCATGCCGGGCATAGAAACGCGCGCTCCGGAGCGGACAGATACCAGGAGAGGGTTTTTGGCATCCCCGAATTTTCCTCCCATAATTTTTTCAATGCTATTGATGCCGTTTCGGATTTGTTTATCCAATTCTTTTGGATATTTGCGGTTTAATTTATAATAAACCGTGCACATTTCAGTTGTAATGGTAAACCCAGCCGGAACCGGAATGCCTATATTGGTCATCTCTGCCAAGTTGGCGCCTTTTCCTCCTAGTAGATTTTTCATCTCCGCCTTGCCGTCCGCTTTTTTCCCGCCGAAACTGTAAACATACTTCTTGCTTTTTGCCATTTTACTATCTCCTTTCAAAACTTTTCAAAAAACTGGAGCCGAGGGGATTTGAACCCCTGACCTCTTGACTGCCAGTCAAGCATTCTACCAGCTGAACTACGGCCCCATGAATTATTTTTACTACTATTTATTTGTCAGCCACGGATCCGGTAACTGCCTTTAATTGCGGACGGGATTCAGCTGACATGATTATAATAAAATCAACGCACCTTGAGGCCTTGCGTATATTTAATACTATTATATCCTCTGCGTGCTTTTCTTCAGCCGCCTTAACAATGTCTTCAAGAAGTTTTTTCAATTCGCATCCTTTAAATAGTCATTTACCTGTTTTTTAATTTGTTCCATATCGGGCTGCATATAATAAACACCATTTATTTGCATGTCGCTGCCGGAAATGGAGTACATGTTTATTTGACCATAGTCAAAAATCTTGCGCATATTTATCGCCAAGCCCAATATTTCACGAGAATTAAGATTGGTGTCAAGGTAAGAAAACAATTTTAGCACAATTTGCGGGGATTTTATAATGTTTTCCCTGCTTGTGATTTGCGAGGATAAGGCCTTAATGAATTTTTGCTGCCGCATAATGCGATGCAGATCCCCGCCATCCTGCCTGTATCTAAGGTATGAAAGCGCTTTAACTCCGGAAAGTCTTTGCCTTCCCGGATTCAAATCAACAAAGAGATTTTGGGAATGGTCTATATAAAACATCTTTTTTTCAACATCAATTGTTATGCCGCCTATCTCATCTATTAATTCTGCCAAATTACCCGTATCAACGCTTACATAAAAAGGTATTTTGATGCCAAAAAGATTTTCAACTGTTGCTTTTGAAAGCTCCGGTCCGCCAAAAGCGTAAGCATGGTTAATTTTATCCATGCCAAATCCGGGAATTGCGACATAAGTATCTCGCGGGATTGAAATGACATTGGCTGTGCTTTTTTTGGGATTAATATGCACAACCATAATGGTGTCTGAACGGTGGATTTCCTCCCCTTGGTCAAGCCCCATCACCAAAATATTGGTTTCTTTTAAAAGTTTTTCCCCGGGCATGATTGTTAAAAGGGTTTCAAACAACAAAAACCTTGAAAAAATGGCAACCACAAATCCCATTAAAGCCGAAACAATAATTAAAGAAATAAGTCCGCATATAATGAGCAGGGGAGGCCGCTTTTTGGGTTTAACATCCAGTATAACCGGAGCGGGCTCCTCAATTTTTGAATATATCTTTTTTAAATATTCTTTATTCCATGAATCTGTCATAAGTGCGCGTTTCTCGTTTTAACGGTTTCTAAAAAAATCGGCAAATCCTTTTTGACCAATTCGACTATCATTGATCCTGCCGAAGCCGCGATCGCGGCGTTTAAATCTTTATATGCCAGCATTCTTACTTTTTTTACGCCGTTAAAACGGCGATTTATTTCTATGTGGTCGGCAAGGTAAATTATTTTTTCGAGCAATGTCATTTTTTCAGACCCTGTTGTGTGTTTTTCTATTGCCGATAAAACCTGCCGGTCATTAATTTTAAATTTTCTTTTAGCGATTTCCCTGCTCAATTTAGCGTGGAGAAGTTTTGGCTCTTTCTTTTCCAATTCGCTTATCTTAAGCTTATAAAATTTAGCGGCCTCAAGCATTTGCCCTCTATCCATGTATCTTGAACAGTCATGGAAAATTGCAGCAATTTTTGCTTTTTCTTCCGGAGCCCCGTAATACCGAGCGAGTTTTACCGCTTCATGGGCTACCCTTAGGGAATGTTTGAAGCGCTCTTTTGGCAGGAGCTTTTCAAGCTCCCCGTTAAGCACGGTTTTGTTTTTGGCGAGCCTCGCTTACGATGAGTGACCTCCCGTTAAAAGAAAAGCCATTCATTTCTTTAATCGCTTTTTCCGGCTCCCCTTCAATTTCAATAAAGCCAAATCCTTTTGAGCGGCCGCTTTCGTTTTCTGTAATTATCCTGGCGGAAACCACCTGGCAGTGCGGCTCAAAGGCGGAGGCCAGCTGTTCGGAGGTTGTCGTCCAGGCCAGATTACCGACATATAGAGTCTTTCCCATTTTTTATCACCCCTCGATTTAGGCACAAAAAAACCAAAGCAGAAAACCCGCCTTGGTATATAAATTTATAAATATGCAGCGCCCAAAATCTCTCCTTTGATGCCTTGCGAATTATAATATGCCGAGGAATTGCTTGTCAATATCTTTTTGTTATTATATTATGTTAAAAATAATGAAAAATACATGCGCAGTAGTGTTGGCGGCAGGAAAGGGAGTTAGGATGAAATCCGAACTCCCAAAAGTTTTTAACCCCATTTTAGGCAAGCCGATGCTTGAATATGTTGTTAATACCCTAAAAGAGTTGAAAGTTGACCAGATATTTGTTGTAGTCGGGCATAAAAAAGAAATGATAATAGAGTATTTTAAAAATCAGGAAATTGTTTTTGTTGAGCAAAAAGAACAATTAGGCACCGGCCATGCGGTAATGCAAGTTGAGCCATATCTTAAAAATTACGATGGAAAAGTTTTAGTTTTAGCGGGGGATGTCCCAATGCTTCGGGCTAAGACATTAAGCGATTTATATGATTTTCATGTTGAAAAGCATTCTTCGGCAACGGTACTAACAGCCGAGCTCCCGGATGCTTTAAATTATGGAAGGATTATCAGGAATCAAGACGGCCTGATTTTAAAAATTGTTGAAAAAAAAGACGCATCCTCCGGCGAGCTTCTAGTTCGCGAGATTAACACCGGCACTTTTTGTTTTGAGGCAAAGCAGATGTTTTATGCCTTGTCGCAGGTTAAAGCAGAAAACGCCCAAAAGGAATATTATTTGACCGATACCATAGAAATCCTAAAAGAGCGGGGGTATCCTGTTTTTGCTTATCAAGCCAAAGATTATAAAGAAACACTGGGAATTAATACCCCGGAAGAATTAAAAGAAATAGAGAAGCGTTTAGTAAACTATTAAAAGAATTGCAAAAAAGAAAACCAAAAAGCGCGAATATGCTGGGACTTTTGTGTTAAATATTTTTAATGGGAATAGATAATAATTTTCACTTTAGAGATGACATTACTGACAAAATCTATAAATTCGCAGCATTCCTTTTCTGTAATTTCTATACCACCAGAATACATGCCGATATTCCTCTTTAAACGCATTGCATTTCCAATGTCGTTAATTGAATCATCATTTAATATCTCAGCCAATTTTTCAATTATTTTAACATGGTGGCCAGGAATACTCTTTGCCTTGATTTGATGATGGCTTAATAATGCTATCCCAGTTTTAAGCAGAGCGGAATAAGCATAGGTGAATTTTACATCTAATATTTTATCGGTTTTTGCGATTTGGATATCTTTTAAGGCATTTGCTAAATGTTTTTTTGTTTGGCTCTTGTCAAAATTAAAACGATTGAAATATCTTTCTTCGAAATTCATTTTATGAGTTCTATTAGTTTCTTTTTGAAAATATTGAGAATAAAAGGATCTTTGTGCTTTCTGCGCTTTAAGAGTTCTTTTGAATCCATATTGACTACATTTATTTCTCGGTCCAGCTCTTGCTGAAGTTGAGAAATATTTTTTTGTAAAACAACGATTCTATGGCTGCCTATTACGAGTAAATCTATATCACTATGGGCTTCCATTTTATTTTCGGCATAAGAGCCATAAATATAGGCTTGTTCTATCCCTGGAATACCTTTTAATATTTTTTTTAGTTTTTCTTCAAATCCTAAAGTTTTTAATACGATGTTCCTGTATTCTTTATATAAAGGAAACCTATTATTAATGGAATAGAGCTTTAAGTTGCCCCTTGGTTGGCTAATTAAAAGCCCTTCTTTTTCTAATTCTCTTAATTTTTTTATCAAGTTTCTTTTATCTAGAGATAATTTTCTAGACAATTCGTTTATATACAAACTTTCATGAGGATTCAAAAAGAAGTAGTTTAGTACTTTTTGCGCAACTTCTGATTTTAATGAAAACATAAACCTCCCCTTATACACCAAGGAGTGTAAAATATTACACCGATAATGTCAAGAAGAATTACATAACAATAATCTGAAGTTCCTGCAATTCTCCAATTTCCCTGAAATTTTTATAAGATTCTTCTGAAAAAGAATTTAAGCGATCTTTCGATAGCGGGTACTGCGGCCTAATCCGATTCGTTCAATTTTTTTGAATGACAATAATTTATCTAGCGCTTGATTAACGGTTGGCCTGGCGACTTTTGCCTTTTTTGATATTTCTAAGGGAGCTGCTTCGCTGACGCTTTGTAAGTATTCCCAGACGGCCAGTTGCTTTGGCGATAATAATTTTTCAATGTTTTCGGCAGAAAGCAAATCAATTGCCATTTTTGATTGCTGGTGAAAAATTGATAAAAAGAAATCCAGCCAGGGAATAATGGTTTCGTTTTTACCCTTAAATGTTTTTTGGCTTTTACGCAGCGCCATATAGTATTCCGGCTTATTCTCCTCAACTAGTTTTTCATGAGAAACGCAGGGTATATATAAATAACCCTCTTTCAGCAAAAGTAAATTGGTTAAAATCCTGGAAAGCCGGCCATTGCCATCTTCAAAGGGGTGAATATTCAAAAATTCAACCACAAAATTAGCTGCGATCAAGAGCGGATGATATTTCTTTTCCTTACTGGTGTTTTGCGTCCATTCAACCAGCTCCAGCATTTCTTTTGGAGTCAGATAGGCAGGGGTTGTGTCAAAAAGAGTTCCAACGGCTTTACCCGACGCGTCAATCATCACAACTTTGTTTTCTTTTTTTTTGTATTCGCCCCTATGCCTCTCGTCTTTTTCGGCATATTTAAGCAATTCTTTGTGAAAATGTTTGATAGCGCTTTCAGAAAAGCGAAGACCTTCCCAAGCATCAAAAATATTTCGGAGCAATTCAAAATAACCTTTAACCTCTTGTTTATCCCGGTTAGAAAATTTTTGTAACGAGATGCCGTTCATCAATTTCTCAACATCATTGTCAGATAGGCGGGCGCCTTCTATGCGAGTAGAAGATCCGGTAGAAGTAATTAAAACAGAACGCTTGAGCCGGCCAAGAACCTGCGGGCTTAATTTTGCGCCGGCAATCCATTGTCCCTTAAGTTCATCTATCTTTGTAATTTTGTTCCAGATTTCAGCTGGCAGATTATTTAGGCGTTTATCAAAGCGTTTGTACAGCACAAAAACCACCTTATATTTTAACTATATAAGATTATATAAGATTAGCAAAATAAAAACAAGCTGATTTCCCTATGGTAGTGATGAGTACAAAGCCCTGATGCCGAGCAAAGGTTCCTAATTCCCCTGAAATTTTCTGGAAAGTACCAATAATAATATAACAGGTTGAATATTCCGAGATAAAGCAAAAAAACAGGAGGAAAATAAAATGGCAATGAATAGAATTGGTCCAAGGTTGACTGCCCGTTTTCCATCAAACTATCAAACGGCCTATTTCTTTTTCCAACGCCCTAATGTATACCTTATTTTTACCTTTTCAGCGGGCTCGTGGCCCCCTGCCGGCAAAATACCGGCAAAATAATATATTGACAAAACCCATGAAAAGCTTGATAATAAAGGCATTATAGGGGTAAGGAGTAAAAATATGCCAGAAGAAAAGAAACCAGTCCTTAGTGGAAGAAGCGCAAAAGGAGAAATATTCAAAGCTTATAAAGAGCTCCTGGATATAATCAAGGAACAAAAATATAAATCTCCTCAAGAAGAAAAAAAAGAAAACGAAAAAAAAGAAATTATTAAAACTGTCGCCCAGATTTCGCAAGAAAAAATTGTCAATAACATTTCCAGCCTCAAATTAGAATTGAGCCGGTCGCTCGATACTCTTGGAGAAAACTTAAGCCTGGAATATGAAAAATTGAGCGAATTCCAACAGGCAATTGAAATTGAAAAAAATAACCTTAATAATATCCATCAAATTGAAGTCGAGGCTGAAAGCTTATCCGCTTTATTACAGGCGCAATCCGAAAAAAAAGCGGCGTTTGAAGCAGATATTCAAGAAAATAAATTGAAGTTTGAAGAAGAAATGGACCAGTTAAAAAAACAATGGGAAAAAGACCAGGAAGAATACGAGTTGCTGCAAAAGGAAAAAGACATTCAATCAAAAAAGGATCGGAAAAGGGAAGAAGACGAATATAATTATAATTTGCAATTACAAAGGAAAAAAGAAAAAGATAATTATGAGGAAGCCAAAGAAGCCCTGGAAAAAGAACTGCAGGAAAAAGAAAAAGCTTTTGCGGCAAAAGAAGAAGAGTATAATCTGCTTAAAACCAAAGCCGAGAATTTTCCAAAAGAAATGGATAAAGCAATTAAAGAAGCTGAAAAAACATTGATGGACAAGCTTTCCCTTCAATACAAGCATGAATCTGCATTGTTGGATAGAGAGCTTGAAGGGGAAAGAAAATTGGCAAAACAAACCATTTTTAACCTTGAATTAAAAATAAGCGAACAAGCGGAACAAATCAGGCAATTGTCTCAAAAATTAAGCGATACTAATAAGCAAATGCAGGATATGGCGCTTAAAGCATTGGAAGGCGCGTCTATTAATCAACAGCGCATATTCAGCGGAGAAAAGAATAAAGAATAACTGCCCTATTAGTAAAGCCTGGCTATGCCCCGGAACTCAACCCCATCGTGTACGCTCTTTCTTTCGTGCGTCAAATGTAGCCTATACTATGGACTAGGTAGTATCTTCATTTAATAAAAAAACTGCCGAAATCACCTGAAATATTTACCAAGGTTTATCGATACATATATAGGAAGAGGGGATGTTTGTGGATAGTAATCAAAAAAGTTTCGATACCTACAAAATTGGAAGCATGACCTACATTAAAGACACGCAATTAGGGCCTAAAGCATTAAAAGCGATTTCATTGCTAGCTCCCGGGAAATTTGTCGATATATTAGAAGCGGCTTTTGCCAAACACGAATTAACGACTAAAGTTGACATAAACAAGTAGGAAAATAAAATGGATAAAGCGAAAGTAATTGAAAGTTTAAACAAGGCTCAGGCGGTAGATTTTATTAATAAGTTGTTAAAATCAAAACTAAAAATACTCGTTCTTTTTGCCGCTTTCCCTATTACCGCGGCGGCAAATATTTCCGACCCCAGGCAATTTTTGATGGTTAAAAACCTTGAAGCGCTTTTGGACTTAAAAAAAGCCGACCTTAACTAAATCCACCCAAGCTTATTTTTTAAAAGCTCCCAGATGTTGTATTCTTTTAAGCGGATAAAATTTGTCTTATATTCTGATTTGCCGATTGTGATTACGTCGCCTTTTTTTAAATAAAACGTTTCCTGCCCATCCGCGGTAAGGAGCAAATCCTCGCCCTTTACGATTTTAATGTTTATTGAATCCTCCAGGATAATACTGCGATTCGCGCCGCGATGCGGGCAGATCGGGGAGAGTATAAAAGATTTGGAATCCGGCGGCAGGATGGGACCGTTGACCGCGAAATTATATGCGGTTGATCCGGTAGCGGTTGAAATTATCAGCCCGTCGCCAATATAGCTTGCAATGCTTTTATCTTTTAAAAATGCTTCAAGCTTTATTGTCCGCGCGATTGAGCTTTTGCCGATAACAATATCATTTAAGGCGGGCGTGCTTTTAATCTTTTTGCCGTTTCTTATTACGCCGGCATCAAGCATCATCCTTGAGTCTAAATGGTATTTTTTGCTTTTAACCAGCTCTACAGAGCCTATTATTTCCAAATGGGAAATTTCGCTTAATATCCCAAGGCCTCCTAAGTGAGCCGTCAGCAGGGGGATTTTGTTTTTTGCGGTAATCCTTGCCGCCCTGAGTATGGTGCCGTCCCCTCCAAAGGTAATTATAAAATCAATCCCCTTCAGAGCGTGATTTTTAGTAATATTAATGGCTTTGTGTCCGGCGGCCGCAAGCTCCGCCATAACCTTTTTTGCGGTTCCCGCAACTATCGCGTCCTCTTCTTTATATATAATTCCTATTTTCATGCTTAAAATAATTTTAATTGAATAAGTATGGCTATTATACCAATAACGACTGAAATAATAAATATCGGCAGGAAAAGGGCGAGGAATAAATCCTTTTCCATAGAGGGAAGTTTAAATGAAATGTTTAGTAGTTCCTTTTTGCCCGCGTTTACCAGCAGCAAGCTATGGGATTTAGAAATATAAGCTAGTTCAACCATCTGCTGGCGTGTCAATAAATCGGTTGGTTCCGGGTTTTCTAAAACTTTGACCAAATACTTTTTATTGTTTTTCTCCGCTTCAAAATCAACTATGACATTGCCAAAATGGGATTTATCCCCGACCATTGTAATTATGGGGAGTTGCTTGCGCCTGCCGGTTATTTTATACCCGTTGTCATTTAACAGCTTTATTATTTCAGCTTCAGTAAAAGGGGACGCCTCTGCCTGTAAAACATTTGATTTGTTGAGATAGCTTCTATTAATTATAAGAACCGCCAAAATCCCGATTATTGTCCCTGCAATAAAAACAGCTAGAAGAGCCATCAGGCCTCTCTCAAAAACTTGGCGGCGCTTTCGGGAATAACGGTATTGATAAAAATGCCTGAGCCGAGCTCAAAGCCGGCAACGGCCGCCACCCTGGGAATAATCTGGATATGCCAGTGGTAATACTCCAGGTCTTTTTCGCGGCAGGGGGATGAATAAATAACAAAATTATAATCCGGATTGTGGAGCGACTTATATATTTTGTTTAAAGTTGTTTTCATTACATAGGCGAGTTCTTTTGTATGCTCGGGAGTGGTGGACTGAAAAGACGCGTTATGTTTTTTTGGGAGCACCCAGGTTTCAAAAGGGGAGCTTGCGGCAAAAGGCACAAAAACCACAAAATCATCTGTTTCAAAAATAATCCTTTCTTTGAAAGCGAGTTCTTTTTTCATTATCACGCAAAAAACGCATTCCCCGTTGTCGTCAAAAAAGCGCATTGCCTCTTCCAGGCGGTTGCGGATGTGCATTGGGGTGATTGGAGTCGCGATTACCTGGGAGTGGGGGTGCTTTACGGAGGTTCCTGCTGATGCCCCATGGTTTTTAAAAATTGTGATGAGCTCAAAGCGGGGATCCTGGCTTAAGGTAATATATCTTTCGCGGTAAGCGAGAAAAACTTCCTCAACTTGTTTTTGCTCCATGATGGGCATAAATTGGTCGTGTTTGGGAGATTCAATTATTACTTCATGTTCACCCATCCCGTCCATGTACCTGAAAAAATCTTCCTGTTTGCTTCTTTGTATGTTTCCTTGCGGGACAAGCGCCGGGAATTTGTTTGGGATAATCCTAATCCACCAGCCGGGAGTATTGGGCTTAGTTCCATAAGTCCGGTATGCCAAAATTTCAGGTGGGGTTAAATCCTCGTTCCCTTCACAAAAAGGGCAAATGCCTAAAGCCTCCGGTTTTTCTTCTGAGCCGGGGGATGAAAAATCTTCCGGCCGCTTTGCCCTTTCAGTCGCAATAATAACCCATTCCTTGGTCGCGGGATTTTGTCTTAGCTCAGGCATAGGCGAATTTTAGCATATTGTGGTAAAATGTGTAAGTGAAATACAAGAAGCTTTTTACAATAGTTGCAATTCTGCTGATTTCCATTTCTGTCGCATTTGCCGACGCGAAATCCGATTTTTTAAACGGACACAAAAAACTGCAGGAAGGCGTCCTTCCAGAAGCGCTTTATTACTTCCAGTCAGCCCTGTCAGATAAAAGCTTTATTCTAAGCGATTATGTCCAGTTTGAAATCGGCCAGGTTTATTACAAAAACGGCAATTATCTTCTTGCCGCCCAAGAATACCGCAAAGTAAAAGCCGACAGCAATATTTACAAAAATGCCCTTTATAATTTTGCCCGCTGTTTGGAATTCGCGAGGGATTATGAAGGCGCGGCATATGCCTACAAGCTTTATTTTGCAAGCTTTGAGGAAGAAAGCAAAGCGGCGGAAGCCGGATTCAGGCTTGCCTGCATGTATGAAAAGCTGGAAAATTTTAAATCGGCTTATTCTGCTTATAACCAGGTTGACCTATATTTTCCGACGACTTCATTTGCGAAACAATCAAGGCAAAAGGCCAGGGAATTGGCGTCGTTGTACAATTTACCGGTTTACAAGGCAAAACCCGATGAGCTTTTTAATAAAGGGGTATTAAGCTATAAAGCCGGTGATTACAACGCGGCCGAAGCAATCTTTTTTAAGCTTGCAAGGGTTTATCCAAAAAGCAAATACATCGGCAAGGCCTTTTTAATGATAGGCAAATCAGAATTTTCAAGCGGCAAAGTAAGCGAAGCGATTTCAAACCTTGAAAAGAGCTTGGGCTATGCGGAAGAAAATGATAAAGGGGAAAACCTGTATTATCTGGGCAGGTCGTATGGAAGAAGGGGAAAATACATACAGGCCATAAGGTATATGAAAAAAGTTTTGGATTATTATCCGCGAAGCGGTTTTGCTGATGATGCCTGCTATTATCTGGGCCAATATTATGAGTTTGAAAACAGCAAGCAGGCGGCTCTTACTGCTTACCTCTATCTTTTAGAAAAATATCCCAACAGCTCATTTATCGATGACACAATATTTAAAGCGGGAATGCTTTCATACAAAGCCTATGATTTTGATTTTGCTTATAAAATATTCAGCCTTTCAAAAATTAAAAAAGTCGGGGACGAAACGCCAAAATGCCTTTTGTGGTGGGGAAAGCTGGCAGAAAGAATCGGTAAAAACGATAACGCGGCTGGAATTTATTATTTTCTTGCCGATAGGTTTGACCATAGCTATGCGGGATACAGGGCAAGGGAAAGATTAAGGGCTTTGGGATATGCCGAGCCAAACAGCAAAAAGCTTCCTTCTGCCAATTCGTTACGCGTAATGCGTAATTCGTTGCCAGTTGCAGTTGAAAAATACGATATTTTGGTAGAACTGGGGCTTAGCGAATACGCGGCGATTGAAGGGAAAGAAATCCTTGATGACGAAAACGATAAGACGCCGGCCCAAATAACAATGGGAAAAATACTTCAGAATGCCGGAGAATTTAGGACGCCGATAAAATTGACCGAGGCAAAAGTTAAAAGCGCGATAATTGGGGGAGTCCCGGATAAGCTTCCCCTTGAAATGTGGCAATTAGCATATCCGCTGGGCTTTTGGCAAAAAGTTTTTCGGTATTCAAAAGCCAACAATGTTGACCCATACCTAACACTTGCGGTGATCAGGGAAGAAAGCCGGTTTAATCCCCGGGCGCTTTCAAGTTCGCGGGCGCACGGGCTAATGCAAATTATCCCATCAACCGGAAAACTATTGGCAAAAGAGATGGGGATAGAAGATTATCGCCGCTCAAAAATGTATAATTCCGAAACAAATATCATGATGGGGACGTATTATCTGAAAAGCCTGATCGACAGGTTCAAAGGAAACATCGCGCTTGCGCTGGCCGGCTATAACGGCGGTCCGAGCAGGGTAAAAAAATGGGTCAACAATTGGTATAGCGGCGATTACGCGGGCTTGGATGTGGATGAATTTATCGAATATATACCTTTGCGCGAGACTAAAAATTATGTCCAGAAGGTAATGGGCAGTTATTATGAATACAAAAGAATTTATGGAAACTAATATAATTAATCTCAAAGAAGACGACCTGGATCTTTCATCAATCAGGCCTAAAAAGCTGGATTCGTTTGTCGGGCAGGAAAAATTAAAAGAAAATCTAAAAATTATAATGCGTGCGGCGGTTGAAAGGAAAGAACCGCTTGAACACCTTTTATTTTACGGGCCGCCAGGACTTGGGAAAACCACGCTGGCCAATATTATGGCGGGGGAGATGGGTGTAAATGTTAAAATTACATCCGGCCCGGCAATTGAAAGGCCGGGAGATTTAGCTTCAATACTTACCAACCTGAAAGAAAACGATGTTTTATTTATTGACGAGATACACAGGTTAAACAGGGTAATAGAAGAAGTCCTTTATCCGGCGATGGAAGATTTTGGGCTTGATATTATTATAGGCAAAGGCCCCAGCGCGAGAAGCATCCGGCTGGATTTGCCGCATTTTACATTAATTGGCGCCACCACCAGGGTTGGCCTTTTAACTTCGCCTTTGCGCGATCGGTTTGGAATGATTTTGCGGCTGGAATTTTACAGCTTTAAAGAGCTTGAGCAAATATTATTCCGTGCGGCGCAGGTTTTTCAAATACAACTAAAAGACGACGGCGCGCTTGAGATTGCAAAAAGGTCAAGGGGCACTCCCAGGATTGCCAACCGGCTGTTAAGAAGAGTGCGCGACTTTGCCCAGGTCAAAGCGCAGGGAAAAATAACAAAGGATGTGGCAAGGGAGGCTTTAAACGGCTTGGGGATTGATGAAATAGGGCTTGATTTGGTTGACAGGAAGTATTTAAATGCAATAATTAAAAAATACAGCGGGGGACCGGTAGGAATAGACACGATATCCGCGTCAATCTCTGAAGAGGTTGATACAATAGAAGATGTATACGAGCCGTATCTGTTACAGCTTGGTTTTATAGAAAGGACGCCAAGGGGAAGGGTAGTGGCTAAGGCGGCGTACGACCATTTAGGGATAAAATATATTAATAAGGATCTAGAGCCGGCGGGGCAAAGGAATTTATTTCAATGAGAAAAATAAAAATATCCAGAAAAACAAAAGAAACGGAAATAAGCATTTCGTTAAATATTGACGGCAGCGGTAAAAGTAAAATCAAGTATCCAATCCCGTTTATGTCACACATGTTAACCCTGTTTTCAAAACACGGATTGTTTGATCTGGAAATTTATGCTAAGGGAGACCTCGAAGTTGACCTTCATCACTTGATTGAAGATACGGGCATAACTCTTGGAGAGGCATTTAGCAAGGCGCTTGGCGAAAAAATGAAAATTGAGCGTTATGGCCACGCGATTGTGCCGATGGATGAATCGCTTGCAGAGGTTAAAGCGGCGATTGATATATCCGGCCGGCCGCACTTTACGTTTAAAGCTTCTTTTGAAAAAGAGCTTATTTATGCGGATATTAAAAAACAAAAAGTAAAACTTTACCTTGATTCCGAGATGCTCAGGGAATTTTTTGAATCATTTGTCTATAAGGCGGGTATTTCCCTGCACATAGACTTGATCAGAGGGAAAAATACCCATCATAAAATTGAGGCGGTTTTTAAAGCTTTTGGGATCGCGTTGTCCAAGGCCTGCGAAATTAACCCCCGAAAAAATGGCATCCCATCCACCAAGGGCATCCTTTAACCCGGAGTGCGCGGCTTGCTGATGTCGCCGGCTTTAATGCCGCAAGGGAAATAATTAAAATCAGCCGGCGTCATTCCGGCGACAACATAACTGTTTCGGTTGAAGTTGTAAGGCGATTTTTTACTCCGCTCAAATGCTTTGCAGAAGTCTGGAAAATCCTGCAGTGTTAACAAAATAATTATTTTTATTTATTTTTAGATATTTGTAAATATCCTTTTTTGCTTTTGACATTTTTGTGTCGCTTGAAGCATTTATTAGTTCGTTAAACAAAATGCCATCTAAAAAGGCCACATATGATACATTCTTTTCCGTGTATTTCAGAAAATCCACAATCTCTACGATTTGACTGTATTGGCCTCCGCCGCCGCCTTTTTTATGCTTATGCTCAATGATCCACGCATTTGGAGCCTTTTGAATATAGCAATCCGGCATCTTCCCTTGCTTTGATCTACTCCATTTAAAATTAATATTATGTTCTTTGCAAATATCTTTAAAATATTTTTTGCCTCCCTTGTCAGGCAATAAATAAAATGAATCCTTATCAATGTCATTGTCTTCGTGATATTTTTTAATGCCTGCCCGCTCAACAAACATAATGATTTTATTTGCCCCAGTTGAGCCGCCTCTTTTGTGCGAATAATTATCGGCTAATACTTGCAATACAATATTTGAATAGCCATGAGATGTATACATTTGATGCCTATCTTTAATATATTTTTTTATCAATTTGCGCAGCAGCTGCTTTCTTTCTTTTTCATCACGCAGCGCTGAATATGGCATATCCCATACCATTAAATATTGCGAAAAAGCGGTATAATTCATGTGTTCATTATTGAAAAGTATAGAATCTATTTCCCCGATAAGCTCATCGTCTTGTATCTTAGTCAATTTGCCATACATAGTATGATAAGTTGTTATTAAGTTGATAAGGCTTTCATTATTTCTGATTGGTTCGTTTTTTTTCTTTGAGCTTTTTGTTATTACGAGCTTCTCTTTTTTATTAGCGGCATCAAATATCTGTTCTATATTTTTTAATGAGTATTCGAATAGGTCGATATTGTCCATAAAGTATCCCCTTTGTAAATATTGTTATACGCGATTTCAAGCATAGCCCGCGCAGTTTCATAATCCAAGCGTCTCCTCCTTCGGCCATTCTTCATATTCCCCTTAAAAGGAGATAGTAGCACATCCTGTGTTCTATCCCTAAAACTAATAAGTATCCTGTTGCATTCTTCCAAAAACAGATCCAGCTCATTATGATTCAAACTATTAATATTATTAATATTGATTATGGTGATAAGCCTGGAGCTCTCTTTAATATTTTTCAAATCATAATCCAGTTCGTCTTTTTTCATGAATCTTATCATGGAATTAGGGTCAGTAGTGTCAACCGCCCTCAAGGCAATACTTCCAGTCGCGTCATTAAACAATATATTAATGTTTTTTGAAGGTTTTAATCTCAACTCCTCATAATGTCCCAGAGTATCCAGATAGTCATCATTTTTAAATACTTTAATATCCTCGGTTTTTTTTATTATTCCGTCAAAACAAAGAACACACACAGGGGTTTCTGTGTCGTCAAAGCAATTCTCTTCGATTATAGTAATGGAATTAAGCTTATGCTTTTGCTTGAAATTGCTGTTTATAAAAGTCTCGGGAACAATTGCCACAACATGTTCTTGCGCTTGTGTCATTTTTTCAAGCGCAATTAAATAAAGATCGTCATACTCAGAATTGCTATAATATTTTTCTACTTTTTCACAAATGCCTTTTCTTTTAGCGCTATAATTAGTTAAATAAGGGGGGTTTGTTATTATTATTGAATTTTCGATAGTAGGAATATGTAGTAAGCTGTCATTTTTTGCCCACTCGAGCTTTTCATCAATATCAAGTCCTTTTATTTTTCGAAAACCGATGTTTCGCGCAACTTCTAATAAATCGCCATTGCCAGCAAATGGATCATAAGCAATTATTGCTTTAGTGTCAATAATAAATTCTCTAATGTGATTTTTAAGCCAGACATTTTTCTTTGTGTTGAATTGTCCAAGAATTAGTTTTTTTGCCATATCTAATTATCCCGTTTATCCATTTTCTTATAACTTATGGCAATGATATTTTTTAATTTTATGTTTATATCTTTAGAATCATCTACTCTAACACACTTGGTAATCCCAGGATATTTCATATAATCGGCGCTCTTAACTCCTTTGTATTTCTGTTTTTCATCTAGTGAAATGCCAATATTAAGAAAATCCCTATTAAGATATATTACGACAAATACTTTGTCGGTTTTAATGTTGTAATATGTGATATAAATCGGATAAATATCATAATTAATATTTCGCTTGGATACATTTACTATTAGTTTGTGTAATTTTTTGTAAAGTTCCCTAATTTCACCAGAACACTTCTTCTCTAATTTATTTGTTAATAATATATTGTCAGAATTAGCCATAAATTCAATTAATTTTACGCTTCTTTAGAAGGTAGCGCAAGTTAAGACGCGGGTATCCTGGCATCCTAATTGCTTTTATATCTTCATGAAATATATGTTTCTGTTCTGCTTATGTTTATTTTTATCCTCCTGCTCCATGCAGGATCAGCAATTAACAACTAAAACAAATCCAATAAATGTTGAAACCTCAAAAGAATCTTCTGCGCTATATGTTTATGGGGGCATTGTGAATTCAAAAACGATATTCCTTAGGTTTGGAGAAGACCCAATCCCTCTTTCCTGCGGTTATGTCAAATTAGTTGGCGCCGTTAATTCAGATTTTCCTGAGGCCTTGATAGAAGTAGGGGGGAAGGGAGTAAGAATTGAAGAGGGAAATGCCATAGGCGATTATAAAATAGCCGACATAAATGAAAGGGAGGTCAAGCTGTGCTTAAAAAAATAATTCCTTTGCTGATCCTGCTGTCTATCCCCGTGTTAGCCGGCGAAATCAATTTTCAAGACGCGAATATCTCTGATGTAGCGCAAATATTGGCAAAACAGGCGGGGTTGAATATTGTCATGAACTGCGATTCCCCCAAAAAAACCTCAATCCATTTAACAGATATGCAGCCGGAAGAAGCGCTTGAATATATCTTAAGGGCAAATGGATATAACTATGAAAAAAAAGGAAATGTTGTTTTAGTCTCAACTCTTCCTCAAGATATTTCGCAAACAGCGTATAAAGGGATTTCGCGCATTGTTAAGTTGAAATATATCTCCGCGGAAAAAGCTTCGGCTCTGATGGCAAAAATATTCACCGGCATTACGGCAATTTCAGGCGCGAGATCAAATAATTTAGTAATTCGGGGAAAAGAAAGTGATATTGATGAAGCGGAAAAATTGTTATCTGATATTGACCAACCGATTCCGCAAGTGTTAATTGAGGCAAAAGTAGTTGAAATGTCAGAGTCGGATACAATCAGGTTTGGGATTGACCATAATTCCGGTATTTTTAAATTTATCAACGGCAAAAAGCAGGACATAGATTCAACGTTAAACACATTGCTGGGCAATGGCAAGGCCAATTTGCTGGCAACTCCCAGGATTTCAACTTTAGACAACAGCGAAGCAACGATTAACATTGGCAGCCGCATACCTTACGCTGTCCCAGTATCTTCCGGCTCCGCTTCTACCCAATGGACGGTTGATTATATTGACGCGGGAGTAAAGCTAAAAATTACACCGCAAATAGGGCAGGGCAACCAAATTACAACTTTTATCCAGCCGGAAGTTTCATCAATTTCAGAATGGAGGACAACATCAGCGGGAGAGTTCCCCGTTATTTCAACCCGCAATGCGTCTGCCACGGTAAAGGTAAAAACAGGGGAAACAATTGTTGTCGGCGGGCTGATGTCCGAATCTGACAGGGTAAATGTCACACGAATCCCGATTTTAGGGCATATACCAATTTTGAATTTTTTCTTCCAGAATCGGACGGTTGAAAAAGCTAAAACAGAAATTGTTTTTTTAATTACGCCGTATGTAGTTAACTAGGGACAATTTTTATCCTGCCAAGGACGCCCATCCTGTCATCTTTTATTATTAGCACGCCCATCAGGCCGCGGATTTTTTTTGCTATTTCTATCCCTTTATCAATTGTTTCAATGCTTTCCACCACATTGCCAATAGCAGAAGCCGCGGCATCGGCTAGGGCGGCTGATTTAGCGATAACACACACCGCGTCTGCCTTGCCAAAAGAAAAAGAAGGGCCGATTGTGCCGGAAGATGTGCAAACCCCGCAGGGAGTATCTTTGGGATCGATTTCTAAAGCGATTTTTTCAGAAAAAGGGGAACTGCCGGAAAAAATGCCAACCTTCCTGGTTTTATTTATTTTTAAGAAAATATCCCCGCCGTTTTCAATTATTATTTCATTTGTAAATTTTAATAATTCTTTCCCCACTAATTCTGCCATTGCGCCGGCCACTGCCGCCATAGGCCCAACTTTGGCGCGTTTTGCCGCCCAGGCCATATTTTTTATAATTTGCTTTGAAAAAAATGGGACATTCAGCGGGCTGTACGCTTCCTGGAATTCCGGATGCTCGGAAATATATTTTGAAATATCGCCGCGGTATTTTGCAATTGAAAGCTGGGCGGAGTCGTTTAAATATTTGTCGGCCATAATTAATAAATCGGTTTCGCCTTCAATCACTTCAAACTTAACAAGACCCTCGGCGTTTGTGTATTCGCGGTATTTTCTTAATTCAAATGACATAAATCAAGCCAGTAAAGCTTCTTTTGCGGCTTTTAGCATAACATTTGTTGGCGCCGGTTTCCCGGTAAAAATAGTAAAAGCGAGCGCTCCCTGCCTTACCAGCATCCCTAAGCCTGAAATTGCCTTAGCTTTAAAGTTTTTTGCCAGCTTTAGCAGTTTTGTTTCATAGGGATTATATACAAGATCATAAAGTACAATTTTATTGTGCAGTTTTATATTATCAGGCAGAGGGCAATCATTAATATTTGGATGCATGCCAATGGGAGAGGCGTTAACCAATAAATCTGCGGTGCTGATTTCTTTTTGCAAGTTGTTTGAAATATTCCCTTCCACAAAAGAGGCTAAACTTTTTGCTTTTTCTGCAATTGCGTCATGGATTGTTATTTTTTTTGCGTTGTTTTTCTTCAACATCACTGCGACAGCCCTGCCTGCTCCTCCCGCCCCCAGGATAACGCAGTTTTTCCCTTTGGGATTAAATTTTGCGTCTTCTTTGAGCGATTCAATAAATCCCGGGCCGTCGGTATTATATCCGACAAGTTTTCCACCCTGGTTGCAAACGGCATTTACCGCCCCAATTTCTCGGGCGAGATCTGTAATTTCATCAAGCAAGGGCAATATTGCTTCTTTATGGGGAATAGTCACATTAAAGCCGGCAAAATTTGCGGCGCGCAAACCGTCAATTTTTTTTGTTAGGTTTTCAGGAGAAACTTCAAGAAGCACATATTCAAAATCAATGTTTAAATGCTTATACGCGGCGTTGTGCATGGCTGGGGAAATTGAGTGGCCCAGGGGATATCCAATCAGCGCGACCGTTTTCATGGTTTTATTCTATCATACTTGCGAAAACGGTCAATGTAATGTAAAATAATTTAAGAGGTAAAAAATGGCAAGAATATATATTATAGATGTGACCAACAGGGATGGAGTGCAAACTTCGCGTATTGGGTTGGCAAAACTCCAAAAAACCCTTATCAATTGGTATCTTAACGAAATGGGAGTTTTTCAATCTGAATTTGGCTTTCCTTTTACCCATCATGAAACAAATTATTTAAATGCCAACATTGAGCTTGCGGAAATGGGAGCTTTATCCCCAATACGCCTTGAAGGCTGGGCTAGGGCAATTAAAAAAGATGTTGAGCTTTCATTTAAGCTGGTTCCAAACATAAAACATCTTAATTTGTCGATTTCAACCTCGCAGGTAATGCTTGATGGGAAGTTTATGGGAAAGATGAGCGAGAATGATGTAATCAAAGTGATGGTGGAAGCGACAGAAACAGCTTATAAAATGGGGGCGCAAACGGTTGGCGTAAACGCGGAAGATGCTTCACGCACAGACATTGAATATTTAATTAAGTTTGGCTTGGCGGCAAAAAATGCCGGGGCAAAGCGCTTGAGATATTGCGACACCCTTGGCGCGGACGATCCGATGACAATTTATGAGAGAATAAAACATATTGCCAAAAAAGTTGAAATTCCAATCGAACTGCATTGCCACAATGATTTAGGCATGGCGGCGGCGTGTTCAGTGCTTGGGGCGCTAGGAGCTTTAGATGCGGGACAGGACGCTTACATCAATACCACAATAAATGCTGTTGGAGAAAGAGCCGGGAACGCGGATCTTTTATCCGTTTTGCTTGCTTTAAAATACGGAAGCGGATTTAAGGACAAAAATCTTTTATCACCTGAAATAAAACTTGATAAAATATGGGCGTTTGCAAAATATGCTTCATACGCTTTTGGGATTCCAATCCCGGTAAACCAGGTTGGGGTTGGGGCTAATGCGTTTGCGCACGAGTCGGGAATACACGCGGACGGCGCCCTAAAGAACCGCAGGAATTATGAGCTTTATGATTATGAAGAACTGGGAAGAGGGGAGCCGGAATTGGTTGAAACCGGAAGGATGATTACGGTTGGAGAATATTCCGGGATCAAGGGCTTCCGCAATGTTTTTGGAAATTTAGAAGTTGAATTTAAAAACGATGAAGAAGCGGCCAATGTGTTAGAACTTGTCCGTTATGCCAATGTGCACACCCAAAAACCGTTAACCAAAGAAGAATTGTTGTTTGTAGCCAAGCATCCGGATCAAGCAAGAAAAATAATGACAGTAATACCCACATGAAGCCAAAAGTTGGGATTATCATTGGTTCACAATCTGACCTTCCGATAATTGAAAAGGCCACAAAACTTTTGATGGAAATGGGAATTGACTATGAGTTGACAGTTTCTTCCGCCCATCGCAACCCCAAACAAGTTGCGCAATTCGCGAAAACCGCAGAAAAAAAATACGACCTGATTATTGCCGGCGCCGGTTTAGCGGCGGCGCTGCCGGGGGTTGTGGCGGCGCATACGTATCTTCCGGTTATTGGGATTCCCATAGCATCAAAAGCGCTGATGGGGCATGACGCCCTTTTTTCAATAGTACAAATGCCTCCCGGCGTGCCTGTTGCCTGCGTGGCGATTGACGGCGCAAAAAACGCGGCGATTTTAGCGGCAGAGATCCTTTCTTTAAAATATCCCAAATTGAAAGTTAAACTTAAAAAATTCAAAGGGAGATAAACAGTGAACTCACTGGATATGTACATTGGAGCCGCAATGCTGGTTCTTTTTGCATATGGCATCCAGTCGGGAATAATAAGATCGCTAATTTCGGTTTTTGGGGTTTATCTTGCGGTTTATCTTTCACAAAATTTAACTGACGGAATAATCAAAATGGCGTCCATTTTATCTGCGGAAGAATCAAAAATCGGGCATATTGTTGTTTTGATTGTGACATTTATTGTTTTGTGTATAATTGTCGAATTTTTCCTTTACATGTTAAAAAATGTAATAAATATTTCTATCCTTGGATCGATTGATAAAATCCTAGGCGGGATAATTGGCGCATCTAAGGCTCTTGTTATTGCCGGGTTTATTATTGAGGCAGTTATGCTTTTGCCGCCTTCAAAGGATCAGTTAAATACTCTTAACCATTCGTTTCTAAAAGACTGGGCAGATAAAGCATTTAAAAATACATATCCGTTAACTATTTCCGCGGTGCCAAAAATCCGCGATTTTTTTACAGAAAGGGTTGAGGTTAGAATTAATAGCATAAATTTTGTTTCTGCAGAAGCGGAAAAAATAAAGAAAGCGATCCTAGAATGAAAATTACTGTAGTTGGCGCGGGCAACGTAGGCGCGCAATGCGCTTACAGGCTTGCCCAAAAACAAGCCGGAGAAGTTGTCCTTATTGACGTAGTAGCGGGCCTGCCCCAGGGAAAAGCTTTGGACATGATGCAGGCAGGTTTTATCGAGGGCTTTTCAACTAAAATCAAGGGAACAAATGATTATAAGGACACAAAAGATTCAAATGTTGTTGTAATTACGGCTGGGCTGGCAAGAAAACCCGGCATGTCCAGGGATGATTTGATTTCAAAGAATGCGGAAATAATTGCTTCGATTGTAAAAAATATTGTCCAATATTCTCCAAAGGCCATATTGATTATTGTCACAAATCCGCTTGATGTTATGACATATTTTGCGTATAAGTTGTCCGGTTTTGACCACAGGAGGGTTTTTGGGATGGCGCCTTTGCTTGATGCCGCCAGGATGCAGTATTTTATTGCTGAGGCATGCGGAGACGCGAATAATATTTATGCCGAGGTTTTAGGCAGCCATGGCGACCTTATGGTTCCTGTCCCAAGATTTTCTACAGTAAAAGGAAAACCAATTACTGAAATATTAAATCCAGAGCAGGTAAATAATATTGAGCAAAAAACAAAAAACGGCGGCGCGGAAATTGTCGGCCTATTAAAAACAGGCTCCGCTTATTATGCCCCGGGCTCAGCCGCGGCCCACATGGCTGAGGCAGTAGCAAAAGATAAAAAAGAAGTGATAGGAACCTGCTGTTATCTAACCGGCGAATACGGGCTGAGCGATGTTTATATCGGGGTTCCTGCGAAAATTGGCAGGGGAGGGGTAGAAGAAGTGATCGAGCTTGACCTTTTAGCGCCAGAAAAAAAAGCCCTCCATGATTCTGCGAATGCAGTAAAAGAAATATGCGAGAAATTAACACTTCCCAAATAAAACAAGCCGTTTCTGATCTTTGCCAAAAATCGAGCTATACATTGGCGGATGGAGTTATGGATTTATTGCGCGGCGCGTTAAAAAATGAAGAATCAAAAACCGGCAAAGAAATTATTACTCAAATTATTGGCAATGCGGAAATCGCGCAGAAAGAAAAATTGCCATTATGCCAGGACACAGGAATTGCGGTTGTCTTTATTGAAATCGGGCAGGAAGCAATAATTGTCGGCGGGGAAATTAAAGAAGCGGTAAATGAAGGGGTAAGCCAAGGGTATAAAAATTTAAGAAAATCGGTAGTTTTAAATCCAATCGATAGAATAAATACCAAGGACAACACTCCCGCGATAATACATGAAGAAATTGTTGACGGCTACAATATAAAAATTGGGATTTTGCCAAAAGGCGGAGGGGCAGAAAACATGAGTGCGATAAAAATGTTTCTACCAACCGCAAAAAAAGAAGACTTAATTAAATTTATTGTTGAAACTGTGGTTTCTAACGGCGCAAAAGCTTGTCCCCCGCTTATTTTAGGTATAGGAATTGGGGGAACTTTTGACTATGCCGCTTATTTGGCCAAAAAAGCTTTAACCAGAAAGATAGGCGCGAAAAATAAGGACACTGTTGAACTTGAAAAAGAAATTTTAAGCCAAGTTAACAAGACTGGCCTTGGGCCAATGGGACTTGGGGGAAGGGTTACTGCTTTAGCTGTCCATATTGAAACGCATCCATGCCATATAACCAGCTTGCCGGTGGCAATTAATTTTGAATGCCATGCCCACCGCTACCAGGAAATTATTTTATGAAGGAAATATCCACCCCCTTAGATGATAAGACGATAAAATCCCTAAAAGCCGGCGACCAGGTGCTGATTTCAGGGATTGTTTACGTTGCCAGGGATGCCGCGCACCAAAAGGGAATTCCTTTTGATGTTAAAGGACAAATCATATTTTATGCCGGGCCCACGCCGGGGGATCCGATCGGTTCAATTGGGCCAACCACCGCATCCCGAATGGATCCTTTTATCCTGCCATTATTAAAAAAGGGGCTTAAAGCAACAATTGGCAAAGGCCCGCGTTCAGAAGGAGTAAAAAAAGCCCACAAAAAATATAAAGCGGTATATTTTACTGCAACCGGCGGGGCGGCCGCCTTGCTTAGCAAAACGGTTGTTCGCTCGGAAGTTATTGCCTATCCAGAATTAGGCGCTGAAGCAATCTTAAAACTTGAAGTAGTAAAATTCCCCGCGATTGTGGCTTATGATTCACATGGCGGCGACCTCTTTCAAAAGGGCAGGAAAAAGTATTCGAAATTGGTTACAATCCGTCATTCCCGCGGAAGCGGGAATCCATTTAATTCTCTGGATGCCGCATCAAGCCTGCCTGCCGGTCAGGCAGGTGCGGCATGACACACAAAATGAGTCCTTTAAAATTTAGCAAAACGGCCTGCTTATTCTTTGTTTTTATTCTTTTATTATCCCCAATCGCATTGGCAAAAGATTATGACGGCCTTTTCTTTATGGGCCTAAACCTTCAAAAAGATGTTTTTAATGATGTTAAAGTAAGAAGGGCGATAAATTACGCGATTGACAGGAAATATATCGCTACAAAAATAATGAGTGAAGAAGTTGTGCCGTCGGGAATTATCCCGCCCCAAATGGTAGGATATAATCCTTCGTTTGAATCATACAAATATAATCCTACGCTGGCGAAAAAAGGTATAAAAGAGAAGATGGAACTTATACTTTTGCATACAGACGGGGTTAAAACCATTGCTATAGCTGAAAAAATAAAAAAAGACCTTAGTAATGTCGGGGTAAAAGTAAAATTAAAACAAGTAAACTACAGCGATCAGGATAAATGGGAAGCCGAGCTTAAATCAGGTCGGCATCACTTGTTTCTTATGGGATATAAATCTGGGTTTATCAGCGCTTCAAATGAAGCGCTTTCAAAACCCAATCCCATTGAGCTTATCAGGGCGCTTTTTGGGCTCAATGGCGAGGCAAACTTTACTTTTTTCTATGACCGCAGGGTTGAAAATTTGCTTAACCAGTTAAGCGAAACAAATGAAAGCATGAAAAGCCTGAGGGAAGCTAAGTTAAATGAAATAAATAAGATAATTCAAGACGAATCGCCGACAGTCAATTTATTTTATATCCCCAAGCTATGAAAAACAGTATAGATTATTACATAAAAGTCCCGGCAAAAGACATCCATTTTTGGTGCCCGTTTTTTGAGGCTTTTGAGGGTATGCTTGTTTTAAGGACGCCCAATCCTCCAGAAGGAGAAATCGGAATTTTGCATATATCAGTATCGCCGGATTTTAAAGAACAGTTTGAGGGAGAAGTAAAAAAACATGGATTGGAATTTACAAATATTTAGGCCGGATGAGTGCCGCAACTCAATCGCGGAAATCGATTTTAGGCAAATAAAAGCAAATGGCTTTAAGGCAATTATATTTGATTTGGACGAAACTCTTCTCCCAAGGCATGTCCATGGCATTACTCCCAAACTTTACTCTTTTATAGAAGAGCTAAAAGACCTGGGCTTTAAGCTTTGTTTGGTGTCAAATAATTTTAGCCCGGCAAGAGTGCAGTATATTTCTGATTATCTAAAGATCCCTTGTCTTACCCTGGCGTTTAAACCATTGCCTTTTTCATTCAACAAAGCGGTTGAATTATTAGGAATTAAAAGTTCTGAGGCAGTGATTGTAGGCGACCAGCTTTTTATGGACATTCTTGGAGGAAAGCTTGCGGGCCTTTATACGATTCTGGTAAAGCCCATTTCAGGGGAAACGTTTTGGGTTAGAAAACTAATGAGATGGGCGGAAGATATTGTGTTAAAAAGGATTAACTCAGGTAATTTTTGAATTGGTGTTGAAATTTATGTAGGGCAACGGCTCGTCCGTTGCCGGCAAGGGATAAACCGTTCGGCCGAGCTCACGGCCGAGGCCCTTAACTTAAATTCTTTAGCGCGACTTTTATTATTTCTTCAACCGATTTGTTTTTTTCAAGATCGATTTTCATTATAACTTCCCTTGCTTCTCTGGGGGAATACCCAAGCGTCACAAGCGCGGAAAGCGCATCCGATATTAAAGAGGTATCTCCATGTATGCCTTCAATCATTTGAGCTGTTCTTCCAGCGTACTGCTTGGCAATTTTTTCTTTAAGGTCAATTATTATCTTTTGCGCGGTTTTTGAACCGACGCCCGGGACTGAGGTTATAAGGCCGGCATTGCCTTGCGTTATTGCCGAGACCAATTTACTAAGGGGAATGTTTGAAATTATTGCCATGGCGCTTTTTGGCCCAACTCCATTGACACTGATGAGGTTATTAAAAAGATTCCTTTCCTCTTTGCTCAAAAAGCCATAGAGAGAAACAGAATCTTCCCTGACAACCTGTTCTGTGTAAATTTTAATTTTTTCTCCAATCGCGGGGATTTGGCTCTGGGATGCGGCGGGAATAAAGGTCTTGTACCCTACGCCGTTAACATCAATTACGATAAAATCTTTATCTTTTTGGTCAATAATTCCAATAATATGGGATATCATTTTATCATCTCCTTTATGCGGTAAGAATTTTCATGGCAAATAGCAACTGCCAGGGCATCTGCGGCGTCATCCGGCTTTGGGATCTCTTTAAGTCCAAGTAAACTTTTTACCATCTGCTGTACTTGCTGTTTGTCCGCCTTGCCATAGCCCGTTACCGCCATTTTTACTTCAAGCGGGGTATATTCAGCAATGGTTAATTCCGCGAATGCCGCGCAAAGAAGCAATACGCCCCTTGCTTCTCCAACCCTAAGCGCGGTTTTTGTGTTTTGTGAAAAAAACAGTTTTTCTATTGCCATCGCGTTTGGCTTATGTTTTTCAATTATTTCTTTTGTTTGGTAAAAAAGCGAAGTAAGCTTATTCTCTGTCCTAATGCATCCGTATTCGACAAATTTTCCGTCTTCCAAAATGCCGAATCCGGTGAGGCTGGAGCCGGGGTCGATGCCCAGAATCTTCATGGAATAATTATAACACTACCTCCGCCTGAAATCGCTGTTCCATACAGAAAACTCAAATAAATTCAAAAAATATGGGGAAGCAGTTCCAAGGGGAGCAGTAATAGCATTGTCGGGAGCAACAGGGACTGTGTATATGGATTCTTCTACTGGAAAAACAAGCGAGCGTTCTATAATTTATATTGCAACCTATTTGTCTAACTGATATAATTTTCATAGGAAACATGAATTCAAAATTAATAATAAAACATCTGAAAGAGCAAAAAAACAATATCAAAAACACATATCAAGCTAATATCCTTGGTTTATTTGGTTCTTTTGCCCGTAGAGAACAAAAGTCCGGCAGCGATATTGATATTTTGGTTGAATTTGATCAAGGCGCTGATTTATTCAATTTTATTTCCTTATCCAATTATCTAGAAAAGATATTGGGTAAAAAGATTGATCTCGTTTCTTATCCGTTTTTAAGGCCTGAAATAAAATCTTCGGTAATGAAAGATTTGAAAAAAATATGAGAAATTATAAGATACTTCTAGAAGATATTTTACGGTCAATTGACGCTATTGAAGATTTTGTTAGAGATATTACATTAGATAGGTTTATTGCAGATGACAAAACTTCGAGCGCAGTTTTAAGAAAATTGGAAGTCATTGGCGAAGCTGTTAAAAATGTTCCTGATAACATCAAAAAGAAAAAGCCAAATATTCCCTGGAAAGAAATGGCCGGCATGAGAGATAAACTAATCCATTTTTATTTCGGGGTAGACTATAATCTTGTTTGGCAAACGATTAAAAATCGTCTCCCGGAAATAAAAAAGGAATTACTTTCAATTATTGAGGGAGATGCATAATTCCCAAACCGCCTATTGGACATTGATGAGCCCTTTGATTGATGTTCTCAGTTGAGTCGATTTCGGATTTAGGATTACTTATAGGTTTATCTCAACATACCCTGTAAAGTCTGATGTCCTGTAGTCGGGTTGTTTGCTTATTTCCTGTTCGTGGCGCAGGGAAATGTGCACATATTCTGATAAATCATATTTTGCCCGCAAGCTTATAATCCCCACCAATCCTGAGCCCCTTAGCGATCCGGTCATGGTTTGGGAATTTGTCGAATTGTCCAGCATTTCTTTGAGTAGCTTGAGTCAATTGCAAACCCACTTCAGGGCTGACTTACAATTTTCTCTAATGATTTTATTTATTTCTTATGATAAAATTTACTTAATGACAAAAAAACAAATCAGCTTAATAATTTTATCTCCAAAAAATAACGATTTTTTTTCACTTGAATCGTCTTTACCAATTAAGGCAACCCCAATTATTTTAAAAGCACAAGTCCTCAAAAATAGCATTGATATGCCTATTTCTTTTATTAACTGGCGCGTTAAATTAGTTTGGTGCGGAACATATCAAACTTATCAAACGAACACTAATATTTCAGGAAACGCAGCCACGATTCAGTCTTTTACTGGCGGCAAATTATATATTCGAGCAAGTACAATCATTGATAAAAAAGAATATTCAAGTTTAAATAAAGCAGTAATTATAGCGAATAATCCGACCAGAGAACTATTAAAAAAAACTTTACCTAGTGACATATTAAAAGCTATTGCTTGGCAAGAAAGCAGTTGGAGGCAATTTGATGCAAAGGGAAATCCCTTGAAAAATCCTTCTTCTTCTATGATTGGGATTATGCAAATAAGCGAACGATGGTGGGGAAATGAAAAGTCATCTATCAAATCAAATGATTTTAATAAAATGGCTTGGAATTGGAGTTATAATATCCAGGCCGCTAAAGAAATTTTAGAATACTATTTTCAACGAGTCATAAATAAATTTCCAAATGAAACCGAAGAATCTAAATGGAATAGAACAGTAAAAGCTTATCATGTTGGCGAATCCTCCATAAACACAAAAGAATCTGCTGATGATTTCTGGTATGTTAAAAAGATCAGAAGCCATATTAAAGAAAAATCATGGGAAAAGTAATAGTAATATTCTTTCATACTATTCTTTTTTTTGTTTTTCCGGTTTTAGCAAAAGATGTGATAATGGAAAAATATTCAACAGATATTAATAATGATGGAAAAGTAGAATATTTGATTCATGAATTTTTTGGCGGAACTGGAGCATATGGTATTCTGACTATTTATGCGGATAAAGGGGAAGTAATTTTAAAAGAAAAAACTCAAGGAGACCCTTTCTTTAAAGACCCGAATAAACATATTTATACTTTAAACCCTCAATTTTTTAAAGATGTTGATAAAGATGGTATCCTAGAAATCCTAATTGGGCATCAGGAATATCAAAACAATACTCCAAATTTTTCTGCTCCTTGGGTATTCAAAACATATAAATGGAATGGCAAAAAATATATTTCTTCTTGATCCGGCAGATATGAGCCGAGAGTTTTTTCTATATTGGTCAGTAGTTATAGATTTATCTCAACATACCCTGTAAAGTCTGATGTCCTGTAGTCGGGTTGTTTGCTTATTTCCTGTTCGTGGCGCAAAGAAATGTGCACATATTCCGACAAATCATATTTTGCCCGCAAGCTGATGTTTGTTTTTTCAGTTGAAAGCGACTGGTAAAATTTTGAATAAGTATAATCCCCATCTATCCTAAGCCCTTCATAAAAGCGGAAAATAAATCCAGCCCCAGGTGTAATAGAATATGATTCCTGGATTGATAAGAAATCTTTGCTTTGCGAGAAAGAATAAGAAAGAGAAAACGCCCAAAAATCATTTAAATTCAATGTGCCTTTCAATGATCCAGTCATTGTCTGCGAATTTGTTGAATTGTCCAGCATTTCGGCAGTCCCGGATTTTGTGAATTTATTTGAGTAGCTTGAGTCAACCGCAAACCTTTCAGAAAGGGAAGTCCTGATATTCGCGCTAAATTCGCGGTTTTGTCCGTTTGTCCGCTGGAAGGTTTCTGAGGTGGCGGGGGATTGGAGATTATTAGCAATCGCGTCATCCATTAAATAATTTAATTCAAGCGAGATAAATCTCAAGGGAGCGGATTTTAATGTGTAGATGTATGATTTTGAATTTTGGTCCGAGCTTATGCGCTTGTAGTTGGGATAATCCGTCTTATCTATTGATAGGTTGTTATTTGTTTTATACACTCCCCCCAGCATTAAAGAATTTGACGGCAGAAGGTTTATTTCATACTGCTGTGTTTCATCGTTGTATGTTTTTCCTTGAGTCCTGTTTAATATCGTAAAATTCGGCTTGAAATAATATTTCAGGCGCAAAGCTTGAACCGGGCGCAGGTCAAGCCTAAAAGACCCGACTGTTTTTGTCACAACTTCATTGGTTGAGCCGAATAATTCATTGACAGAAGTTACGTTGTATTTGCCATCTGTTGAAATTTTCTCAGTCGGGTCTGCCTTGTAAGCAATATCTGTCACATTGGTTTTTCCGTCGATGCTGTCATCAATGTAGTCGAGCGCGATTGAAGCCATATATTCTTTTCTGGGAGAGGCGGATAAATTTAAGCTGTACGTTTTGGTAAACGGCTTGATCCCGCCCGGCAAATCAGAATCTTTTAATTCAAGGTTGGCGGCGAGGGAAAATTTTTCAATACCCGTTGTTGAAAGCCCGAAGCCGGCGATTTTATAAATGGTTGCTTCTTCGGTGGGATAGCGGTTTAATCTTTTTTCATGAGTGTATTTTGATGAAAAATTTAAACGGCCGATTGTATGGTTTAAATCATAATAATTCCTGGTTGTCAGGCGGTTAATCTGGGTATAGGGCGGCACCGGGTCGTTATTTTCTTCAAGCTCATCCAAGCTAAAGCCCAAAGAAGGCAATTTTTGTGGAGAAAGCATGATTTTCGCGTTTCTGGTTAAAGTATTGAAATCAACACCCGCCTGGGAAAACTTTTCATTATTATAATTTGCCGATGCGTTGACAACATCGTTTGGCCTAAATGTAAAAAGCCCTCCGTATTCCAATAAGTTTTGTTTTGGCAGGGCGTCCGAGATAAGCTCAAATTTGGCGCCTATTTTCTTGTATCGTGTCCCAAGATAAAAAGGGCCAAGCATTGAAGATGTTTCAATTTTTCCCGCTTTACCGATTGACTTAGGGTTTTGCGGATCAAGTATATTTAAATTCTTTTCTGAATATGCAAATTCTCCTTTTGCGGAAAGCAGGCTTCCCAGGTTTAATTCTCCGTCAGTCCCTAAAATATAATGGCTTTTAGGGGCTTCAGCAGAGCTGGTCGAGGTGTATATTGCATCTGCCCCGTTTTTAAGGTCTGAATCATCAATCCAGCTGGCGCCCAATTTTAAATTTGGATTTAGATTTCCATTTGCCCTTAGGGCATAGGTTGAATGCTTATAGGTTGTTTCCCGCCAATCAAAATATATCTCAATTATCTGGGTTTTGATTATAATTTTGTTTTTAAAAGTGACAGTCCCTGCAATATAGTCAATTTCATAATCTTCTCCGCGTTTTTGGAGAGCTCCGTCAACATAAACCCGTTCGCTGTTAACAACCGTTTTATACCCAAGAGTATAGGGTCCTTGCGTCCCGTTGCCGTACATTTTTACCGCTTTTGATTGGCCCTGCGGGGTAGAAGCAATTGCCTTAAACGAAAACTTTTCATAATCTCCTGAAAGTTTAACGCCCGACAATACTTTATTTAGGCGGGAAAATTCAGTATCTGCTAAATCAGCAGTAAAATCGCCAAAATAGGCTTCGGTTGAAGCTCTTTTTAATAATATGCTGATTTTTTCTTCGCGGGAGGCAACCTGGGTTGTTCCAATGGACGAAGTTGAAAAGAAGTTAGCATTAATATCAGTATCCGATACTTTACCCGAAATATTTAATCTCAATGATTCTTCGCGTGCGATGCCAGCGAGATATCCTTCTTTTGATCCCTCAATATTCCTGCTTTGAAATGAAAAGATTCTGGATCCTTTGATCGCAATTGGAGATGCCTCAATCGATATTGCTTCAGCGGTTGGAGAAATTTCAATTGCCATTGATTCCTGGGTGGCATCCAGGCCTTTGGATATCCGATCAAACTCTTTTGGCGCGAATTGTTTAATTTCGAGCTTGGCTTTGCCGCCTTTTTTAAGCGGGGTAAAAGCCCTTATCCAAAATCTTTTGCCGATTACTTCATATTTATATTTTGGCTCGGATTTTTGCCTGAAGAAATTAAAGATATTATCAAAAATTGTCATAAATCCGATATTTTTTTTATGCTTGATATATATGGTCAGCGGCTGCCAGCCGTCTTTGTATTTATCAAAGATATTAACCTTGCCTGACCATGTGTCGCCGCTTTTTACCAGGTTGACTTTTAATGTATCTTTAAACTGCACGATTATCCCAACAGCATTCAAAGGGGTTTTTATGTATATGTTTGTTTCTTTGCCGATTACAAGAGGATAGGTTGGAGAGAATTTTATTGAAAATTCCGGAGTGTCATAGGTTTCTTTAAAAGGCAAATCGCGTAAAGTTGCTCCCGCTCCTCCGTAAAACAATATTAGGAAAATTACAACCAGGCGGCAAATCATTTATATATGGTTTTTAATTTTACAATTCGATGGTTGTTGGTATCGGCAATAAATATATCGCCGTTTTTTCCAGTTGAAATGCCCATGGGGTTATTAAATTCTCCTTCCTGATAGCCCTTTTTGCCAAAGGTAGAAAGGAGATTTCCTTTTTTATCAAATATTTGGAGGCGGTTATTGCCGGAGTCGGCAACATAAATATAATTATAATCAACCGCAATACCTGAAGGCTTTGAAAATTGGCCAAACCCTCCGATGCTTAAAATTGGCTTCCCATATTCATCCAGCTTTTGGATGCGATTGTTGTTTGTGTCGGCAATATAGATATTTTTTTCCCGGTCAACGGCAATATCCATCGGGTTGTCAAAAAATCCATCCCCAATGCCAAATCCGCCGATAGTTGAGAGGTAATTTCCCTCGCCGTCAAATTTTTGGATCCGGTCGTTGCCGGAGTCGGCCACATAAATGTTTCCTGCATAGTCAATAGTTATGCCTTTAGGGTTTTCAAATTTCCCGGTTTCTTTGCCAAACGAGCCCCAGGATTTTACAAAATTTCCCCTGATATCAAATTTTTGAACTCGGCTGTTTTCTTGATCCACAACATATATATAGTAATTAAAATCAACCGCGATGGAGGAGGGGGTGTTAAACTGCCCCGAGCCGCTGCCAAACTTGCCGAATTGGTATTGAAAAGACCCGTCCTTATCGATTCTTTGGATGCGGTTGTTGCCGGTATCGGCGATAAAAATATTTCCCAGGCTTGTTGAAATGTCTCCGATAGTTGATATGCATACATCCTGGGGAAAATAAAACTGCCCTCCGCCCGACCCGGAAAAACCAAAATCATTTACATATGTTAAGTTTGGGACGCCCACCTCAAAGGTTTGAGGCGGGGCAACTCCCATAGCAAACAAACTAGAATTAAGCGAGGATATTAGTAAAAAGGCCAATAATACCAATCTCATGTTGTAATATTATCACCAAATCGCTAGAATGTTAAGGGGTTTTATGTTACCATATGCAAATAACGTGAAATTTCTGATGTGGATTGACGATAACAAATAGTACGCTAATTGGTGTATAATTAAGCAGTTCGAGGAAAAGGAGAAAGTTATGAAAAAAGCAATCTGGATGGGTTCTATTGTAGTTATGTTGTTTGCGGTGGTCGTCATTTCAGGGTGCGGGCAGGAGATCAAGCCGGAGGTTAGCATGGGCCAGCCAGGAGGAATAATTATCCAGGGAGTGGTAAGAAATAGCACGTCAGCTTCAAAGGAAGCCTTGGCAGGAGCTATTGTAAAATTACTTGGCCCCACAGATATTAATACCACAACTGATTCGAATGGATATTTTAAATTTGAAGGAGTTGTAATAGGGGAGCATACATTAATTATCTCAAAAGAAAGTTTTCAAGAGGGAAGACTCATCGTAAGCATTGCTGCGTTGACTCCAACCAACTCAGTTTTTACCAAAGATGTTAATTTATCAGATAATCCAGCCATATTATCAGTAGTAAGAGATAAAACTGCTTCTCCAGAAGCCCTGATAATAACCTTTAGCGAACCAATGGATACTTCAACAGTAATCCCTTATATTTCATACAATGGAGTAAGCGCAATGTCGGTCTCAGCCAAGGGAATAGTTTCTGTTAGTAAATCCTGGGATAGCGACAAAAAAATATTAACCGTTTATCCTCAGGGCAATTTTGCGCAAGGAGCAAAATATATAATTATTTTAACTGGACCAAGCGGATCATATTCCAGCATTAGGGATACAGCAGGCAATAATCTAACTTATAATTACGGTGGGATTTTTTATTCATCTTCTTCTTATACAAACGGCACCGCTATTTGTGCTGATTTATTTACTGAATATTCAGGCAGTGCGCCTATTGATCCGCCAATAAATCTAAATATTAAAACTGTTAAGAGTAATTCAAGTGAAGTTGATTATTATGATGTTTATAATATCAATAACAATAGTAATAATAATGGTAATAATAATGTATTTGTTTTATCCTGGGATAAAGTGAAAGATGCATTAGGCTATAAAGTACTTTGCAGTATTAATGGCGGATTGTACCAACTTTATCAGCTCTATGATGATACTTACTATTGGACATACAAGCTTACAACATCAAATAATAATATCATAATTGATCTAAAGGCGTTGGATGAAAGCCTTTCTGATTATTCAAGAACTGAGTTGAATAATTATCCAGTGGATTACGGAAATGGAATAAATTGGCCATTTATTGGCGCGAATTCTGTTAATTTTAAAGTAGTTGCGGTTAATCCCTCGGGCGAAGGGCCTGCATCTGCAGTTATTACAGTAAAAGATACTAAAAAACCTATAGTTAGATATGCCAGTGATTACGGCTCTTATGCTCAGGTTTATTTTAGCGAACCCTTGGAAAAAGCCGGCGCAGAGGATATAAAGAATTATAGTATTCCTGGATATACGATTACTAAAGCAGTATTAACAAATTATTATTCCAGCCCAAGCTCAACCAATGTTTACCTATACGTATCTCCTAATTTTACAGGGACTCCAAGCCTTGAGGTTGGTTCAGGGGTTAAAGATTTGACAGGCAACGAAATTGATCCAAGCGTGAAGAAAGCATTTATTTATTAATTTAATGAAAAGAATAATTTTTGCAGTAATTATTGGCATTTTCTTAACTTTGCCATCCTGGGCTCTGAAAACGGATATTCCAAAGGATCATTGGGCCTACAAATCCCTTAATCAAGCGGCATCTTTTGAAATAACCTGCCCCTGGTTTGAAAATGCCGCCAAAGAAGCGACCCGATTAAATATTGCCGAGATATTTTCAAAATACATCAAATATCTTGATAAAAGCGGATTGATAAACCCGAAACCGGCGGCAATTGATGAGGAGTATGCAGACATTCCTGAAGATAGCCCATATTTGGGCAGTATAAAAAGGGTTGTTTCTCAATATAAAATCATGCAGACATCTTCCGGGAATGAATTTAATATAGACCTTAATATGCCAATTGGGCAATTCGCGATTTCACTTTCAAAAATATTGTCATTAAGCAAAGATCTAAATATAGACAGGGCAGAGCTTGTCAGGATTACAAAGCGCCAATTTATGAGCAATTTCCCTGACTCAGCTTACAAAAGAAACAATTCTATCAAAAGATACGAGGTTGTTGCCGCGTTGGTAAAAGCGGTTGAATATTTAAAAGAAAAAAAACAGGCGCTTAAAACTGAAGAAATTGTCGCACCATCCAATTTAAAAGATAATATCTCCTTTGGCGGCATGATGGGGCATATTTATGAAAAATCATCTTCTACCAGCTCCCTCTCAATGTTTGGAGGAAAAATGGCTTACGAGCATCCTTTTGCCAAGGATTCCGCGGTAGAAGTGGCAGGATTGGGCTGTACTTATGATTTACAGAGCATAACCCCAATGTTTCCCGCGGGAGTTAAAACCCAAACAGTTAAAGAGTCAATGCTTGACGCGCAGGTCAGCTATAAAAATGCCATTCCTTTTTACGTAGGCGGCGGCAAGCTTTCTTCGTTAGTAGGAGTTAGGAGTTTTTGGCTGGCAAATGAAGCGGCAAAAAGTTCGCTTTTGGGATTAAGGGGCGGTCTTGAGTATTTGACCAAAATTCAGGAGAAATTGGATGGCAAAATTAGGCTCGGAGTTACGGCAAAAATATTGGGAGAGCAGGGATCTTCAATTATAGGCGAGCCAAGCTCTGTGGTTGACTATGAATTGGGGTTGGCTTATTCAATTTTACCGGATGCATTCTTGAGCTTAAATTACGCGGGCGACGCGCTGGTGTTTAGCCGCTCATTTGTCAGGTATTTTAATACTCTTACCTTAAAAAGCGGGTGGAAAATATAATGAAATTATTTTTATCGGTTTTAACAATAATTGTTTTAAGCGTGACAGGCAATGCTTATATGCTGGATAATTTTGAAGATGGGCTTATTAAAAAAGATCCCGCCTGGTTTGAATTTGACGGGGTTAAATTGGAGGTTTGTGAAAACGCGCTTTCTGTTTCCGGCTTTGCCAAAAACTGGTATATTGGCGGTATTGGAACCGATCTGGCAAAAGATTTATCAAGGTTTAAAACTTTTGAAATGGATGTTTACGGCTACGGGGATGCCAGCGGCAAGATAAAAGTTGAGTTATATGATGATGATAACGGCAATGATAAAATTGAAACAGATAAGAAATGGAAGCCGACCAATGATGATTTATGGACGTCCGAAATAAACATTGATTGGTACGGCGCTAAGCATGTTTCAATCCCTTTTTCTGAATTTAAATGTGAAGGGAAGGGCAATAAAATTTGGGATCCCAATTTTGAAAACAATTCCAAAGGCATTATCAAGCTCCAGCTGATATTTTTATCCAGCACCAAGGTTGGAGACATTAACTGCAGTATAGATAATATTCAGTTTAATTGAGTAGGGCAAGGGCCTCGGCCGTGAGCTCGGCCGAACGGTTTATCCCTTGCCGGCAACGGACAAGCCGTTGCCCTACATTTATTTTCTTGGGTTTCCATTAAATCCATTTCCCTCTCCCAAAATTTATGCTAAAATTGATAAATTGTGTTTTGGTTAAAATCATTTAAGGGTGGAATTCATCCCAAATATCATAAGGAATTAACAAACTTCAAACCTATTGAAGAAGCGGAATACCCCTCAAAAGTTGTCATCCCTCTTTTACAGCATACTGGCGCGTTATGCGAACCACTGGTTAAGCCGGGGGATTATGTAAAAGTCGGGCAAAAGATTGGCGATTCTAATAAATATATTTCTGCTCCAGTCCATGCTTCAATTTCCGGCACAGTAAAAGCGGTTGAACCGCGTTTGTGCTTTACCGGCGCAATGGTTAATTCTGTTGAAATTGAATCCGATTCAAAAAAAGAAATACTTGACGGCATTTCTCCGCCCAAAGGCGACGTAATCTCCGCGATTAAAGAGGCCGGGATTGTGGGGATGGGCGGCGCCGCGTTTCCAACACATGTTAAATTGTCCCTTCCAAAAGATAAAAAAATCGATGCGTTAATCATTAATGGGGCTGAGTGCGAGCCATATCTTACTTGCGACCACAGAACAATGCTAGAGGATGCCTACCTGATTGTTTATGGGATAGAAACTGCGAAGAAAGTGCTTTCTGTTTCAAATATATTTTTTGGGATAGAGAGCAACAAAAAAGACGCCATTAAATTTTTCCGCGAAAGAATACCTGGGATTAAACTAGTTAAGCTTGAAACAAAATATCCCCAAGGGGGAGAAAGACAACTGATTAAAGCAGTTCTTGGAAGAGAAGTGCCGTCCGGCGGCCTGCCTTATGAAGTTGGCGCGGTAGTGCTCAATGTTGGCACCTGCGCCCAAATTGCCAAAACCATGAAAACCGGAATGCCTGTGGTTGACAGGGTAGTTACGGTCACTGGTAAATATCTAAAAGAGCCAAAAAACCTTCGCGTGCGGATCGGGACATCCTTTACGGAGTTGATTAATCAGTGCGGCGGAGTGACAAAAGGAGAAATTAAAAAAGTAATTGCAGGCGGCCCGATGATGGGATTTGCCGTGCCAAGCCTGGATGTGCCTGTGGTAAAAGGGACATCTGGGATATTGGTTATGACAGAAGAAGAAGCCAAAGTTCCAGATCCCGAGTCCTGCGTTAGGTGCGGAAAATGTGTTGATATTTGTCCGCAGTATTTAATGCCCAACTTTCTAGGGGATTACGCGGAAAACGGAAAATTCGATAAAGCGCAAAAATATGGGGCTTTGGACTGCATTGAATGCGGCGCCTGTTCCTATGTCTGTGCCAGCAAGAGGCATTTAGTCCAGTTAATTAAATTGGCAAAAACGGAGATTGCAAAGAAATGAGCAAATTGATAGTAACGCCTGCCCCTCATATCAAAGACTCCGATACAGTTTCAAAGCAAATGCGCAATGTTTTTATTGCCCTAATCCCTGCGCTTATCGCAAGCGTCATATTTTTTGGAACCAATGCTTTGGTTGTAATTATCACAACTGTTTTATCTTCGGTATTGTTTGAAGTAATTATTTTAAAAATACGCAAGAAGGCGATAAAAAAATCTGATATTTCAAGTTCGGCTCTTACAGGACTGCTTTTGGCTTTTTGCGTATCCTCATTTATGCCCTGGTGGATTATGATTTTAGCTTCGTTTATCGCGATTGCGGTGGCCAAGCACGCGTTTGGCGGCCTGGGATTTAACATTTTTAACCCGGCGCTTGCGGCTAGGGCATTTATTTTAGCTTCCTGGCCGGTGCTGATGACAACTTGGCTTGCCCCGTATGCCGCCATTACTTCTGCCACGCCTCTGGAGCTATTGAAAGAAAATGGGATTTCTGCAGATTATTTAACTATGTTTATTGGCAACCATGCCGGGTCAATAGGCGAAACTTCAGCTATAGCCCTGTTAATTGGGGCATTATACCTCTTGGTTACACGAACTATTGATTTTAGGGTTCCTGCTTCATATCTGATTACAGTTGTTGCTATGTCGCTTGTAATGGGGCAGGATATAGTTTTTCAGCTTTTAGCCGGAGGGTTGATCCTTGGGGCGTTTTTTATGGCAACCGATCCCGTCACTTCGCCGGTTACAAAGCCGGGCAGATGGGTTTTTGGCGCTGGCTGCGGCTTTATTACAATGATAATCAGGGTTTGGGGAGGATATCCGGAGGGAGTTTGTTATTCAATTTTAATAATGAATGCAGTTGTGCCGCTGCTGGACAGATATTTACAGGGCAGGATATTCGGCTGTAAAAGGTGGAATGTCGTATGAAAGAAATTATATCCCTTGGCTTATTTTTAGCTTTTGCTTCAGCCATTGCCGCGGGAATGCTGGCGTTTACCTACACTTCCACATATGACAGGATTGTGATGGAAAAGCAAAAAGAAATTGAAAGCGCGAAAACTGAAATATTAGCTGGCCAAAAAGGTAAAGTCGTAGAAGCTTTGCCAAAGGGCTATGCCGGAAATATTAATATGCTTGTTGGCATTGACGAAAATAATAAAGTTACCGGTGTTAAAATTATTACAATGAATGAAACCCCGGGTTTAGGCGCTAATGCGGCAGATGCTAATTTTTTAAGACAGTTTATTGGCAAGTCACAATCTGATAGATTTGTCCCAAAAGAAGATATTCAGGCATTAACAGGGGCAACAATCACTTCTAGAGCGGTTTGCAATGGAGTAAAAGAAGCTTTTATTAAAGGCAGTCAAGCGCCACAGAAATAGCCGCGTTCATTGAACTTTGAAAGCTTCTTAAAATTGTCCTTACATGAGGTTGTGAATCTATCTTTACCAATACCGCGCTTTTAATCTTTAAAATCTCTTCTTTTGCTTTTTCTTTTCCATGCGTATTCATTATTAAGGCAATTTCGCAGATTATTTTGTCTTCTAAATCAAATAAATACTGGGGCTTGTTTGTCTTTTCAATTATTGATATAAATTCTTCAAAACTGTCTATTGTAAAACTTTTTAAGGGACTCATAAATCCTCTCTTTCAAGAAGTCAAGCTTCTCTGTATATATATCGGGTAAAAGAGAGGATAATTTCAGCTTATTTAGAATTACTCGTATACTGAAACCCCACACTGAAGTGTGGGGTATTATTGGGGACTGTTGCGAAATAAAGGGGATGAGCAGGGGCTGAGATTAGCGTTAGTTTTTTTGCGCGATAAACCAACATAAGCATCAAACTTATCTGACTTA
>WPAF01000005.1 GCA_009772965.1 Candidatus Saganbacteria bacterium
GCGATATGTATGTAAATAGCATGAAATTTTCAAAAATTCCCTCCGATATATATATGACTAGGATAATAGTGTGAAATATATTAGGAGGAAAATATGAGTTTTACTAGTGCGTTGAAAACAATTGGTAATTATCCATCTAGGCTTTTAAATAACTTAGGGATAGGTAAAGGAACAAAAGCAGTTGGTTTATCTTTAGGGCTTGGATTAGCAGCCGCCTGCGGGCCAGAGGCGCCAAAATGTTTAGAAACACAAATTATGAGTACATCTATGCAAAGCTCACTTGATGTTTCCGCAAATATGGGCCAATCGCAGGGTGTATATTCAACGGAAATGACAGCTCAAATCCCAGAAGATGGCTCAGAATTAGTAAATCATAGTTATAAAACGGCCCAACTAGTTCTTACGCTTCGTTCTGATGGAGATAAAATAGCAATCGACGAAAATGGCCTTAGAATTACAAGAACAGCATCTCATATTCCATGCGGAGACTTAACGGTTAGTGCAGATCTTTTTACGGGGATTTCAGGAGTAGATAAGGATAAGCTTATGACTGCATTAAGGAGCGATGGCTGGATCGACGGGAACACTTTTACAGCAAAGTTTACTGGAAAAAGAAATGAATTTAGCGTAAAGGGATTAGATTTAAATGATGCCCAAAGAAATGCAGTATTTAATGTTTTACAAAGGCAGTATGGATATAACTGCGCCCCTTTTACCAAAGTTAGAGATATACAAATGATTCCTGCGGGAAAAATAAAAACGGTTGTCCTGCCCAAAGGAGAAAACCCGGAACAATATCCAGTTGGTTTTAAAATGCTAAGAGCACGAGATGCAGAAGAAAATAATATATTTGCAGTTTGGAACAGGATGACAGTATTAGCTCCAAAAACAAAAGATTCAAAAGAAATGGTTGAAGCAGAAGTCTTTCAGTATGGCGATAAATATATTGTTGTATTCCAGGGAAGGGACTGTACGATGAAAGATGCAAATGATCCTTGCTACTCAAAAATAACATATCATATTGTTGAAGTTAAAAATGGAGTGCCAACATTTACTGAAACACAAGAGGTTAGCTTGAACCCAAGCAAACAAAGAGAACTTAAACCGGCCTTTACCTATTTTAGGGTGACACCTCAGGGCAGATACTTCAATGAAGGGAAGAAAGAAGCTGACTTAAACCTTGCAGAATATAAATGGCAAATGATGCAGGACGAATCGCTAACCTTTAGGGACATGCTGTTTGGAAAACCAGGACTCCGCGGGATTTTAATTGGGGATGACGGCGAGGTTGATTTTGGGCGGATTAAAAACAAGCAAATAAGAATGAAAGTTGAAGCGGTTATAGAAGATCAAAGGAGTGAAAAAGCCCCAATACAAGGGCCAGTTACATTAGTAATTCAAAGTGATGGCAGTTCTTTCGATATATCGAAAGAATTTTATAAAAATGGGCACCTAAGGGCGAACTTAAAGTTGAAATTTGTTTCAATATACAATACTTGCGGCGAGCTTGAGTATTTATATGTAATAGTGGTTGGTGTAGATATAAAAGCAAAGAGTGAAGCATGCCAAACAACTACCGTTGCTGATGCCGGAGAGCAGAACTCAGAAGCAGCTGTAGATGCTGGAGTTGTGGAAACAGCGCCAGAAACAGTTGGAGAGCAGAACTCAGAAGCAGTTGTAGATGCTGGAGTTACTGATGGAGTGCTTGCAGAAGCAAAACCAGAAACTGCACCAGAAACTCTACCAGAAACAAGACAAGATACTCTACCCGAAAAAACACCAGAAACTGGTCAAGAGGCTTTACCTGATAAAACTCCGGTAAAAACCGGCAGTTATTATACCGGCATATATCCTTCTATGGCAGGTTATGCGGTGCAAAGTTACACCCAACCGCAAGCGGAACAAATATGCAAGGATAAAGGATATAATGAATTTATAAAATTAATAAATAGTAACGGAGCGGTAGTTGATCCTGACAAGGGCAAACCGACATCAGAATCCCAATCATATGGGATGATGCTGGCGCTTCAGAATAATGATAGGACAAACTTTGATAAAATATGGAATTGGACTAAAGCCAATATGGGATCAAAATCCTTTAACGGCCTTTTTGCCTGGACATGCAATCCGGCAAACTGCGGAGGGGAAAGGGATGATAATATCGCGCCGGATGGGGACATAATGATGGCAGCCGCCCTTTATATGGCATTTAAAAGATGGAAAGATGTCAATTATAAAAACGCTGCGGTGACAATATTAAATGCCTTATTAAGGTTTGCTGTTGACAGCAATGATAATTTAATGTATTCCCCCAAAAATCAGAACTGGTTTAACCTTTCCTATAATATGCCGGCTTTTTATGAAATGTTTTTTGAATTAACAAAAGATCCCCGCTGGATTAACTTGATTGATAATTTTTATAAATTGCTAGATAAAGCGAGGCATCAGACAACTTATTTGGCTCCAAACGCTTCAGATATTAATGGAAAAGATCTAGGCGTACAGTCTCCAGAAAGCGCTAGGTACATCCACGGGTACGATGCCATGCGTATACCATTCTTTGCTGCTATGCATGCGATTTGGTTTAATGATCCTCGCGCTAGGACATATATAGATAGAGTTGCGAGCATATTAAATGCCAAAGCTTTTGGGCCGGTTGGAAAAGGATTTAGTTTAGATGGGACATTGTTGGATCCAACACAAACCTATACAGCTTCAAGTTTTGATGGTTCTTACACCGGAGCAATAATTGCGTCGAGTAGAACACTTCCTCAAGATAAAGTCAGGTTGCTTAATTCGCTGTTAAGTGGTCCAGTTGATCCTAATGATCCATATAGATATTTTAAGCTTGCATGGTGGACATTCGGCTGTTTGCAGGTGATTGGCAGGTTTAGAGCTTATAATTAAGTTCTGTCGCGTAGGCACCCCTTTAGGGGTGCTGACTAAGCGGAGTATGGAAAATTTAGAAGTTAGAAATAAAGAGTGAGAAGTAAGAAGTGAAAAGTGGCGGAAAGTATAGGGCAAAAAGGGAGTATATAATTATGAAAAAGATTGCATTGTTTTTGTTGTTCCTAAGTATTTTGGCAGTGCCGGCTTTTGCAGGCATAGCCGATCCGGTTTCCCCTGTTGTCTCAAATGATTATGTATATGTCCCAAGATATATAAATAAAACAGTAACTATTTACAAAAATACCAACATTGGGGAATTAGTAAAAACAATAAATCTTAATGGGGATCCCAAGGGGTTAGCTTTAAGCCCGGATAAAAAAACTCTTTATATCTCGACCTCAACTAATGCGGAAATAAACGCGTATGACGCGGCAACGGGAATTAAAAAAACGGCGTTTAACGTAACGGCACAACTATATGGCCCAAGGCAGATTGCAGTATCGCCGGACGGAAAACTGCTTTACGCGGTGGACGCTATTTCACAAAATGTTAAAATATTTGACGCGGTATCCGGTCTGCCAGCGCCAATTGGAAATATTAATTTTAGCCAGGGCTCCTATTATGGCATTGCGATAAGTCCTGATAATACTATGCTAGCTGTTACCCAAAGAAATTACTTGGGTAGCGTATATGTTTATTCAATCAATCGCGACCAAAATGGGATTATAACTGGATATACATTAAAAGCTACACTTACTTCTAATTTAGTAAACCCAAATATTGCAGTATTTTCTGCTGAAAGTGACCGCTTATATGTAAGAACGCACCAAAATGTGGCGCCATTTGCAGATTTGGTTGTTTTTTCGGGCAGCAATAATTTTGATGTTTCAAATACTTTATCATTGCTTAATAAAGATGAATATGATCCCCAAAGTCCGTGGGGCGAGGCAATGGCGATGTCTGCTAACGGGAGTCTTTTGTATTTAACCCATTACCGGTCTTCTCATGATTCTGGCGAAACAACGACAAATGATTATAAAGTTCATGTGTATAAAGTTTCAACTTTGTATTATGATGATGCAAATAACGTATGGGGGCCAAGGACAAATTGGGCTCTTGATAGTACAGGGCACCCATACACCGATGGCAGTGGCGCTGCTTTTACATTTACTTATGACAGCAAAATTGTAAATAATATTTTACCCTGCATTGATGGGCTAGCTTCTGACCCAAGGGATTTAAGGGTATGGATTACCGGCAGTGAAAGCGGAGTAAATTTATTTTCAAAATATACCGGGACCTACGGGAATAGCTCCGGCAACACCATTCCAGATGCCCCAGTTTTATTAAACCCTTCATTAAGCGATGATCTGGCAAATTACACAGGAAATGCAAAATGGATTCCTTCAACGGCGCCATTAAAAAATGACGGAACCACTTTCTCAAATTATTATTGGAGATATATAGTTGATTATAAAAAGGTTAGTGGAAACACCTGGACTAACCTTATAAATTATAGCAACTTAACAGAGACAACACTAAACGTACTTATACCCGGGGAAACATATGTTTTAAGGGTTAAAGCATTGGGATCGCCAAATTCAGATATGAAAGATGGATTACTTAGTCCATTTGTTTATTCTCCGCAGTTCAAAATGGCTGGCCCGAAGATTAATAAAGTTGAAGTGGACACAGATCGAAGCTCTACCGGGATAAACTATTCTGAAACTGGGATAGGCTATATTTACGACTCGGTAAAAATTTCGGGAAGCGGTTTTGGGAGCAGAAATCTGAGCGATCCAACACAGCCGGTTGATGGCGCCAATTATAATGTAACATTATCATACTTGGACAATACTATCTGGAGAGAATATATTGTCCCGCAGGAAGAAACAACTCCAACCGGGAAAGCCCAAAGGATTGTTCAATGGGACAATAATACAATAATATTGATAATTCCAAGAGAGTTAAAACAAGAAAAGTTTTCTCGTCTTTTAACCCCAAGAAATGATTGGAATATTTCTGTTACAGCTTTTAATGTAAAAAGCAATAAAATACCTAATTTTAAAATTGGTCCGATAATTTTTGACATGAGTCCGGAAAAGGGAATGATAAATGACGAAGTGTTTATTACTGGTTTAGGATTTGGCGCTAGCCAGGGAACAAGCACCGTTAATTTTGGAAGTACAACTGCAGCTGTAACCAAATGGGAATCCGGCAATGCAAACGAGCAAATTACATGTAAAGTCCCAGCTGGTTTGGCTGTTGGAACCTATCCGGTTAAAATAACTGTAAACGGAGTAGATTCGCTTGATGAATATATTAGTTCAACAAAAACTCCCGGCACAAAAGTTAACTTTGAGGTTTCTGCACAAAAGCCCATAGCCATAACTAAGGTGTCGGTAAAAGATGCAAAAATACCTGGTTTAAGCAACTATGTTGAAAGAAGCGAAGGATATGCTTACAGCAATGTTAAACTTGATGGCCAGGGATTTGGCAGCACTCCCGGCAAAATAGAGCTTTATGATGACCAGTATAGGAATTTCATTGCAATTCCCTCGGCAAATATTACTTGGTCCGATACTGCAATAGAGTTTTGGATCCCAAGAAATGTAGGGACTGATTTTATTGAAGCAGGGGGATATCACCTTGTTGTTAAAAACAGTAATGATGTTCCGGCTGAAACGCTATTTTATATTTCGCCAAAAATTTACAGTGATACAAAAGCAATTGACCCAATCTCAGGCCCTGTGGGGAAAAAGATTGAAATCTGGGGCTTTTCATTTGGCCCAACCGATGCTCCTGTTGAAGTGCGTTTTGGCACTCAAGGGATTGTTGCTGCAAAAGTATTAGAGAGATTGAGCGGGATTGACCATATATCAGTAAATGTCCCAGCTCTTGCGGTAGGGGAATATCCCGTAATGGTAATAGCGAATAATCAAGAAAGCAATAATAATAATATATTTGCTGTAGTTGCTCCTGTTCCGCCAAGCATTACTGGGACAGAGGTTTTGGATGATGAATTAAAACTAATCACATATAGTACTCAGGAATGGGGATATGTAAACAGTAAAGTAAAGCTAATTGGCGCAGGATTTGGGGATGAAAAACCGAATAGTATTAATAATATCAAGTTTACGCTTGGTTCTAACCCAAATAATATTTCATCTGCAAATATTTTAAGCTGGAAAGACAATGAAATTGAATTTATCATCCCAAGAAAAATTGGGCCAGTATTTGGGCCTCAAGAAGAAACCAAATATGTTGAAGCCGGCGAAGCGCCGATTAGAATACAAAATGAACACGGAGTCGGAGGGATTGACTTTTTCATTAATCCCAAAATATTTGCCACTCCGCCAATTGATCCCGCGTCAGGGCCTGTCGGAAAAAGTGTAAGAATTTACGGGCATTCTTTTGGGAATATTGGCGAGGAAGTAATTGTTTATTTTGGCACAATAGCAGTTAGCGCCAATGTGACAGACAGGGGAGACAATATTGATGCCGTGGCAGTTAAAGTCCCAACAGGGCTTACGCAAGGGAAGCACCCTGTTAAAATAGAAAAGAAAAATTATGGCAGTAATAGCAGCGATTTTACTGTTATCGCGACACCCACGCCAGTGATATCTAACATCCAGGTTGATATAAACCCAGATCCGCAGATTGAGGATTATAAAGATATTACCGATGGGGTAACCGTATATCAAGCCATCAAGATAATTGGTACTGGGTTTGGGGATGATCCGGCTGACGGCAATCGTGATAAAACCGAAAACAATATTACAATAGGCAGTTTGACAATCCGTGATGATGCCGGCAATGAAGGGCTCCAGGTTTATTCTTGGAGTGATACTGAGATAAAAGCTGGCATCCCAAGAAGGATTGGCCAAGCTTATATTCCTAATGGAGCTAATCAAGTTGTAGTTACCGCGAACAACTTGCCTTCACCGCCAAAAACAATTAACATTAAGCCGAATATTTATGGATCCGATAAGAGCTCTGGATATGCTGGAGACGCAATCAAAATAAATGGAACTGCGCTTAAGGCCGGATCAGTCTATTTTGGAACCGCGCTGGCTTCTGTTGCAAAAGAAGACCAATTCCCGGGAGAAGATCCGGACGGCACGTCAAATGCCTCAAAAAATATTCCCGGTTATGATGAAACATCCGTGACAGTCCCGGCCGGATTAACTCCAGGCATATATGATGTGACTGTGAAGCAAGCCGCTTTAGTAAGCAATATTTTGAAATTTACAGTTGACGACAGGGTGGCGCCAAAAGTATTGAGCGTTATTCCAAACGCCGCGCCAAACGATTTAGATAATATTTCTGTAATCATCAAAGGTGAAAATTTTGTAAACGGCGCGACTGTTACCCTAAAGAAAACCGGACAGCCGGATATAAAAGGCACAACCGCGTTTAATACGGCGGTACAGCTTGCATCCACACTGCCTATTAAGAATGCCGTGGTTGGAAAATGGGATGTGGTTGTGGCAAATCCGGATGGGAAATCATTTACCATTCCAAATGGATTTACAGTCCTTCCTGCAGGCGGAGAAATTTCCCAGGTTATTGATGATTATGAAGGGAAAGCCGTTGTATTCCCGACAGGATATACCTTTTTCCCTGATCCGGCAAATGCAATCCTTAAACAGAGCAATGCGGATAAATACGAAGGCGACAACAGCGGCGCAATTAACTACGCGTTTTACGACGGAGGATACCGAGGTTATAATGGACACTTAGTAAATCCTCTGGATCTGACTAATTTTAAAACCGTAACTGTCATGGTAAAAGGCGGGGCAAATGCGAATGGCAAGGTCGTCTTGCAGGTAAGGGACAAAAACAATAAAAACTTTGCCGCGGTAACTGCCGCTGGCGACCAAAAAACAGAAATCCCATTAAGCGGAAATGCCTGGACAAAATATACTCTACAGTTCAGCGACTTTGTTGAAGTTGTAAACGGAAAACCTGCCGGCGGAGCAGCGCTTGATAAATCAGCAATACTTGATTATCAGCTTGTGTTTACCGGAAACGATGGCACAGTGAACCCTGCTTATATTGACTTTATCGCCGCGGGCGGATACACGCCTCCGGTTGGCCCAAGCGATATTACAACTACGCTTGTTAGAAAAGGCGACACAGTTGGCTCAGCGCTTGAAATCAGCTGGGTGTTTAATAAAGGCGCCGCTAGCAACGCAGATATATATACTATTTCAGGAAAATCGGAAGATGCGGTGTTTACAACAGATATCACTAAGTGGGCAAAAGAATTATCAAATGTTCCTAGCCCGCAAACGATTGCTGACCAGGTTGGCAAAGGCACGCAGAAATATTTTAAAGTTGTTAAAACCGGCGACGCGCTTACTGCGGATTTGTTGAAAACGGATGTAGCAGGGAAGTTTGACCTCATAGCTAACGAGGGAAGCAATTTAATATCATTACCAGTTATTCCATCAAGCAATTCTCTTGATAATGTTGTTGGAAGACAACTTAATGGTGGAACTCCAATGACCGCGGACAAAATATATTCCTATAGTGCAGAAAAATCGGAATTTGTTCAGGCGTATTTAACGGCTGGCCCAGCTGGTACTTGGGCAGGAACACTTTCTTTTATGGAAGCAGACAAAGGATTTTTTATTGCTTGTCAGGTTGGTCAGGGAGTACGTTATGTGACGGTTGTTGGTGCAGTATCTTCTCAGAATAACCGACAAATATCATTATACTCTGGAAGCAACATGGTAGGTACTGCTTGGCCAGTAGATGTAAACTTAGACAATACAGCATTAAACTCAGTGCTAACAAATGGAACACCTATGACGGCTGATAAAGTATACAATTATGAAAATACTGCAGCTCCACAATGGCTATCAGCTTACCTTGGAAATGCAGGATTTGCTGGTTCATTAACTAAGTTAATGCCGGGAAAAGGCTACTATATTACTAATCAGGTTTTAGTTGGTGCTCCCAATCCAGACAATTGGGTGTATACAAAGCCATATTAATAGGGAGGAAATATAAATGAGAGGGTACAATATTTACAATAGGATAAAGTGGTTGGTATTGGTGATTACGGGAGTATTAATGCTCTCAGTAAGTGCTCAAGCTGCATATTTTTCAATAAATGCTGGAGCTGAAAACAACCAGGTTGGAGTTGGAGGAGGAAAGGTATATAACCAAAATGGTGTTGTTGCAGGAAATGAGTTAGCAGTAGGTTGTATTATTCAGTACATTTATGCTGGGCCAAATGGAACAATTGATCCACCCAATCAAGATGGAACAGTTGGAGGAGATGATATTCTTTTAGCTACAAAAACTGTAGGAAATGATACTGTATGGACATCATTTTCTAATAAAACCGGAATGTTTTATCATGGAGTTACTGGAACTTATTCTTCTGGAACTCCTAAAATATATGTACGTGCTTGGAATGCAAGTACGCTTAACGCGGCTACTCATTATGGAAATTCAGCTTTAATGGATCCAGCAACTCTCGCCGCCAACCCCCCACTTCCAAATGATATTGGTATTGCAAATTTTGCAGCTACAATCACTAAACCCGTTCCCGCCGCAACTATAACATCCGCAACGCCAGGCAGTGCTAATAGCGGAAGTGTTATTTCAAATATTGCATTAGTTGGCAGTAATACACATTTTACAGCTGGTTCAACTGTTAGTTTTGGAACAGGCATTACTGTTGGAAGTGTGACATTTGCAGACGCAACTCATATTACTGCAAACAATGTTTCTGTTACTACAGCTGCAACAGCAGGATTAAAAGCCGTAACAGTTACAACCGGAGCAGAAATAGCTTCCGGAAATGTATTTACCGTAAATCCAGCGCCAACTTCTAGTATCAGCCCTGCCGCCGGCGACCAGGGATGGACAAATGTTACTGCAACTATAACAGGAACAAGGACGCACTTTATTAATGGAACAACTTCAGTTGCATTTAGCGGAGCGGGAATAACAGTAAATTCAACCACTGTTAATTCTCCAACTTCAGTTGTTGTTAATTTGAACATTGCTGCCAATGCGGCTGCAGGCGCACGCACGGTAACTATTTCAACCAACCTTGGCGCGCTTGGAACAGAAACGCTTACTACAGCTTTTACTGTAAACTCAACTACACCAACCATAAGCCGAACCCCGACTTCATTAACTTTTACTGCACAAGCTGGAGGTGCAAATCCGGCCAGCCAGACCATTGCCATAAGCAATAGCGGCCTGGGCAATTTAAACTGGACAGTTTCAAAAACTCAGACATGGTTGACCATAAGCCCGGCTAGCGGAACAAACTCAGGCAATGTTACTGCTTCGATAAATCTTGCAGGACTTGCGGCTGGAACATATAACGATACAATAACAATTGCTGCGACAGGAGCTTCAAATACGCCGCAAACCGTACCTGTCACTTTGACTATTCAGCCTAAACCGACAACCATTTCTGTTGCGCCGTCAAGTGCAAATCAAGGATGGAAAGACACTCTTTTGACAGTTACCGGAACCAACACGCATTTTGTCCAAGGGACAACTGCGGTTGCTTTTAGCGGAACTGGAATTACAGTTAAATCTACAACTGTTAATTCTGCGACAGAAATTAAAGTGACAGCCGATTTTGCTTCAAACGCAACACCAGGGGCACGAACTCTTACTGTCACCACTGGAGCGGAAATAACAACAACTCCTTTCACAGTTATCGCAGAAACACCAACTCTCTCTGCAACACCGGCAACTCTCACTTTTGCCGCGCAGGAAGGCGGAGCAAGCCCGGCCGCAAAACAAATTTCAGTTAGCAATGCCGGAGCGGGGACATTAAACTGGACTGCGGATAAAAAACAAGCTTGGCTCACAATTAGCCCGACATCAGGAACAGATGCCGGCACCATTACAGTGACGGCAAATACTTCTGCAATGACCGCGGCTAACAGCCCTTATTCTGATACTATTACAATTACATCAGCCGGGGCAAACGGCTCACCAATAGCAATTCCTGTTACCATCACTATTTCAAAAACACCTGTGCCTGTGCTTAAGTCAGCAACCCCAGCATCAGGAAAACAGGGAGAAAAAGTCACATCAGTCGCGATTGTCGGTGAAAATACTAATTTTAGCGCCCTTTCAACTATTGATTTTGGCGCGGGAATTAAAGCCGGCACAGTTACATTTGTAGATAAGAGCAATATCTCCGTGAGCAATGTAGAAATTGACGCCGCGGCAGCAGCCGGACCAAGGGATGTAAAAGTGACAACCGGCGCGGAAATTGCATCCGGCCAAATATTTACTGTCACCACCGTGGCCGCGCCTCCGCAGGCAGGCACAATTGTTATCGATGACTTTGAAGGAATAGCTGTCAAATCAACCGATTACTATACCTTCGGCCCGTCGGATCCGGCAAAGCCAACAGCCGCCAGGATTACAACCGATAAGCATGAAGGATCATATGCGATGAAAACTTCATATACTTTAGCCGCGAAGCCCGAAGACGGCTGGCGCGGATGGGGCGGGATACTTGCATCGCAAAAAGACATTTCAGGCCTTGATATATTGAGCATTTGGCTAAAAGGCGACGGCTCAGCCGGCAAAGTAAAAGTCCAGTTTAAAGACGCGGACGGTACAAACTATGCCATGGTTGATGCGGACGCGATAACTCTTGCTTCAACCAATTGGACAGAATATAAAGTGCCAAACTTTAAGACAAAAATGACTCGCATAACAACCGACGGCGATGCCACAATGGATTGGACAAAAGTTGCCCAGTACCAGCTGGTATTTGTCGGCGCAGAAAAATCAGACGGGGTTTTGGCGGATTATATAGTTGTCACATCTGTTGCAACCAGCGGCCCGACATCGCTTCCGCATATAACTGAAGTTTCCCCGGCCAAGGGCGGAGAAAAAACCACTATTACTATTAAAGGTTCAAACTTTAAAGCTGACGGCGGAACGGTAAGGTTTACCGGCGGCGGAGTTATGACCGAGGTTAAATCATCCGGTGTTAATACATTAATAACCAATTGGACCGATAGCCAAATTGTGATGACTATACCTAATATGACCTCCGGACAGAAAACATTAAACCTGGTCAGGACGGATAATGTGGCCTCAGACAATGACATTACATTTGAAGTTACCAATGTTGCCACCACTGCGGCCAACACAACTTACAATTATCCGAATCCGTTTAATCCTCTGCAGAATCAAGTGACCAAAATTGTGTTTAACCCGGGCACATCCGCGAGGGTTGCAGTTTATGTGTTTGATATGTCCGCCCAGCAGGTTGTCCGGCTTGAGTGTGCTTTAGCCCAGACAGAAGTCACATGGGACGGAAAAAATACATATGGTGAAATAGTTGGCGACGGTGCGTATTTGTACCGTGTAATCGACGCCGATTCCAACAAATTAATTAACAAGGGAAAGATCCTTGTTATAAATAAGTAGGGTGAAATCAATGGATAGATTTATCGATAATCATACAGAGAGGCATAACATGAAAAAAATTATAATTTTCGCGCTGTTGATGATTGCGGTGTTGATTATTCCTGCTTTCGCGGTTGATAATTTAATTGTTTCCGACCCGATGAGAATTGGGGTGGGGGCAAGGCCGCTTGGAATGGGCAAGGCATATGTTGCAATGGCTGAGGACGGCGACGGAATATTTTCTAACCCTGCGGGGCTTGGAAAAATAGACGGGCCAAAACTCACCAGCATGTATTCAAATGTTTTAGGCGATGTCAGTTATATAGTGCTTGGCGGAGCATATCCCGCTACTAAGAATTCCGCGATTGGGTTGGGCGCTGTTGTTTCGGGTGTTTCGAGCATTTCATTATATGATAGCAATGCCCAGCCAGCCGGCTCAGCCAATTGGGGATCCTCAGTTGTGTTTTTATCATACGGCTTAAATCTTGAAGATGCCAAATTACAGCTTGGCGGCAGTGTAAAATATTATAACCAAGGCGGATCGGGTACCAAAGACATTGAGTCAGCTTCTGCCTCAGGGCTTGGGGTTGATGTTGGGGCAATATATTCTCCAAGCGATATGCTTTCTTTGGGATTAAACGCCCAAAACCCATTCAGCACCAAGCTTGAATCGGGAAATAAAGTTGAGAATTCTTTAATTACAAATATTAAAGGCGGAGTAAAAGTCACATTGAGGCCGACAGAAAGCCAAAAGATAAACATTTTGGCTGATGCCGATATGGCAAAAAGGCGCCCGGCGGCACTGCACTTTGGCGCGGAATATTTGCCGGTGCCAAATATCGCGATAAGAGCGGGGCTTGACGATAAAGATATTACTGCCGGAGTTGGGCTAAGGGCTGGCGGCATGGAATTTAACTATGCCTATCATCCATACGGATCTGTCGCGGAAGACAGCACGCATTATTTTTCAGTTTCTTATGTAGGACCTGACAAAAAAGACGATTCGGCCGACCTTGAACTTTCAGTAGTAAAACCGGCAGACAAATCGGTTATTTATGCTGATAACATTGAGGTTACGGGAACAATTAAAACTAAAAAAGGCGCGGCATACCCGGTTAAAATTAACGGGATTAACGCGGCAGTTGACCCAAGCGGTAATTTTACGTTCAATCTTACAGTAGATAAAGTTGGAAAAAAATTAATTGTGGTTGAGGCAACGGATATTAGCGGCAAAGTAATAGCAAAAGATTCCAGAAAAGTCCTTCGGCTGGTGCAGTTTTCCGATGTAGGCGATAAATACTGGGCCAAAAAGCCGATTGAGCATACTGGAACAGTGGGATTGATCCAGGGATATCCGGACGGCACATTCAGGCCTGACAGGTCTTTGACCAGGGCAGAAATGGCAACCTTGCTGGTTCGCGCGAAAAACGCGCGCATCCCCGGCTATGCCAGGAAAGTATTTAAAGATGTGTCAACAAAATATTGGGCGGCAAACTATATTGAAGCGGCTGAGAGGATGGGCTTGATAAAGGGCTATCCGGGCGGCAAGTTCTGTCCCAACAGCAGGGTAAATAAAGCTGAGGCAATAACTATTCTTGCCAGATTTGACAGCTTACTATTGTCCGCGGAAGAAGATAAGCCATACCGCGATGTGGCGGTTAAACACTGGGCGGCAAAATATATTTCAGCGGCAAAAGATTCCGGAATGCTGAGCTATATTGAAGGCGGAAAGCTGAGGCCAAAAGAAGACGTATCCCGCGCGGAAGCGGTTGAAATGCTAAGCAAAACCAACATGGCGGGAAAGCAAATAAACGAGCTCCTCTCATGGGACAGGGGCTATGAGCTTGAGCTTGCAAGGCCGGTCATAAGGGCGGGATTGGATTAATGATTGGTATTTATTATCAATTATTGGCTCCTTATGCGCTGGCTTCTAATGCGAAGCCAAGTCCAGCCGGCTCAAATAATGAATATGAAAGACATTATCCTGTAGAAGAAACAAAAGTTGTTAATTTTAACGACTTAGCAAAAAAGGGAATATTTTTTGCTGATCTGCAGGGTGCTAATGGCTGGAAAAAGCTGTCGCAATATTTTTATGGAACTCCAAAATTTGCCGACAAACTAAAAGCCTTAAATAATAATGCGAGCATGCCAGCAGAATTATTGGGTAATAATTCTATTATACAAAAGGTTGGTTGTGCGCTAACAGATTCTTATTGCTTTATAAAAGTAAAATTAAGAGTTAAATCTAATAAATATCCTACAAATGCTCCTCAACCAATGCAAGCACCTACACGGCGAGCACCATCTGCGCCCAGGCAAGTAGTTATAAAAAAATACAGGGGCAATGGGCTTAAAATTATTGGCACGGATCCTATGCAGCCATCGGGTAGGGTTGGGATTATTGGGCGGGAAGTAATTGTTTCTTTTAATGATGAATTAAGCTCGAGAGGACTTACTGCCAGGAATATAACTTTATCAATACCTGGTGATTCTAAAATAAAACTTATAAAGATTAAAGAAATAAGCGAAAATTTTATCACATTTGTTTTTGATTTAAGAAAAGCGGTTCCAAATGAAGACGGAGATAAATACACGATCAACATACTTAAGAGCGGAAGAAAAGTCGGAAGCTTTTCCTTTAGGGTTGTGAATTGAAAGTTGCTTGACAACTCCAAAATAGCATGTAAAATGGAAACATGTATTCCAGATTGCTAATGCCGCCGGAGGATAAAAGCTTTTTCTTGTTTGGGCCTCGAGGGACAGGAAAAACTACTTGGGTTAAATCTTCTTTCCCTTCTGCTCTTTATTTGGATTTATTAGAGGCTGGGCTTTTTAATGACTTATTGGCTAACCCCCAGCGGCTGGAAACTTTTATCCCCAAAGAATTTACTGATTGGGTTATTCTTGATGAAGTGCAAAGAATTCCGGAATTATTAAATGAAGTTCACCGTTTGATTGAAAAATACGGTTATAAGTTTATTCTGACGGGGTCAAGTGCCAGAAAATTAAGACAGAAAGGGCAAAATTTATTGGCCGGCAGGGCGTTAACTTTTTCTATGCATCCATTGATGGTAAAAGAGTTAGGAGGCGCTTTTAAGCTGGAGCACTCTTTGGCCTATGGCCAGCTCCCCAGTGTTTATATAGAAAAGGATCCCAAAGCTTATTTAGAAAGTTATGTAAAAACCTACTTGCAGGAAGAAATACAACAGGAAGGATTGACCCGAAATTTGGGGGCTTTTTCGCGATTTTTAGAAGCAGCCAGTTTTTCCCAGGGAGCGGTTTTAAGTGTTTCGGCGATTGCCCGTGAATGCGCAGTAGAAAGAAAAGTAGTAGAGAGCTATTTTTCTATATTAGAAGAGCTGCTTTTAGCTTATAGGATCCCTGTCTTTACAAAAAAAGCCAAGCGCAGAATGGCAGGACACCCAAAATTTTATTTCTTTGACGTTGGACTTTATCGTACTTTAAGGCCTATGGGTCCTTTGGATAGGCCGGAAGAAGTAGAGGGTGTCGCACTTGAAACTTTATTTTTTCAAGAGTTAACCGCAATTAATGATTGCCTTAAGCTGGGCTATAAAATATTTTATTGGAGGACAGCTGGCGGTTTCGAGGTGGATTTTGTTTTATATGGCAGTCGAGGCCTGCGGATTTTTGAAATAAAAAGAACGGGAAAGGTTTCTTCGGCCATGTTAAAAGGGTTAAAGGCTTTTCTTAAGGATTATCCTTCTGCTAAGGCATATTTTCTTTACGGAGGAGAGAGGAAAATGAGAGAGGGAGAAATTGAAATCCTTCCTTTTAATGAGACCGTAAAAGAGCTAAACGTCCTGCTTTAGAACGCTTCTAAAAATCTGTCCAAAAAAATCACCTGAAATTTCTACAAAATAATATCGATATATATACAGAGGAAAAGACTGTAATTATTTAGGAGGACTAAAAATGGCTAGCAATATTGGAGTATATCATGTTTTTGATCATTGGAATTGGAATCGAACTGCAAAAAATGTAAATGAAGATAAATGTCAAATTAAAAATTCTACTCAAAAACAAGTTGAAGAAGGGGTTAAAATATTAAAGGCGGCAAATGGTAATGTGGATCATCCAAAAAAAGCAGTTGGCTGGATACGGGAAACATTTAAGCATTGGGCATGGAGCAGCCACTCTATTTATACCCCTAAAGGCTATTGTAAACAATTAGAAAATGCTACAAAGCAAGTTGTGCTACCAATAACTACAACGCCTACAAGTACTGACCTAAACAAAACGTTTAATATTAGACAAGGAACTAGTGTAAAAATTCGAATCAATAGTTTTAAGTCTTGTGCCGGTGCAAGGGTTAAGATTGTAAGTAATGGAAGAGGAAGTACATTTGGAAAAATAACTAAGTCAAAAAATGGACAATCCTTAACTATTATTGTTACAGTTACTGGAAATGCTGCGACTGGCCTAAAGAAAGCTCAAATAAACGGCTGTGATGGCAAGGTATATGAGTTTGGAATAAATGTTACGAGCCGTTTTGTGCGTAAGACAGGGGCGGGAGGGGGACAAAAGATTGTACCCCCTACTAAAAAAGTTGCTCCAGCAATTCCAGCCCCGCCGGCAAAGAGAGTTATTCCGGAGTAGTTGAAATAGAGTGTTGAGAATAGGAGAAAAAAATGAGTGAAGATTTAAAATGTGGATGTGTGCAATTTACTAAAATTACAGTTACACCTGCAAACAGTGGAAAAGTTAAAAGCGTCATTAACAATGAAATAAAAATAATTGATGACTTGATCAAGCTAGTGTCAATGGGAGAAAAAATAGAAGTATTAAAAAAAATATTAGGGAGGGATCCCAACGATAAAATCAGGAATTATTTTTTTACTGAGGCCTACAAGATATTAGCAAAAGGCAAGTTGTCTGCGAGTGGTTATGAGGCGGCAATAGATAAAATTGTGGATAAAATTATAGCGGATGCATTAGCAAAAGGTATAATTACTGCTTCACAAAAAGATAAGGTTAAATTGGATCTAATTTATGCCTTAAAACAAGATGGTGTAAAAAAAACACTAACCAGAACAAAGGAAGTAATTGCTCCTGAAGCTAGCTTAAGTGGTTGGGCAAATAATATTGCTGAATATGCGGCCTATACCAAAGAAGGAAACGAGCTTTGGGATAAAACTGTTGATGAATATACAGCAATAAAGAAGACTCTTACAAGAGAGACAATAGCAAAGTTTGCAACATTTGCTGTTGGTAAAAAGAGAAAAGACACCGTTGCTTTTCTAATTACTGAGACTGGAAAGGCAGAAACATCGTTGGAGCGCGGTTTGCGCCCGGAAACAAAGACAAAAATTGAAGCCATAAAAAAAGTAAGGTGTGATGCGCATGGCGCAGGATGTTCGGATGTGAAGGTTGAGAAACTAACCAGCGGCGCCTTGGTGTGTGTGCAGGAAGCGCTTAAAAAATTATTGGTAGAGCAAAAAGCTTACACCCTTGATCCCAAAGTACAGAAACAAATAAAACCTTCTTCACTTGTGGCCTACAGGGCTGATAAAAACCTGCATAGCGACTCGGCATTTGGAATCAACATGCATAATGGGAGAATACGGCTTGAAGGGAATTTCAGCGGCGGGATTGTATTAAATATAGGCGACTATAATACGCGATCAATCGGATCATTTGATTTTCTGCCTACCGGACAAGCCAGCATAAGCCAGACTAATCAAGTGTTTTCGGTTGAAGGCAGATTAGGTAATTATCGACTTGGGGGAGGAGTTTTTGGAGTTCCGTTTGAGGGGAATCTTGGTTTGGGTCCAATCAATGCAAGTGCACGCAAGCATGAAGTTGGCGGCCATTTTTATGGGTATGGGGTTAACCGATCGTATGCTCCAGATTTTTATCTAGGTGGCAAATATGTAGCCTATACAAGTGATACTCCAAGGTTTCCAAACCCGAATTATTTGGGTGTCGATGTAAACTTGCAATATGCGCAGTCTTTTTACAATTATAGTAATACGTCTTGGAAATATTTTATTGCCTCAAGTTTTAGGTACGGGGAAGAAAGAGGGTATGTGCCGGATCCAAAATATGTATTTGTTGAGAAAGGGTATTTGTCAGGAAGTTTCTTGGGAGAAGGCGGCTTACAGCTTTCTGTAGATAACGTTGGCATACCATGGTTAGCTTATCTGGGTGGCGGTACTTCTATTCCAATGCAAGAAGAACGTTCTGATGCATTAAGCAGGCAAACACAATTTAATTTGTACCCTGGAGGGACAATATTTGGCGGATTTATAATCCAGGATCCTAATGTGGGAATTTTTAGTTTTGATGCTAGGTATACCGGCAGTCCCTTTGGACAACAGCTTAATGCCAGTATTGCTTATGAAAGGCCAAATACTGGGCCATTAACCCCATTTGCTGATGTGACCTATAATTGGGAACAGACTCCGTATTTCGATAACCATAAGTTGTTATTTGGTGGTGGCGTGAAAGACTGGAGTTGGAAATTTCTTTCGTTGAGAATGAGTTTAAATGCTGGCTTGCAGGTTTATAATAGTACCCCGGGATTTGTTGGATTGTTAAATATAACCGGAACAATTGGGTCGCCAAGAGTGCCGCAGAGCGGCGGGCACTACCAACAAATTACAACACTTGTACCAAGCGCAAGGCCGCTTGAATATACATGGCTTAGGCGCAGAGGAAATGACGGCATGGTTCCAAGCACAATTGAAATTGATGCCCACAGGACAGCCGCTTATGCATCAGCATTTAAAATGGGTGCGTTGACAGACTATGAACTTATCTCCATTCCAGCAAATTTAGAACAAGATGCAAAATCAGCGGATGCAACCTTTTATGGATATACACCCGCAGAAGGGGAAAGCGTGACAATAGGAGATGTTGCCCCAGTTGGATTTTTTGTAGGCAATGTGGGAAATGCAGCAAGCGCCTCGACACTTACAAATGCAACAGTTCAGGAAAGAAGGCCTGTTTCAAAAAGCGAAATAATAAAGATTTTTGGCTCTGTAGCTGTTTTATGGAAACAATTTCTTGAAGATCCAGCAAAACATGAGGAAGAAAATCTTATATTTAAAGCGAGTAATATTGAAAATGAAGTAAAAGAAAAAATAACGGATACTGCAAAACAAAAAGCATTTCTTGATATTTTAAAGCAGGCTCAAATAAAAGTAAATCCAATGCAAAGATACCTGGCTCACATTTATTCAATAAGCCACGATAAATTGAATGTATTGAGGATTGGTTATGCCCGGCATATTATGAAAAAGAACGGCGTAGCTGTTAAACAATCTACTGAAGGAACAAGGACCGCGGAAAAGCTTATTGCGGCCGTTAATATATTAATTACTGTTGAAAATAATTCAGCAGGTGTGGATTATAAAAAACTCAAAGCAGAATTGGAAGCAAAAGTAGTTGGCGAAGAAACCATGAAATTTGCCAAAAATTTATTAAAGAAAATCGGCGTAAAGCTTGGTAGCAATGTTGCAGTTAAGGTAGATGCATTAAATGCAATATCAAAAGCTTTGGTTGATGTGATTTTAACCTATGCGTATAGCACAACAAGTAAAACAAAAGAAGATGAAAAAATCAAATTGCCTACATTGCCACAGTTTGAGTTGATGCTTGGATAAATTAGGAACCTGCGACTGAACCTACCTGCCGGCAGGCAGGCGTCGCGGTTCCTAAAGTGATATAATATATACGTGCCAAAATATTACAAGCTGATTGCCGACAACCGCAAGGCCTTTTTTGACTACCACATTTATGACAAATACAAAGCAGGAATTGCCTTATCCGGCTCAGAAGTAAAATCGCTTCGCCTCGGCAGGGTCAATTTAAATGATTCTTTTGGGCGGGTTGAGAACGGAGAACTATTCCTGTATAATATGCACATCACGCCGTATGCAAAAAGCAGAAGCACCGAAGAAGATGCTGCGCGCAACCGGAAACTTCTGCTAAAAAGCGGAGAATTAAGGAAATTAATCGGCAAGTCGGCGGAAAAAGGGATGACAATCGTCCCGATTAAGTTGTATTTTGACGGGGATTGGGCTAAAGTAGACATTGCCTTGGCAAAGGCAAAAAGAAAATATGAAAAAAGAGAATCAATTCGAAAAAGGGAAACTGATAGAGAAGTTAAAAGGATACTTGGAAAACATGATTAAACCAGTTGGACAAAAATATTCAATGAAAGACGTATATGCAGAAGCGATCCGCTTCATGAAGGATGAAGTAAAAGAGATGAAAAAAGCTCCTCTTACTCCTGCTGAGGATGCAAACCTTGAGCTTTTGGCTAAAAAAGTTTCAAACGAGGTCATAAAGGACATGAAAATATGATAAGGGTTCCCGGGCAAGGCCCGGTTGTTCCTTGGAAAAAAGTTGAGGAAACAACACCGGAAATCCGTAAACCGATGCCTGCCCCAAAAGAGGGCAACAAAGGCCCCGATTTTGACGCGCGTTCAATTGCTGTCAGGATGGCGGCTCTAGCGGTTGAGGCAAAAGAAAAAGAACTATCTTTTGAGGAGATAATACAGCGGGCGATTGATGAAACCGGCATGACAAACCCCGAAGCGGCAATTGAAGAAGCCAGCCGTAAATTACATAAAGAAATTGAAGATGAAATTGAAATGATTAAATCTAATAAAGAACTAATGGATGAAGCCGATGCCTGGAAAACATTCAGCGAAATACTTGAAAGCGAACTTTCACAAGACCAGATATCCGATTTCCTTGGCGCAATTAAAGAATCAATCAAGGGGCTGTAAGGGTTTTGACGGGGAGGTTTGGGGTATAGGCTGCGAGCCGAGGATGTCATCTCAACCTCGTAAATAATGGTGGCAAACAAATAAACGCAGACGTTAAAACTGCACTCAATGGTGTTCAATGGCTTTGGACAGATTCCAAGGTATTAGCACCGGCGATGGCTTAACTAATAAAATAGTTGGCCGCACTAACCGTTTTTGCCGATAGGGGCGGGTTCTAGTGTAATAATATCGGATACCTGGCCGGTATCTCCCGTATGCCGGTTGGGAAAAATTATACGGGATTGCTTAAGGAAGTCCTCGCTTTGGGACAACCCTTAAGGACACAAATAAAAAAAGCTACGCTCGTAGCGGCTTATATGCCTTCCTTTTCGGACGGGGGTTCGACTCCCCCCAGCTCCATTAGTAATGCACTTCGATGGCTCTAGGCGGGCAGGGGCGGATGCAGAGCTCGCAGGCAATGCACTTTTCAGGATCAAATTCCACCTTCATGGTTTTGCGGTCTTTGATATAAAGCGAGCCGGTGGGGCAAATGCTCACGCATGCCCCGCATTGGACGCACTTTTCCCAGTTCACTTTTATATCTTTGCTCAACGGCTCAATTGATAATCCCTGCTCTTTTAAATATTTAATTCCTTTTTCAGTGTTTTCTCCGCTAAGCTCAAGCACCATATGTCCTTCCTGGTCAGGGGTAATGCTGGCCTTAAGGATATTAAAAACTAAATTAAATTCTTTTATCAATTTATAAACGAGGGGCTGGTTGATTTTTTCTTTGGGAAAATTTATCACTATTTTACGTGATGTCATTTTATTCCTCCTTGCTTACCGGCCGCTCATTAAGCGGTTTAAATGCCGGTGTGCTGGCGCCGGACGGCAAATCTGCTACTTTTTCTGTCAGCAAAAACTCGCCTTTTTTAATTTTTTGCTTCAGGTCTTCCGCAATTTCTCTGGCCTTAGAATAGCTGGAAATACCGGAAGTAGGGATCTTTTTCCCGTTTACTTCTATTTCGCCTGATTTTACCTGCTTATAATTCACCTCGGCTAAAACCTCGGGCTTGCCGGTGGGATAAGCAACGCTATAATCAACCACCGCGGCAACAATATCTTCATCTTTTATAGCAGTATACTTTAGCATTTCTTCATTTAAAATTGGAATTGGTATCCCAATCCCAACATTTAAAGTAGTGCCATACCCGATAAAACTTACCCCTTTGAGCCACTTTGAGCTCATTTGCTTAAGATCTCCGATTACTGCCAGCGTGGCGGAAGGCCTCTTTGGCACTCCGTTATCAAGGCGCGGGGCGTTGGGGTTATGCTGAGTTCCCTGCCAGGCAATGTACCCAATCCCTCCTCCCAGCCAGATCCTGCTGCCAATGCCGATTGTCTTGTAATAGGGGTCGTTTAAAAGGGGTGAGAGCTGGCCGGCACTGCAGTAATTGGCGTTTCCAAGCTTTGGCTTGAGCGTCCCAAGATAGGTGTAAATCGGCTTGTCTGAAAGGTTTACCGCCACATTGTAATTTTGATAAGCATTGCGGGAGTTAAACAAAACTGCTTCGTTTAAATCTTTTATATTTATCCATGAGTCAAGATGCTTTCTCGGATAGCAGTCCGTCCCGTACGCGCTAACGGTTAATCTCACGTCTTTGCCTGCAACCAAATCCTCAATGACATGCGCACCGCCGTATGCAAACTCTCCTGGATGAACCTTGTTTCTTGGATCATCATCTGAGAGGGCAGTAGCTCCGATATATAAGTCAACTGCCGCCCAGCCGGTATAAGCCGGTATATCATTTAAATATGCTTTTCCTCCGCCGGCTTTTATTTTTGGTTTTGTATGGCCAAAATTAAAATAGGCGCCGGATGAGCACATCGGGCCAAAAGTGCCGGTGGTGACAACATCCACTTCCTTTGCCGCCTTTTCGATGCCTTTCTTTTCTACGATTTCAATAATTTCTTCAGCGGTAACAATAACCGCCTGTCCCTTTTTTATCTTTTCATTTATCTCTGCTATGGTTTTCATTTTAATTTCCTCCTAAATTATTCAGAATACAGCTCACTGCTTAGGTATCTTTCTCCTGCATCAGGAAAAATTACTACAATGAGTTTGTCTTTGCTTTCCGGCCTTTTGGCAACTTGAATGGCAGCATATGCCGCCGCGCCTGAAGAAATCCCGCAAAGGATCCCTTCTTCTTTACTCATCCGCCTGGCCGTTTGCATGGCTTCTTCGTTTGACACCTGGATTATTTCATCGATTATTTTTTTATTGAATACTTTTGGGATAAATCCGGCTCCGATTCCCTGAATTTTGTGCGGGCCGGGATTTCCGCCTGATATTACCGGCGATTCTTTTGGCTCAACGGCAATAGCTTTTATTCCCGGCTTTCTTTTTTTAATAACTTCTGCGATGCCGGTCAAAGTGCCGCCGGTTCCAACTCCGGCGATTATGTAATCTATTTTTTTATCCGTATCCTTCCAGATTTCCTCAGCGGTGGTATGCTTATGGATTTCAGGGTTTGCCGGATTATTAAACTGTTGCGGCATAAAAGCATTTTTTTCTTTTTTAACAAGGTTTTCTGCCTTTTCAATTGCTCCCTTCATTCCAAGCGCCCCATCGGTTAAAACAAGCTCAGCCCCAAGCGCTTTTAAAAGGTTTCTCCTTTCCGTGCTCATTGTTTCCGGCATGGTTAAGATAAGCTTGTATCCTTTTACTGCGCAGGCAAAAGCCAGGGCAATGCCGGTGTTGCCGGATGTTGGCTCAATGATTATTGAGCTCCTGTTCAGCAAGCCTTCTTTTTCCGCCCTTTCGATCATGGCTATGCCTATCCGGTCTTTTACCGATGAACAGGGATTAAAAAACTCAAGCTTTGCCGCTACTTTTCCCGGGCATCCTTGCGTTATTTTGTTTAAATAAACAAGAGGCGTGTTTCCGATTAATTCCAAAACTGAATTTGCTATTTTCATGTTAGTCCCCTTAAACTGAATTATAATCTAAAAAGCAATGCATATAAAGTGGAACTTATTGGTAAATTTATCAGGCGGGAATATTGTAAAGAACAGCCTCTAGAGCGGCAGACGCCATAAGCGATGCGCAGGCAAAGACGCGTGGGGCTAAGGGGGGATTTTCTGGGCCGACGCAGGTGACACCATCTCCGACCATGTAAATGTTGTTTTTAATCTTTTTAATTTTAATTTCTGATTGATTAGTAATCCCTGCCATGCCGCAGCCGAAAATTAATAGTTTGTTAGTGTTGCCAAAGGTTTCCATGATAAGCTTTTTTGACGGAACATTGTCGAAGGCTTCAAATATTATGTCTCGGTCTTGGAAATACGAAGCGATGTTCTCGTCTGATAATTGAGCCTTAACCTTTTTGATTTTCAGATCGGGATTGATCTTTAATAATCGTGTGCTTAAGACATCAACCTTGGACTGACCAACCTCATCTAAATAATAATATTGGCGGTTGAGATTTTTGGTTTCGACGACATCAAAATCCATCAACTCAAAATTTTTAAAGCCACTCCTGACCAGACAAACCACAATGTTTGAACCCAAGCCGCCGCAACCGGCGATCCCGATTTTAGTCTTTTCAATCTTGGCCAATTGTTCCGGCAAAAAATAATTAGTCAAGGCTTGTTCAAAATCATTCATTGCCAATCTGCCTCCAATCAGTGATGACTGGATCATAACCTTTCTTGGTTAGCATCTCTTTAACTTCAACCAACGATCGCTCATCATTAATAGTAAACTGGCCCGTTCCTTCATTATCATTATAGCCGCCAACCCGGGTAGAGGAGCCAGCGGAGAGTTTTGTGACGCCAAATTCCAAAATCTGATCGCGAAATTGGGCGGATTCACGCGTTGATAAGTTTATTCCAACTCGAGGAAACATCAATCGTGTTGTGGCGATGATTGAAAGCATTACTTGATCAGAAATCGGCTGATAATCGTTGGTGTCTCCGGCCACTTTTTGCAGGCGAGGGAAGGAGAGGGAATATTCGACCCCAGGATATTTTTTCTCCAGATAGCGCAGGTGTTCAAACAAAGCTTTTAGGTCTTCTCTCCAATCTGCCAGACCCAAAAGGATTCCCAGAGAGAGATGGCGCATACCGGCCTGAGCAATTTTTTCCGGGGCTTGATAGCGATAATCATAATCTCTCTTTTTGCCAGCGGGATGAAGTTGCTTGTAAACTTCTCGATCGTAAGTTTCCTGATAAATAGTAACCCCGTCAGCACCCGCTAAAAATAATTCACAATATTCTTTTGTTTCCAGCGGATAAATTTCTAAAGAGATGTTGGGGAAATATTTGCCAGCGACTAAAACTGCTTCTTTTATGTAGCTGACCGGCGATTGCAGACGAGATTCACCGGTCAATATCAAAATATTCTGCAAGCCGGTTTTTGCCAGAGTTTGACACTCCTTTTCGATCTCTTGAGCCGAGAGTTTTTTTCTTGAAATATCATGTCTCCGGCTAAAACCACAATAGAGACAATGGTTATCACAATAGTTAGAAATATAGAGTGGGGCGTATAAGCTGATTGCCCGGCCAAAATATTGACGGGTTAATTTTTTTGCCCGTGTTGCTAAGTCATTGGTCATGGAGATAACCTGTAAGAGGAGAAGAAGCGCTGGCCATAAAAGATTGATTGGCTGTTTTTGATAAATAGGCGGCCCTGCCGGAAATTACTGCCTCGGCAAACGCTTTTGCTGTTTTTGCTGGATCGGCGGCGGTAGCCACGGCGGTGTTAACTAGAATTGCGTCGGCTCCTAATTCCATGGCTTGAGCGGCATGTACTGGGACGCCAATCCCCGCATCGACAATTATCGGGACTTCATCTATTTCATTGATTAAGATTTTGATCATCATTTTCATTTCTAATCCAAGGTTGGAACCGATCAAAGAACCGAGCGGCATAACGGCGGCGGCGCCGGCTTTGACTAACGCGCGGGCGGCGTATAAGTCGGGATGCATATAGGGGAGGATTATAAAACCCTCGCCGGCCAAGACTTCTGTCGCTTTTATTGTCTCGGCATTATCCGGCAAAAGATATTTGCAGTCGTTAATAACTTCAATTTTAATCCAATTGCCGTAACCGGCCTCGCGAGCAAGTCGAGCGATGCGGATGGCCTCTTTGGCATTGCGCGCGCCGGAAGTATTGGTCAATAAAATAATGTCCTTGGGAATATAAAAGAGGATGTTTTCTTCGTTTAAGTTTAAATCAATGCGGCGCAGGGCAACCGTTACGGCTTCTGTCCCTGATTGAATAATTGTATCGCGCAAAATTTCTTTACTGCCAAATTTGCCTGTCCCGAGCAAAAAACGACTCTTCAATTCTTTACCCGCGATTATGAAAGGTTTATCCATTAGCCGCCACCGACAAAAGAAATTAGCTCGACTACATCAAACTCATTTAAGTTTACTCTAGGCCAATCTATTCTCTTGATGATTTTCTCGTTTATTTCGACGACGATGGCTTCGAGGTCAATATTCTGCTGTTCCAAATAGGATTGGAGGCTAAGAGAAGCTGGGTAAGTTAAAATTTTACCGTTAATGATTAGTTTCATTGCCCTCACCCGCGAACCTTTCAAGAATTTTTAATAACTGGGGAACCTGATCAGCTGCCCTCACCACCCCAATCCACTTTCCTCCCGCCTTTATAACTTCGTTTATATTTGTTAAATCGATCCCGCCAATGACGACAAAGGGGATATTGATATTGGCGGCGGCAAATCTTACATATTTTAATCCTATGGCAGGCTGTCCGGGTTTAGTTGGCGTGGGGAAGACCGGCCCGACAGAAATATAATTAACTCCTTCCGATTGCGCGGCTAGGCCTTGCTCAAGGGAGTGGGTCGATTTGCCTAAAATTAAATTTGAGCCGACGATTTTTCTTGCTTTAACAGACGATGTATCTTGTCCGATGTGGACGCCATCTGCGCCGATCTCTGCCGCAAGCTCTGGATAGTCGTTTAAGATAAAAATGAAATGTTTTTTTGTCTTATAAGAGATTAATTCCTGCGCTTTTTTTTGGATTGATTTTAAATTTCGCGACTTGTCGCGAAACTGAATAATTTCCGCCCCGTCATTAATTGCTTTTATAAGAGTGTCAACAGAATCCGAGATGACATATACTTGATTCTCAAACCACATTCCATGAACTCCCCATGCCTATTTTAATTATACGAAAGTTTAGAATAATGTCAAGGAAATGCCGATCAAATCAGAATTATCCGGGGTGGTAGAGGGGGAGTAGAAATTCCTATAAAAGACAGATAAAATACCGCTTGCCAATTTTATTTCATTGGTTAGCGATGTGCCCTGATAGTCCTTGCCGATTTTAAAATCGTTTGAGAGTTTAATATTGGAAATTAAAATTAAAGATGAGTTATGGTTTAGCTTTTGGGTAAGTTCTGCGCCTATGTCGGTTGTGCCGTCAGCAATATTTTTACTGAAATAGTTTAAATATTCAGCTTTGTCTTTATTTGAGTTGCGAAATTCGGATCCGATTTTATAGGCCTTTATTGAAAGACTTGTATTATCACCAGATAGGTAAATTGATCCGCCGGCCAAAAGGCCGCTTGTTGAGCCAATGCTTCCAATCCCCAGCATTGCATCAATTGATAAAGCTTGTGAAGCCATTGCGGATACTTTTATCTCTGTTAATAAATCGCGGTTCGCGTTTTCAAAGAAAAGCCTGGGAGAAAGGGATACTTTTACTTTTTTAAATATAGGAAATGAATTGTAAACGTACGAAGCCGTGCCGTTTAACTCATTTAAGCTTGTAATACCTGAGCTGTTTGTCTTTTGGACGTTATAACTTAACGAAAGGCCTAGATTGCCGGCATTATACTGCAGGCCAATTGATGGTTTATTGCGCACATATACAACGCCGTTATCAGAAGGGGAAACATTGTCGGTTTCGCTATGAGTGATATCCCCCGGTCCGTATGAAGCGTTTAAGTTAAATGATCCGAGTTTTGTCCTTCCTTCAAAATCAAATAAACTTTCTGCTAAATTGTGTGACCCGCCGTTATAAATTGAATCCATCGAATCAAAATTGACTTTAATAAACCTTGCGGCATCAAACTTTCTTACTGCCTGCAGTTTTATCCTGCTGTTGATTTTTGGCCCGTGGGGCAGGGGATGGGATGGATTTCCAAACCTGAAGTGTTCTTCGAATTGGCCAGAAAACCTTACTTGATCCGCATCTTCGGCTTGATATTTTACGATCTGGAATTCAGATTTCAATTCAGATAATATTTTCTCCGCGTCTCCCAAATTTGCGGAATTTTCTTTGATTTTGCTTAGCATGGCTGTTATTTCAAAACGGTTGATGTTTTTTAATCCGCGGAAAGTGCCGTCGGGGAAACCTGAAGTTATCCCTTTTTTAACAAGATTGCCCACATACGCTTCCGCCCAATGTTTTTCGGGCATATCTTTAAATAAGGCGTCTTGTGCAAACGCCGTTATGTTAAATATGCTCGAGAATGCAATTAGCAATATCAATTGCCGCATGCGGTTTCCTTGCTTTTTCTATGCTTTTCATGATGTTTTTGAGTTCCGAAGAATTATTGAGCTCCTTTAGGATTTCGACGATTTTTTTCGGCTCAGATGTCACAAATCCAAGATGGTTATCTACAATAAATTTTACATTGGGTTCTTCCTGCCCAGGCAGCCATGAAGTAATAATAATAGGCAGGTTCATCGCCAGCGCCTCGGCAATGGTGCCAGGCCCTGCTTTGGTAATAATTATATCGGATGCGGACATCAATTCCGGCACTTGGTCAGTAAACCCGTATGCCTTAAGCTTTAAATTAAATTGGGAATTCTGCAGTTTATTGACCAATCTTTTGTTTCGGCCTGCAATTGCGATTATTTGAACCTTGAGCCCGGATTTATCAATTGCCTGGATAATTTTACCCATGTTGCCGGTGCCTTCTCCTCCGCCCATCAGGAGAATGGTAAATAATTTTGGGTCTAACCCTTCCTTTATTCTATATATTTCCTTATCTAGCGGGCCTTCCGCAAATTTTGGATGTATTGGCATGCCGATTACTTTTATTTTATTTTCGGGCACACCAAACTCAAGGGTAAGTTTTTTTGCGTCCTCTGTTGCCACAATATATAAGTCAGCCTCCGGACACACCCATATTCGGTGAACTGTGATCGGGTCGGTAATGACTACGATAAAGGGGATTTTTAATCCTGAGTTTTTTATTGCCTGCACAGTAATTTGGTTTACGAGCGGATGTACTGATACTACAAGATCAGGTTTTTTTGTTTTAATTATTTCAGTCAGGTTATTTAAGATGAAGGGACTTAGGAGTTTTAACAGTTGTTCGAGTTTTTTTTCGTCATCTAAAAAATAATAAAGCATTCCCCAAAGGTTGGGCGAAAATTTGATAAGCGGACCGTATAATTTTGCGATCGCGTTTAAAAAGTCGCTTCCCTCCGAAAAGGCATCAATCATTTCCTGCTCGGCTCTTGTCCCCACCGCGTTTAAAATTGCCGTTGCCGCGCTTCGGTGTCCCCCTCCAGTATCGGAAAAAAGGTATAATATTTTTTTCATTGCTGTTTGTGCCATAGTACTGTTTTTTCTAACCCCTCCTTAATTGAAGTCCTTACTTTAAAGCCGAGTTCTTTCTTTATTAAACCAGGGTTTAAAACGCTTCTATCCAGCTCTCCGGCGCGGGGAGGGGCATATTTGGCATTGCCCTTGAAACCCATAATGTTTTTTAAATGATTAAATAATTCATTTACTGAAGTTCCAACTCCTGAGCCGACATTTAAAATCTTTCCGTCTCCTTTACTAAGCGCCAAAACATTTGCTTCAGAGACATCTTTTACAAAAACATAATCCCTGAGTTGTTTGCCGTTGCCGTAAATTGTTGGTTCTTCCGCCTTTGATAATTTACCAATAAAGATAGCGATTACCCCTGCTTCACCCAGCGGATCCTGCCTTGGCCCGTAAACATTGCCGTAGCGCAAAACAGTATAATTTAAGCCGTAAGTGGCATAATAAAAGTGAAGGAACATTTCAGCAGAGCGTTTGGTTATCGCGTAAGGAGAAATCGGCAGTTGGGGATGATTTTCATCGGCGCCTTCTTTTTTTGAGATTTCCCCGTAAATTGCGCCGCCGGTTGAAGCAAAGATCACTTTTTTTACGTTGGCTTTTATTGCCGCATTTAATAAATTTAACGTCCCGATTTCATTGACCTCTGAAGTGAAAATCGGGTCTGTCACTGATTTTCTAACGTCAATTTGGGCGGCATGGTGGTTGATAATATCCGGCTTGAATTCTGAAAGGAGATCAAAGATTTTTTGATCCCTAATATCTGCATTGAAAAATTTGGCTTTTGGATTGATGTTTTGCTCTTTCCCTGTTGAAAGGTTGTCGATGATTGCCACTTCATGTCCCAGCTCAATGCAGCTGTCAATGACATTGGATCCAATAAAGCCAGCCCCGCCTGTCACTAAAATTTTCAAATTATTAACTCCATTTCTTGTGGAAAGGAACCGCGAATTCATTCGCAGGTTCGCCAATTATTATCTCAGCTTTTTGCTGTTTTTACAATTATATTCCTAATCAACCGTTGAATTTATATTTAATAAGTTCGGGGCTGGTTTCATCGATCTTGATATTTTGATACGGTAAAAATATATTAGTTTCTGATTCGCGGATAGATAAATCCTGCAGTTTGATTTCAAGGTTTACATCCGCGGGAATCACCCTCAATTCATTTTTTGCAAAAGATTTTCCGCTGTTTAGTCCAGCCAGCGGCTGAACCCAGTTTTCGATGATCTTGCTGATTATTTCGCGCTTTCCTGAAAACTCTTCGCCAAACTCGGTAAGGATTGCGAGTCCGGGCTTATTTAACCGAGCTTCTTTTAGCAGGTTAATGCATCCAAGCAATCCAAGATGCTGGGTAAGCAGTTTTCCTTCTTCTTTTTCCATCGAGCCGATATTGAGCAGAATTACCTGGCAATCAGAATATAATTTGCCGAGTCCTTCCACATATCGGCTGTCCCCGGTGATGCCGATTTTTAGCTGTTCTCCGTTTTTGTCCTTGATGCTGGTTTCTACTACAATACCCACCGAAGATTCCTGGTTTGTCCAGCGCTCAGAATGGTAGGCGGGGTTTATCCTCATCGTAAAACCGTATTTTTCAATTAAAGATTTGCCTTCAATTTCATTGATGTTATTGCCTGGCACCAATAATTTATAATTTATTTCTTTATTGCCAAAAAGGTCTGTGGCAGAAAGCAGGCCATGGAATTTTAATAAAACCCCTGATGAGCCGAAAATATCCAGGACTTTTGTTTTTTTCTCCTGGTTATGGTCATTGAATTTTGCCAGAAGTGATAAAATTCCCTCCACGGATTCCGTATGGTCATCGTGGTCATGGGTGATGATAATCGCGTCAATGTCTGCAATGCCAAGCCCCAGGTTTCTGAAAATATCATAAAAATCATAACCCGGGTCAATTGCGATCCCTTTTACTTCTCCTTTTGCGGACCGCAGGGTTAAAAAATAGCCGCCTCCCTGCGACAAACCGTGTGAAAATAGGGGAGAGGCGGAATTCCACTTGTGTATTGTCCTTAAAACATTTGCCCCGATTTTATATTCAACTTTTCTTGAATCATTTAAATCTTTAATTAGTATCTCCTGGTTTTTTCTGATGATTTCCCTGGTTGGGAAAATAGTTTCTTCCATATACGCTATTGCCCGGGTGGAGGGGGTGTTGAAATTTTTCATGTGCAGGTCATATTGGTGTGCAATCCTAAAGTCTTCGTATGCTTCCTTAAACCTGCCCTGCAAGAACCTGGAGATGCCTCGGTAGTATGCAGGGGATCCAAAATCACTGTGGGCTTTTTGCATTGTCTGGTACATTAAGTTGTAAATTGATTCCGCTTCTTTATAAAGGGTGTCGTCTATCAATAAAAAGCCGATCTGATGCCAGGGGTTTTGGTTTTTGAAATTGGTTTTTACCTGTTCAAGCGTTTTTAAAACATCTTTTAAGTGTTTGGCAAACCATTCTTTGCGCACAGCGGCTGGAAGCCTCGCCAGATTGTTCCAGGTTTCTATATTATTTTCATCAATGTGTATCTTTAATAGCTGATACACTTAGAATTTCCAGGTTAAACCTGCAATCTGGGTCCGGTTATAAATGCCGCCCAAAATAGTGTAGTCAATAATTGCGCCGCCAACCATTATAGACGCGCCGGCAGTTTTACTATTGTCATTAAGCCCGGCTCTTAAAGCCAAACCTTCAAAAGGCCGGTATTCAACTCCATAATGCGAGGTTTGGGGGTCTGCGCTCTGGCGGAAAAAATTATGGAGATCTGCGGAAATAGTTAAGTCATCAATGGGGCTTATTGCTATTCCCGTGTTAATCGACATTTTATAAGTAACCGTTGCGCCATTTTCAAATCTTACATCAGAGGTTAATATCTCTTTTGCCGTGGCTCCCCAGGCAATTTGGTCTATGGGTCTGATCAAAATCCCAAGGTCAATGCCGGCTCCATAACCTTTTAAGATAGTGCCGTTTGAGGCGGTTATTCCTATGTTATAGATATTTACATTGGCGCCGAGCGCGACTCTTTCTTCATATCCGGTTGCCAAAGAAAATGTATAGTAATCCGTGCTTTGGCTTTTTGACGGGTTTTTATCGGTAATCCAGGTTATGCCGCCTGCAAATTGGGCTTTTCCGCTTGGTGAATATTCAGCTTCTCTTTTATCCCAATAAGTAGGGCGGCTTGCATTGTAATGGTACCAGGGATAATACACCTGTCCCCAATAAACCTGCCTAGCTGATTCTTTGGCAATTATTTTTGCAACTTGAGTTGTTTGCGCCAGCATTTCTTTGGCAATTCCTTTTGCTTTTTCTTTTGCCTGCTGTCCAACCGGAACTGTTTTTTCTTCGCCTTTTTCAAGCACTTTTTCAGAAACCGCTTCTTCTTTTTCGGTTTTTTCTCTTCCCCAGTTCTTTTTTAATAATCCCTGGTCTGATAAGTATTTTGCGGAGTCAAGAGCAAAAAGGGAAACAGCGCCAACGCCTATAATCCAGGCAAAAGGATCAAAATCCGCCTCAAAGCAAAGCTTAACCGCTGCCATATTATCGCCAATCCTCTCATTGCGGTTGCTTAGGAGCAGTGAACCGTAAACATCTACCCCGGGATTAATGGCAAAGCCGGCGGGATTCCAATAAGCGGTGTTGGCATCATCCGCGACAGCGGTAAATGCACCTCCCATAGCCATGGGGCGCGCGCCGTAATTAGCAAGGGAAACATTGGTAAAAAGGAAGACAAAGAGAAGACAGCATATGATGTTTTTCATATGTGGATTTTAACAAATTCGCCTTGCAGAAGCAATATGCTTCTGATAAAATCAAAATATGAAATATTTTTTAAAAGCGCGAGATATTATCCTGTATCCGGTTCAAACCTGGGAAAAAATAATTTCTGAGCATGATTTTAAATTTCTTGCTTTGTATCCGGTCATGCTCTCAATAGTGCAGGCGGTTTCAATTTTTATCGGTTATTGGCTGGTTGGCTTGCGCATTGGGACAGTCGGCTACTTTAGGATGTCATTTATCAATGCCTTTTATTCTGCCGTTGCCGCCTATATCCTTGGTTTGATAGGAATAATTGCGGGCGGTTTTTTGATCCTGGTAATAGCTAATTATTTTTCTGCTGAATGCGACATCTATAACGCCATGAAGCTTGCGGTTTATTCATCCTCCGCGCCTTTGCTTTCAGGAATCTTCCACATCATACCGGGCGTAAGGATATTGATGATACTGGGGTTGTATGGGATTTATGTTTTGTATATAGGACTGCCTAAAATAATAAAAACTACTCATGAAAAAGAACAGCCGCTATTGTTTTCTTCGGTTATTTCAAGCGTCATACTGATGATAATAGTTAACTTTTTGATAAATCAGTATATATTTGGAATTGTTTATTCAGATATTTTGACTTATTAATTAATGTGTCATGCCCGATTAAATCGGGCATCCATGGGTTCCCGCTTTTGCGGGAACGACAATAGGAACGGGAAGGACAAACCTGCTTTCAATAAATAACTTTATTTAGAGGATATTCCACAATGCCCGTGGCGCCGGCGCGTTTTAGCTTGGGTAAAATGTCCCTTACCAGCTTTTCGGAAATTATAGTATCAACATCAACATACCTGTCATCTGAAAGTTCTGAAATGGTTGGGGTTTGGAGGGCGGGAAGGAGAGAAAGCAATTCTTTCAACCTGGATCTTTGGACGTTCATTTTAAGGCCAACCTTTTCTTCCGCATTTAAGGCTCCCTGGAGCAGCATAATAATGTTTTCAATTTTTTGCTTTTTTGCCGGATCGGCAAGGGCTTCACGGTTGGATATTACAACTGTATTTGATTCAAGTATAGTATCCAATATTTTTAATTTGTTGGCTTTAAGAGATGATCCGGTTTCGGTAAGTTCCACAATGGCATCGGCCAATTCCGGGGGTTTTGCTTCGGTGGCGCCCCATGAATATTCAACTTCAGCTTTGATTTTATTTTTTTTCAAAAAGTCCTTAACCACATTGACCAATTCTGTTGCTATCCGTTTTCCCTTTAGGTCTTTTATTTTTTTGATCTTTGAGTTTTCCGGCACAGCCAAGACCCATTTTACCTTGCGCAAACCCCTCTTGGCATAAACAAGATCGGCAACTCTTACTACCTTTTTGCCTGATTCAAGCACCCAGTCAATCCCGCAGATGCCCATGTCCAAGACTTGGCTTTCAACATATCTTGGCATTTCCTGGGAGCGTATAAGCATGCAGGAAATATCCGTGTCATCAATTTCCGGATAATATGAGCGCTCGGAGACTATTATATTGAATCCCGCTTTTTTAAGGAGATGAATAGTAGAATCCTGGAGACTTCCCTTTGGTATTCCGATTTTTAGTTTATTCATAGTCTAATTTTAGCATTTTTTCGGTTTTAAGGCAAATTAGAAATAACTTCGGCACAGCGAGCGCAAATGGGCGATTTATCAGTCCAAATCCAGCATCTTTCGCATTTTTGGCCGTCCGCATGAGAAATAATTATGCTATTTTCCCCTTCTGTCAACTCAACCCTTGAAACTATCAAAATCATAGAAAGGATTGGTTCAATTGATTTTAACGCGTTAAACCTATCCCCAGTTGCCTTTATAAGTACTTTCGCGTCAAGCGAAGCCGCGATTTCTTTTTTATTCCTTGATTCTTCAAGCGCTTTTAAGATTTCCTTCCTGGCTTCCAAAATGATTTCCCATTTTGCTTCAAGTTTTTCATCTGAATGCTCAGCTTTTGGCATATCTTTAAAAAATATGCTCCCGTCTTTTTTGTAATATCTTTGGATATCTTCGGCAGTATAAGACAGGATAGGGGAGATCAAGATAATTAAACCTTTTAGGATTTCATCCATCGCGGTTTGGGCGGATCTTCTTTCGATAGAATTTTTTCCTCCGCAATACAAGCGGTCTTTATTGGCATCTAAATAAAGCGAGCTTAATTCATTGATGCAGAAAGAATAAATTGAATGGTAAACAATATGGAAGTCAAAATTATCGTATGCCTTAAGGACTTTATCTATCAGCTTATTGAATTTTAACAGGATATATTTATCAAATTCCAGCAAATCGCTATGTTTTAAGGGCTTTTCAAAATCATAAAGATTGCTTAAGAGAAAGCGGCAGGTATTTCTTATCTTAAGGTAAGCGTCCTGTGCCTGTTTTAGTATTGAATCTGACGCGGCCATGTCAGCCCTAAAATCGGTAGAGGCCACCCATAACCGCAAGACATCTGCTCCGTATTTTTTTACCACTTCCTGCGGGTCGATTACATTTCCCAAAGATTTGCTCATCTTTTTGCCGTGGTCGTCAATTGTAAATCCGTGCGTCAATACCGCGTTAAATGGAGGCCTTTCCTTAAAACACATTGAGGTTAAAAGGGATGTTTGGAACCAGCCTCGGTGCTGGTCAGAACCCTCCAGATATAAGTCAGCCGGCCAGCTTAGGGATGGATTTGTTTCAAGCACTGCGGCATGAGAAGATCCGGATTCAAACCAAACATCCAGGATATCGGTTTCTTTTTTAAAATCATTTTCGCCGCAATCAGGGCATTTTGTCCCTGCCGGCAAAATATCTTTAGGGTCTTTTATAAACCAGGCGTCGCTGCCTTCTTTTAGAAATAATTCCTGAACTGATTTATTGAATATCCCTTTTATTTGCGGCTTGCCGCATTTTTTGCAGTAAAAAGCGGGAATAGGAGCTCCCCACATCCTTTGCCGTGAGATGCACCAGTCGGGGCGCGATTCAACCATGCCCCTGATCCTATTTTCCCCCCAGGACGGGAACCATTTTGTTTTGCCAATGGCGTCCAGCGACTTTTTTCTTAAATCATTGTGGTCGATTGAAACAAACCACTGCTCGGTTGCCCTAAAAATAACAGGTTTTTTGCATCTCCAGCAATGGGGGTAAGAGTGTTTAATAAATTCTAAGTGGAGGAGAGTGCCGTCAAGTTTCATTTTTTCAGTAATTAACTTATTGGCTTCGTCATATTTTTTTCCGGCAAATTCTCCGGCTGAGGAATCAAAATATCCTTTAGAGTCTACCGGCATGATAACAGGCAATTTGTATTTCAATCCTACTAAAAAGTCCTCAGCCCCATGGCCGGGGGCGATGTGGACGCATCCTGTTCCCTGCTCAAGCGTGACAAGTTTATCAAGCACAACTATTGATTCTCGATTAATAAATGGATGCCGGCATTTTATTCCTTCAAGCGATGCCCCCTTTTTTTTATCAATAATTTTATAATCGGTTATATTCAACCTTTTAACAAAATCTTCTACCAAACCTTCGGCAATGACATAAGTCCCATCTTTTACCTTTAAAAACACATATTCATATTCAGGATGTATTGCAATTGCCACATTGGCCGGAAGTGTCCATGGGGTAGTGGTCCAGATTACAAAAGACCTCATTTCAGGGAGAGGGGTGAGGACTTGAAATTTTACATAAATTGAAGGAGATCTATCGTCTTCATATTCAAGTTCCGCTTCTGCCAGGGCCGTTTCGTCATTCGGGCACCAATGGATTGGCTTTAGCCCGCGGTATATATATCCGCGCTCGGCCAGCTCCCCAAAAACTTTGACAATTCCTGCCTCATATATTTTATTTAACGTAAGATAAGGATTATCCCAATCCCCAAAAATGCCTAATCTTTTAAACTCTTCGCGCTGGATGCTTACATATTTTAACGCGTACTCCTTGCACAATTTCCTAAACTCGATAGAACTTAAATCTTTGCGCTTATCTCCAAGCTCCTTTATAAGCTGTGTTTCTATCGGCAGGCCGTGGCAGTCCCAGCCGGGGACATAAGGAGCGCGGAACCCCGCTAGGTTTTTATATTTAACAATAATATCTTTTAATATTTTATTTAACGCGTGTCCTAAGTGGATGTCGCCGTTGGGGTAGGGCGGCCCGTCGTGGAGGATATAATTGTTCTTGTTTGAATTTTTCTCAATAATTTTTTGGTAGATATTTTCGCCAAACCAAAACGATTCAATTTCTTCCTCGACTTTTTTAAGATTTGCGCGAATGGGGAAATCGGTTTTAGGAAGGTTTAAGGTCTGTTTATACTCCATTTAAGCGTATAACTGCCCTTCAACTGAGGGGGGGATTTTTTTAGCCTTTGCCATTGGGTTTTTTGTTAGCGCATTTTTTAATACTTCGTCCATTTCTTTAGCTAAAAAGAAAATCATGTCGGAAGGAAGGTCTTTTTTTATTTCATCCAAATCTTTTTTATTCTCATAGGGCAAAATGACATTTTTTATGCCGGCTCTCCTGGCCGCGAGCAGTTTTTCTTTTAGCCCGCCGATGGGGAGAACCTTTCCCCTAAGGGTTATTTCTCCGGTCATAGCAATATCTTTTCTGATGGGAATATTGCAAAAGGCGGAAGCAAGCGCCGTGGCAATGGTAATGCCTGCCGATGGGCCGTCTTTTGGCACGGCGCCTTCAGGGATATGGATATGTACATCGAATTTGCGGTAAAAATCTTCATCCAGCCCCAAGCCCTGTGCTTTGGCGCGGACGTAGCTCATCGCCGCCTTAGCTGATTCCTGCATAACATCGCCCATTTGGCCGGTTAAAGTCAAATTTCCCCTGCCTTTCATGATTGTCACTTCAACCGGGGTGGTGTCTCCTCCAACCTCAGTCCAAACAAGGCCGGTTGCAACTCCCACCTGATCGGACTCCTCAGCCAGCCCATACCTGTATCTTGGCGCGCCGATATATTCTTCTAATAATTTTTTTGTCACTTTTATTTTTTCTTTTTTCTCTTTGGCTTTTATTATTTCAACCGCGGCTTTACGGAAGACTGACGCAATCATTCTTTCTAAATTCCTAACTCCCGCTTCGCGCGTGTATTCTCTAACTATGGCTAGAAGGGCTTCTTCTTCAAATTCAATTTGATCTTTTTTTAGCCCGTGTTTATCCAATTCTTTTTGGACAAGGTATCCTTTTGCTATTCCCATTTTTTCTTCTTCGGTATATCCCGACATTTCAATTATTTCCATTCGATCCCTTAGGGCTCTTGGAACAGGATCCTGGGTATTGGCGGTAGTAATAAAAAACACGTCGGAAAGGTCAAACGGCAGTTCTAGATAATGGTCTGAAAATTCTTTGTTTTGCTCCGGGTCAAGCACCTCAAGAAGCGCGGACGCGGGATCTCCCCTAAAATCCGCGCCCATTTTATCAATCTCATCAAGGAGAAAAACGGGATTGGAAACGCCTACCTTATTAATGCTTTGGATAATTTTACCGGGCAAAGCTCCCACATATGTCCTCCTGTGTCCTCGGATTTCCGCTTCGTCTCTTACTCCGCCCAGAGATATCCTGATAAACTTTCTTCCCATCGCGCGGGCAATGCTTGAGGCAATGGAGGTTTTGCCAACCCCCGGAGGGCCGGCCAGGCAAAGTATCGTGCTGCCCATTTTTCCTGTCAGCTGGAGCACGGCAAAGTATTCAAGTATCCTTTCTTTAACCTTTTCAAGCCCGTAGTGGTCTGAATGTAAAATCTTTTCAACTTCGGCGATATCCAGCTTGCTCTTGGTTTTCTTTTTCCACGGGATTTCAATCAGCCAATCAAGATATGTTCTGATAACGGTAGCCTCGGCAACCATTGAGGGCATCTTTTTTAGCCGTTCAAGCTCTTTTTCGCATTTTTCTTTTACTTCCGGCGGCATTTTTGCCTGTTCGATTTTTTTGGTGTATTCGTAAAGCTCCGGCTGAAGGTTATTCTCGTCTTCTTCGTCATCTTCTTCTCCCAATTCCTCGTGAATAGCCTTTAATTTTTCTTTAAGATAGTATTCTTTTTGCACTTTATCAATTTGTTTGCGAACCCTGCCTTGGAGCTTTTTTTCAACTTCAAGGATTTCAACTTCTTTATCAAGTATTTCAGAAAGTTTTTTTAGCCGTTTTTCAAGCTGCACTGTTTCAAGTATTGCCTGTTTTTCATCCACCTTTAAAGTTAAATATGACGCGATAAGGTCTGCCAGCCTTCCCGGCTGGTCAATATTAATAATAGACATCAGGGTTTCCGGGGGAATTCTTTTATTTAATTTTACATAGGATTCAAACTGTTTAATGATGTTCCTGACAAGCGCTTCGGCCTCAATCGTTAATCCTTCCGGCTCGGCTATTTTTGAAATTTGCGCCTTAAAAAACGGAGCGTCCTGGATAATCTTTTCGATTTTTGCCCTTGATATCCCTTCTACCAAAATTTTGGTTGTGCCGTCGGGCAGGGTGAGGAGCTGGACAATTTCTGAAAGCGTGCCGATTGCGGCAATATCCTTTATGCTTGGCTCTTCAATCTCTTCGCTTTTTTGGGTGACAAAGACAACCATTTTTTCTTTTTCCATGGTTTCTTCAAGCGCTTTAATCGACTTGGCGCGGCCGATAAAGAGGGGAACAATCATTTGGGGGAAAACAACCATGTTGCGGAGGGGAATTACCGGAAGCTCTTCCCTCCACTCGGAAAGTTTTTCGGGCTTTGCTTTATCTGGTTTTTGTTCGGGAGCCATTATTTAGGTTTCTTTTCTTCCTTGCCCTTTCGCTGGACAATAACTTCATCTATCAATCCATATGTGACCGCTTCTGCCGCGGACATATAAAAGTCGCGGTCGGTGTCTTTTTCGATTTTTGAAAGTGTTTGGCTGGTATGCTTGGATAAAATATCATTGATCAGTTTTTTAATCCTAAGGATTTCATGGGTTTGAATTTCAATGTCAGTTGCCTGTCCCTGTGCTCCGCCCAGCGGCTGGTGGATCATGATCCTGGCGTTTGGAAGGGCAAAACGCTTTCCTTTGTTTCCTGCGGCCAATAAAACCGCCGCCATGCTGGCGGCCTGCCCGATGCAGATTGTGGTGACGGGGCTTTTAATATATTGCAGAGTGTCATAAATAGCCAGGCCTGCGGTAACAACTCCGCCTGGAGAATTAATGTACATATTGATGTCTTTTGTGCCGTCTTCCGATTCAAGAAACAAAAGCTGGGCAATGATCAGGTTTGATATTTCATCATCGATAGGGGTTCCGATAAAAATAATCCTTTCCTTAAGCAGTCGGGAAAAAATATCGTATGACCTTTCTCCTCTTGTTGATTGTTCGACAACCATGGGGATCAATTGGGATTTTACCTTTTGCATGTTACCACTCCTTTATTTATGAAATTTGGGCGTTTTCTACCAAGAAATCAAGAGCTTTTTTCCTCAAAAGATAATCTTTGATGTAATGCATCCCGCCTTCGCCCATTTGCGACTTGTACTCATTAAAATCTTTTTCAAGCCCCTGGGCCATCAAGCGGATTTCCTGGTCAATATCATCGGGAGTAACGGAAATGTTTTCAAGTTCTGAAATCTTTTTCAGGACGATTTTCCCTTTTGTTCTCGCTTCTGCCGGAAATTTAAGCTCTTTTCTTAATTCTTCTTCGGATTTTTTGATGCTGTTTAAATAGCCATCCAATGTAAGATTGTTCTGAGCCAGGGAAGATTTTAACTCATCAAGCATAATGTCTGTTTCGTATTTTACCATTGCTTTTGGAATTTCTACTTCAATATTTTTTGATGCCTCATCAATCAGTTTGTTTTTTAGGTCGGCGGTGGATTCTTCTTTCTTTTCAATTTCGAGCGATTTTTTTACTTCTTCTTTAAGCTCGGCGAGGGTGCCGTATTTGCTCACCGCTTTGGCAAATTCATCATCAAGCGGCAAAAGCTCTTTGGCGGATATTTTTTCAAGCTTTACTTTAAAAGAAACTTCTTTGCCTGCAATTTCGGTAATTAAAATATTGGCAGGGAAGGGAACTTTAAAATCTTTTTGTTCGCCGGTTCCCATTCCGACAACCTGCGAGTCAAAATCAGCATGTATATATCCTGATCCTATTTCATAATATTGCATTTTTTTGGGCCAACGATTTATTTTTTGGCCGGTAGAATCAGCTTCAATTTCTATATCGATGAAATCTTTAACCTGGGCTTTACGATCAGCGACTTCAACAGTTTTAGAAAAACGGTTTTGGATGTTTCCCAAAAAGGCGATTAATTCATCTTCTGTGACTTCAGTAGGCTTTTTACTGACTTTGATGCCTTTGTAGCTGACAAGCTTTATTTCAGGATATACTTCAATTTTTAATCTAAATGAAAACGGATTCCCTTCTTTTATATTTATGATTTCAATTGAAGGATAATCAACGGGATTAATCTTGGTTTCTTTCAGGATTTCAGGATAAAGGTCTCCAATCAGGTTTTGCGCGGCTCTTTCTTCTATTACATCGTGGTTTAGGACTTTTTCAACCATTGATTTGGGGGCTTTGCCGGGTCTAAAGCCGGGCAGGTTGATTTCTTTGCTTGCTTGATTTACGGCTTTTTTGCATTCCTGCTCAAAACTGCTGTAATCAACTTCTATTTCTATTACAGCAAGATTGCCCTGCTGTTCGTTTTTGATTATTTTCATAATAAATATTATACCACAAATACAAAGGGAAATGGGCGAGAGAGGAGTTGAACCTCCAAGCCTTTCGGCACATGGTCCTAAGCCATGCGTGTCTGCCAATTCCACCACTCGCCCAAATTGCGCCAGGCAGGGATCGAACCCGCGGCCTATTGCTTCGAAGGCAATCGCTCTATCCAACTGAGCTACTGGCGCGGGATTTTTTTGCGCCGCGAAGGAATCGAACCTTCAACCTTGACATTAAGAGTGTCCTGCTCTGCCAATTGAGCTAGCGGCGCGAAAAAAAAGCGGGAGACGAGGCTCGAACTCGCGACCCTCACCTTGGCAAGGTGATGCTCTACCAACTGAGCTACTCCCGCAAACACTACTATGTATATCGGGGTGACTGGATTTGAACCAGCGACCTCGTGGTCCCAAACCACGCGCTCTACCAAGCTAAGCTACACCCCGGAATTAAAAAGCGGGAGACGGGACTCGAACCCGCGACCTCCAGCTTGGAAGGCTAGAGCTCTACCAACTGAGCTACTCCCGCACTCTATGTTTTCCTTGATAATATTACTATAATATAAATTTGAAAGCAAGGAAGGGCGATGTTATACTTATTAAGATTTTGGTGGGCGTAGCTCAACCTGGTTAGAGCTCCAGATTGTGGATCTGGAGGTTGTGGGTTCAAATCCCATCGTCCACCCCAAAATAATGGGCCCGTAGCTCAGTGGATAGAGCAACGGATTTCTAATCCGTTGGCCGGAGGTTCGAATCCTCTCGGGCCCGAGTTTAAAAGATTTTTGTTTCATATCTAATTGCGCTATAATAGAACTGTTTTAAAATTGATACTATGCTAGATATAACAAAATTTTTAAATAAGATTATTTGTGGTGATGCAATTGACATAATGAAAAAAATGCCGGACAGTTCGGTTGATTTGATTGTGACTTCACCGCCTTATAATCTTAAAAATTCTACTGGCAATGGTATGAAAGATGGCCGTGGTGGCAAATGGGCAAATGCTGCTTTACAAAAAGGATATTCGCATTATAACGATAATATGCCGCACAATGAATATGTGAAGTGGCAAAGAAATTGTTTAACTGAAATGATACGACTAATTCCTGAGGATGGGGCAATTTTTTATAATCACAAGTGGCGTGTGCAGGGGGGTCTACTGCAAGATCGTCAAGATATTGTTAGCGGTTTTCCGGTTCGCCAAATTATTATTTGGAAACGCGCCGGTGGCTTAAATTTTAATGCAGGGTATTTTTTGCCGACTTATGAAGTGATTTATCTTATTGCCAAACCAAAATTTATACTTAAAGAAAAAACAAATGCTTACGGTGATATATGGGAAATTCCGCAGGAAATGAAAAACGAACATCCTGCGCCTTTCCCTGTTAAATTGATAAATCGGATAATTTATTCAACAAACGCCGAAATTATTTTAGACCCCTTTATGGGTTCTGGCACAACGGCGATATCAGCGATAAATTTCAATCGAGCTTATATTGGAATTGATGTTTCGCCGGACTATTGTGAATCAGCCAAAAAAAGAATAAAACAATATCAATCACAAGCTAAACTACTACAAATATGAAAAAACCAGTTATTTACACAAAACCGGCCTTAATATCCAAACTTAAAGAAATTTCTGAGATGGGATTTGTTCCAAATGCACGAAGATGCAATCATGGTGGAATCGGCAACACACTTGAAGATTTACTTGGTATTAAAGAAAACAATTTGCCAATTCCAAATGCTGCCGAATGGGAATTGAAAGCGCAACGCTTAAATTCAACATCGCTTACAACGCTTTTTCATATTGAGCCGTCACCGCGTGCCGTTCGTTTCGTTCCGCAAGTTTTATTGCCTCTTTACGGCTGGGCTCATCAAGAAGACGGAAAGAAATATCCAAAAGGTGAAATGAGTTTTCGCCAAACAATTCATGGTAATTCCAGAAGCGACCGAGGATTTAAAGTTGTTATTGATCGCAATGAACGGAAAATTCTAATCTCTTTTGATTCAAAAAGTGTTGATCCAAAACATAAAGACTGGCTCAAGTTAGTAAAAAAGAATGCCGGACTCGACGAACTTAATCCTCAACCATATTGGGGATTTGATGATTTGGAACACAAGGCGGGCACAAAATTACTCAACACTTTTTATGTACAAGCGGAGGTAGAAATTAGACGCAAAAAAGAGTTTTATCACTATACAAAAATAATGATGTTGCAGCAATTTAGTTTTGAAGGATTTCTGGAAGCTCTTGAAGAAGGCAAGATCTTAGTAGATTTTGATGCACGTACTGGCCACAATCATGGAACCAAGTTTAGAATGAAGCAGAATTGCTTGCCGATGTTATATGATTATAAACGAATTATTTTATAAGATATGGCACTAAACATTCTTTGTTTGCCTACAGTGAACTATAAGATAATGAACATATGAAAAACATACTTAATCAAATTCAAAAAGGGCTTGAGACCAATCTTTATTATCTTTCACTTTTTGTATCCCTCTCAATGCCAGATATTTGTGGAGCTATAGAATCACAAAACGGCGAAGCAAGTGGCAAAAAATACGCAGATTGGTTTGATAAGTATGTTGCTCCAAAATACAATGGATTTCTCTCTGGCGATGATTGTTATAAATTTCGTTGTTCTTTAATACACCAAGGGAGTTCGCAGCATCCAAAAAGCAATTATTCAAGAGTACTGTTCGTTGAGCCGTCTTCAACAACCAATATTTTTCACAAACTTATTATGAACGATGCGTTAAATATTGATGTGCATATTTTTTGTAATGATATTGTTGCGGGTGTAAACGACTGGTTACAAAAAGTGGAAAACTCTGAATTATATAAAATTAATTATGATAAATTTATGAGACGCTATCCAAATGGCCTCAAGCCCTATATAGTTGGTGTTCCTGTAATTGGCTGATATTTTACCTAACACAGCATAGCCAGTTTCGGCTTTTATGCAAAAGCCTACGCCTTTGCACTTCGGATATGCCGAAATGTTACACAAAAATAATTTACCGCCAACATTTGCCTTTTAATTTGATTAACGCCTCATGCCTATGGCTGATTTTGTTTTTAAAAGCCGGTTTCATTTCCGCAAATGTTTTTTTGTATCCAATGGGAACAAAAACAGGATCGTAGCCAAATCCATGCTCGCCGCGCATTTCTTTAATTATATTTCCCTTTACTTCTCCACGAAATGTTTTTGTTTTTCCGTCAGGATATGCGATTGCAATTACTGATACGAATTTTGCTTTGCGGTTTTTAGAATCTTTCAAAGCATTCAATAATTTTCCGCATAAATTTTCTGGGGTGGGAGGGGAAGCATAGCGAGCGGATTTTACCCCTGGAGCGCCGTTTAAGCTGTCAACCATCAAGCCCGAATCATCTGCGATTGCAATGCATTTAAATTTTTTCGAAACGGTTTTTGCTTTTTTTACGGCATTTTCTTCAAAAGTAGTTCCATCCTCTTTCACATTTAGCGAACATCCTTCTATCGATACTTTTAAAATATGTCTGATCTCTTCTAATTTATGTTTGTTGCTGGTCGCAAGAAGAATATTCATTTGTAATTGAGCGCTTTTTCCCCAATGTCTTTCCTATAATGCATATCTTTAAAATTAATCAGTTTAACCGCCATGTAGGAGCGGTCAATAGCATGCCTTATCGTTTCGCCAAGCCCCACAACCCCAAGCACCCTTCCGCCGGAGGTTATAATTTTCCCATCTTTTTCGGCAGTTCCCGCGTGAAAGATTATCACATCATCAAGCTCTCGCGCATTGTCCAATCCCTCTATCTCTTCTCCTTTTTTATAGCTTCCAGGATATCCTCCAGCAGATAAAACCACGCAAACTGCTGGTCGATTGTCCCATTCCAAAGCCATATTATTTAACTTGCAGTCAATAGTCTTTAATATAATCTCAAGTAAGTCGGTTTTTAGGCGGGGGATAATGCATTGGGTTTCAGGATCACCAAAGCGGGCGTTATACTCAAGTACCTTTGGCCCGTTTTTTGTGATCATAAGCCCAACATAAAGGATTCCCTTATAATAATGCCCCTCCGCTTCCATTCCTTTAATAGTTGGCTGAAGAATTTCTTTTTCAACTATTTTTAAAAGATCAGCGGTTAAAATAGGGGCGGGGGAATAGGCGCCCATGCCGCCGGTATTCGGGCCTTCATCAAAATCATTTATCCTTTTATGGTCTTGCGCGGAAGCCATGGATATAATAGTTTTCCCATCTGTAAAACAAAGAAGGGAAGCTTCTTCGCCAACCAAGCATTCTTCAATAACTATTTCATTGCCGGCATTTCCAAATTCCCTGTCTTTAAGTATTCTTTTTATGGCATCATTTGCTTCTGTCTCATTTTTGCAGATTATTACGCCTTTGCCGGCAGCTAGCCCGTCTGCTTTAATAACAACCGGCGCGCCAATTTTTTTAATATATTGAATAGCTTTTTCATAATCAGTAAATGTTGCAAAATCGGCGGTGGGGATATTATATTTTTTCATTAGATTTTTCGCGAAAATTTTACTGCCTTCGATAAGTGCGCCTTTTTTGCTTGGCCCAAAGATTTTTAATCCCTGTGCCTCAAATTCGTCAACTATTCCTAACGTTAGGGGAACTTCGGGTCCGACAACTGTAATATCTATTTTGTTTTTGAGTGCAAAATCCCTTAATGCGGGAATATTATCAGCACAGATATTTATATTTTCTGCTATTTGGGCGATCCCTGCATTTCCCGGAGCGCAATATATCTTTGATGCTTTTGGGCTTTGCGCCAGCTTCCATACTAATGTGTGCTCGCGACCCCCTGAACCAATAACTAATATTTTCACAGCTCACCTCCGGATTCTTTTATGTCCACTAGGTTTAATTGGGCAGACTCAAAGCCGTTCCACTCATTTGTTTCCAAATTATAAGCAATGTTATACTTTTTGTTTATCTGCATGTTGGAAAATTCTTTTCCCATCCTAAAACCGATTGCTTCTGTCGTTATTTTATCATCTGCCAGCTTTATTTTTAAATGCGCGCCATCGGATCCAACTGTGCGCAGGTCTTTTAATGCCAGGTTTTGCGTAATAAAAAGAGGGGCGGGGTTGCTTCGGCCGTGGGGATCAAGGGTATCCAGCTCTTTTATCAATCCAAGGGTTATTTGCTTTAACGGCAGTTCCGCGTCAATTTGTATTTTTGGGCAGAGCAAATCATCGGAAATAGTTACATTCTTGATGAGCCGTTCTTTAAGCTCCGGAAGGTTTTTTGGGTCAATTTCAAAACCGGCGGCGCCCTCATGTCCGCCAAAATCTACAAACAAATCCCTGCAGGTATCAAGAAGCGCAAAAACATTAAACCCTTCAATTGAGCGCGCCGAACCTCTGCCAACACCGTCATTTATTCCAACTAAAACCGTCGGGCGGTAAAACCTATCAACAACTCTTGACGCGGCAATGCCAATTACTCCCGGGTGCCAGCCCTCGCCGTATGCAAATATTACTTTTTCATCTTTTTGCGATTCAATCGTTAAAAAAACTTCTTTTTGAATGCTTTCTCCGATTCCCTGCCTTTGCAAATTAATTTTATTTATTTCCTGTGCCAGTGACTTTGCTTCAACTTGGTCTTTTGATAGTAATAATTTTACCGAAAGCGAAGCGTGTTCTATCCGTCCGGCCGCGTTTATCCTTGGAGCCAAAGCAAAATTAACATGGCCAACAGAAATCTTATCTTTTATTCCAGCTATTTCTGCAAGATGCTTTATACCAAGCCTTTTTTTTTCGTTTAATATTTTTAATCCAGCAACTGTTAAAATCCGGTTTTCCTGGTTTAGAGGAACCACATCCGCCACAGTGCCAAGCGCGACCAAATCAAGCAAACTGGTTAAAAAGCCGTTTTCCTTTATTCCCGCCCGCCTGAATAATGCCCAGGCGAATTTAAAGGCAACGCCCGCGCCGGATAAATGTTTACTTGGATGGTTCTCCGGTATCATTTTTGGGTTTACCAGGGCTTGGGCATTTGGCAAAGTGCGGGGCAGGTTATGGTGGTCTGTCACGACAACATCAATGCCCAAAGAATTTGCGTATTCTATTTCATCAAAGTTTGAAATTCCGCAGTCAACGGTAACAATTAAATTTATCCCGTCGTCTTTTGCTTTTTTTACTGCTTCCGAATTTATGGAATATCCTTCGCCGTACCTTGAGGGAATATAAAACGAAGCATTGATCCCAAGATACCTGAGCGCTTCAACCAGGATTACGGTTCCGGTTACGCCATCCACGTCATAGTCGCCATATATTAATACTTTTTCATTTCTTTCTTTGGCGAGCAGTGTTCTTTTTGCCGCGATATCAATTTGGGGGATATCAAAAGGGTCGCTGAGATGTAAAAGCTTGGGGCGCAAAAAAACGTCCGCTTCTTTTAAATTGCTGATTCCCCTGTTGATTAACACTTGGGCGGTTAGGGGAGATATTTTTAACTCAGAGGAAAATTGGCTGCTTTTCTCTTTTTCCTGGCTAAAGAGCTGCCATTTTTTCATTCTTTTTTAACGAGCATGAGCTTTTGTCCATATTCAACCGTTTTGCCGTTTTCAACCAGTATTTTGATGATTTTCCCCGAAATTTCAGATTCAATTTCATTAAATAATTTCATAGCTTCAATAATGCAAACCACTTTTCCGGGATTTACGTTATCTCCGGCTTCAACAAAAGGGGCGGAGTCGGGCGAGGGGGAGCGATAGAATGTTCCAACCATAGGGGAAGTAATGGCTACCATGCCGTCATCATCTTTTCCGGCAGGCCTTTGGAATTTTATCTCTTCTCCTATTTCTTCATTCTTAATGTTTTGAATGATTCCTCTTTCTCTTTTGACCTCATATTTAACCCCGTTTTCTTCAATCGAAAGGCCGGATACATCTTCTTTCTTTACCATTTCAATAAGTTTTTTCAATAACTCAAAATTAGCCATAAATCCTCCTATGCTCTTCCTAAATATTTGCCGTCGCGGGTATCAACTTTTAACACGTCTCCGGCATTTACAAAAAAGGGGACGCTCACAACCAGCCCTGTTTCCATTGTTGCCGGCTTTCCCCCGGAAACTGTGTCTCCTTTATTGCCGGGGGATGTTTCAACTACTTTTAATTCAACTGCGGCAGGGAGTGTGACCTCAAGCGCCTCATCGCCATAAAACGCGATATTGACAAGAAACCCATCTTTTAAATAATTATAGGTGTCGCCCAGCTTTTCTTTTGCAAGCTCAATCTGGTTAAAATTTTCTTGATCCATAAAATGATAAGTATTGCCGTCATTATATAAATACTGCATAGGGCGGTATGAAATATGCGCCGGCTCAAACCTTTCTCCAACGTTAAATGTATCCTCAACGATTGATCCGGTGCGGAGGTTTTTCATTTTCAGGCGAATCCTTGCCTGCTGTGCCCATTTGATATGGTCATACTTTACGCAGCGGAGAATATTACCTCTCCATTCAAACGTAACTCCAGGTTTAATTTCGGTGATTAGTATCGTCATGAAATGAAATTCTATCTTATTTACGCTTATCAGTCAATTGCAACTATTCAGAGTTACAAAAACCACACACTAAAGTGTGTGGAATAATTCCCCATACTTTAGCCTTGCCTGCCGGCAGGCAGGTTTGGGGTTCCAAAATCCTAATGCTTATCAGTCAATTGACTTCACAATTTTAATAAATTAGAATAACCTTACTATGAATATCGCAATCATCGGTTTGGGTCTTATTGGCGGCTCGCTTGGCTTAAAATTAAAAAGTTTAGGCCACCATGTTACCGGTATTCCAAGAAGAGAAGAAACAATTGACGAAGCAGTAAGAATTGGGGCAATTGACATAGGGACAACAGACCATAATGTTGGCGTTAAGGATGCGGATATCATTTTTATCTGCGTTCCGATCAATCTTACCGCTCCTATTTTTGGTGAAATAGGCGGCGCGCTAAAAAAAGGCGCGATAGTTATTGATGTTGCAAGCTCAAAACATGAAATTGTTTCCCAAATAGATAAAATAACTCCTAAAGGCATTTATTTTATAGGCGGACACCCCATGGCGGGCAAAGAAACTGTAAAACTTTCTGCCGCTGAAGCTAATCTATTTGAAGGAAAAACCTGGATTTTGACCCCGACTTCAAAAACCAGCAAAAAGGCGCTCGAAAAAATAAAAGAAACTATAATCCAATTGGGTTGTAAGGCAGTTGAAATGGATCCGCGCCTGCATGATTTAGTTGTCGCCGGTATAAGCCACATGCCGCTTGCTATTGCAGTTTCGCTTGTTAATGCGGTTTCAAGCGCCCAAAAGGGAAAAGAGGAGATGAAGCTGGCGGCGTCATCCGGCTTTCGCGATACCACCAGGATTGCTTCAGGCGATCCTATTTTGGGTGTTGATATGTTTAAGACAAATAGAAAAGCGGTTTTACAGATGATTTCTGCTTTTAAGAAATCGCTTGGCAACCTTGAAAAGCTGATAAAAGAAGGAAACGCGGAAAAAATAAAAGAAGAATTGGAGAGGGCTAAGCAATTCAGAGATTCAATTTAACCATCAAACCTATAAATTTATTCAAGGGCAAAATCCATATACCCGGAGATAAATCCATTTCCCATCGTGCTGTCATGATAGGGGCAATTGCGGATGGGGTAACCACGATTAATAATTTTTTGAATTCAGAGGATTGTTTGGCGACTATCAGCTGTTTTAGGGAAATGGGGATCGAAATTAAAATTGCAGGGGATCAAGTTAAAATCCTGGGAAAAGGTTTGCGTGGATTATCTAAACCGCCAAAGCCCCTATATGTTGGCAATTCTGGAACAACAATCCGTTTAATATCTGGAATCTTAGCTGGGCAAAAATTTGAATCCGAAATTTCAGGCGATGATTCTATTCAAAAGCGGCCCATGAAAAGGATTGTTTGGCCTTTAAGGGACATGGGCGTGGATATTAGCGGGGGTAAAAAAAATGGTGAAATCTTTCCGCCTTTAAGGATTCGGGGCGGCAGTATAAAACCAATCAGCTGTAAATTGCCAATGGCATCAGCCCAAGTTAAATCTTGTGTTTTATTTGCAGGGCTTTATGCGGAAGGAAAAACCAGCGTTTCTGAACCATCTAAATCCCGCGACCATACAGAAAGAATTCTGGAATATTTTGGCGTCCCGATAGAAATTAACGGCAATATTGTTGCGCTAAAAGGTCCGGCTTCATTAAAGGGAAGAGAGATTGAAGTTCCTGGGGATATTTCGTCAGCCGCGTATTTTATGGCGGCTGGGTCAATTTTGCCGAATTCCGAGGTTATTATCAGAAATGTTGGGGTCAATCCAACACGAACCGGAATAATAGAAGTCCTTCATAGGATGGGGGCAAATGTTGAAGTTTTAGATGAAGAGCTTATTTGCGGGGAACCCAGAGCCAATATTAAAGTTTTAAGTTCTTCCCATAAATTGAAGGCGATAGAAATTGGCGGGGAACTGATACCAAGGCTAATTGACGAGATACCGATAATTGCGGTGCTGGCGACTCAAGCAGAGGGAAAAACCGTCATTAAAAATGCCCGTGAACTTAGGGTAAAGGAATCCGACAGGATAAAAACCATTTCATCTGAGCTAAAAAAAATGGGAGCAAAGATTGAAGAAAAGGATGACGGCATGGTTATTTACGGCCCGACAGAGCTAAAAGGAGCAGCTGTACAAAGCTATGGCGACCATCGGATTGCAATGTCCATGGCAATTGCCGGTTTGGCTGCAGAATCTAAAACAACAATTGAAAACACCGAATGCATAGAAACCTCTTTCCCGGGATTTGAAAAAAAGATTGGATTAATGTGAAACTGGAAATTTCCGGGGTGGATGAAAAAGGCAGGGGCGTGGGAGGGGATTTATTTACCCCCTTTGCCTATCCCGGCGACACCATTGAAGCTGAGCTTGTAAACAAGAGAAAAAAAACCGGCCGGCTTATTTCAATAATTACACCCTCTAAACACAGGCAAGATGCTCCTTGCAAGCATTTTGGCGAGTGTGGCGGGTGCTTTTGGCAGGGCTTAAAATGTGAAGCACAGCTAAAATTTAAAGAAGAAAAAATCAGGGATTTATTCGGCATTGTTAATCCAATCATTGCTTCTCCCAATCAATATTTTTACCGCAACAGGATGGATTTTGCTTTTGGCCCGGATTTTTCTATTGGATTAAAAAGCGGAAAAAGCAAAGTAATAAATGTAGAAAAGTGCCATTTGATGTCAGAAAAAAGTAATTTAATCATTGATCATCTTAGGCGATTTGTATCTTATAAAAAACTTGAATATCATTGGACCGGCATCATGAGACATGTGGTTATTAGAGAAGGAAAAAACATTGATAACACTGTCATCAATGTTATAACTTCTGATAGGGGGAAATTTCCACTTGAAGAGTTATGGGAAAAACTTGGAACTATTATTGACGGCGCTTCATGGAGCATCAATACTTCCCCTGCCGACAGGTCTGTCGGAGATTTGCAAAAAACATTTGGCAACGATTATCTTTTAGAAACCCTTAACGGCTTGAAGTTTAAAATACCTTTGCAGTCATTTTTCCAAACAAATACGCATCAAGCGGAGAATTTATTGAATATCATAAAAACCCTGATTGAAGATGAAAATGAAATTCTTGATCTTTACTCCGGCACCGGCAGTATTGGGTTGTTTTTGGCGGATAAAAACAGGAAAGTTATTGGGATTGAAGAAAATGAGGCGGCAGTTGAACTTTCAAAATCAAATGCCGAATTAAATGGGATATCCAATTATTCAGCTTACGCCGGAAAAGTTGAAGATATGATTTATAAAAACATTTCAGGTTCTGAAACAATTATACTGGATCCCCCAAGGCCGGGAGTGAATAAAAAAGTTTTAAAAATAATAGGGGATAAAAAGCCCAAAAAAGTTGTTTATGTCTCATGCAACCCTTACACCCAGAAGCATGATGTTGAAATATTAAAAGAATTTGGCTACGAGATAAATTACTGCCAGCCGCTTGATATGTTTCCCCACACCCCGCACATCGAAAATGTTATATTGCTCCGGCTTCCCTAAGCCCCACGCGGTAATAATATTCTTCCAGTAAATACCCGAAAAACGGTGATTTTGCCGATTGATCGGCTATATATTTTAAAATATTGGGCGATTTGTTTATGTAATTAAATATGGCAATCGCGATCGGGTTTATCCCAAGAAATAGTTTAATCTCCATATTGGGGTGTTTTTTTAAAAAATATGCAGCTGATTTTCCCATATCTACTTTACGCTTGAGCATATCCTCGTTTGTTACAGGATGATCGTGGTAGTTAATAGCCATGGGGAGATAATAGAGGGGGACATTATATTTAAAAAGCCGGTAGCCAAGCTCAATATCCTCCCAGCCATATCCCTTAAATCCCTCATCAAATTTGCCAACTGAAACCAAGGTATCTTTTTTAATGGAAAGGTTGCCGGATAAAAAGTAACTAAATTTTAATTTTTGGGAACACTTAATTTTTTCTTTTATATAAGGCTTATTGTCGGGATTAATTGTTAATCCTTCAAAGGCAGAATTTTGGGATTTGGCATGGGCTTTCTGATGCTCCATCAAAAGGTTTAAATCAGCTTTCATATCAGCATCAGTTAAAAATATTATTTCTCCCTGCGCCTGATCAATCCCTTGGTTTCTGGCAAAAGTTTTCCCTTTATTTTCAGCCACTATATATCTGAATTCGCAGGATGGTTTTGGCAAACTGCCAATCATTTGACCAGTACCGTCAGTTGAAGAGCTGTCAACGACTATTATTTCGTAAGATGCCGGGGATAATGTCTGCTTAAAAAGGGAAAGCAGTGTGTTCTTTAGCTTGTCTTTTTGGTTAAAGGTTCCTATTACAACTGAAATTTTATTCATAGAATCTATATTTTACTAGTGCCCAGACGGCGGAAAAGCCGTCTTTCCAGCTTATTTTTTTGCCTTCTCCTGCCTGCCTGCCTTTATAAAAAATAGGCACTTCAATAATTTTATGCCCGCGCTTTAAAATTTTTGCGGTTATTTCGGGCTCAAAGTCAAACCGGTTGGCGCGCAAGGGGATTTGTTTGATAATATTTGTTGGAATCAGCTTATAGCATGTTTCCATATCTGTTAAAGGGGCGCGGTATAAAATTACGCAAAGCCAGGTTAAAAACTTATTTCCAAAATAATGCGTAATTGACGGGAAATAATTGTTTTCCAAAAATCTTGATCCATAAACAACCTGATTATTTTTGGCGTATTGCAAAAGTTTAATATAATCATTTGGATCATACTCTAGGTCGGCGTCTTGGATTATTAAATAATCGCCATTAGCCTGCCGAATACCTTCTCTTATGGCTGCGCCTTTTCCTTGGTTTGATTTTTGCAGGATTACTTTTACATCTTTAATATTTGGAAGCAATTCTCTTGTGCCGTCTGTTGAAAAGTCATCAACAATAATTATTTCCTTTTCAAGGCTTACAGCGTGCACTCTTTTGATAATCTCTTGGAGGGTGTTTATTTCATTAAATACCGGAATAATAACAGACAATTTCATGCTTGTAGAATATCATAAATATTATTTTGGCGCCAGTTTAAGCCAGGAGAAAAGAAAATATCCATTTGATGCCTCCATGATCTTTAGATTTTTAAAGGAATTATCTTGTGTGATGATAAAACATTTCTTGCCGGATGACAGCGCTTTATTTATTTCGCTTTTATCTCTTGTAAATAATGGGGGTTTATTTAAATAGAAATGTTCCTGGCGGGGTTCGTCTCCTCCGTATTTAATGATAATGTCATTTGGCTTTGCCAAAACATTTAATTTTAAACAGAATGATTTGATAGGCAAGGCTTGGTTTAAAAAGAGCGATCCCGCGGAAATAAATACTATGTAAGATGCGGCAGAAAAAGCGGCAAAGATTCTAATAGCCAGGTTGACCTGGTTTTTAAACAATAAAGCTGTACCGGAAACAAGTCCAACTGTAAATATTGTAATGAAGGGGAGGATTATTGGCCTAAAACCAGCCTGTTCCCGCGGGAATTTTATTATTAGGAAAATAGTCCCAATAACCAACAGGGGGGCAACAAGTACTGCATTAAACCATGCGGATGAGCGCATGTAGCGCTTATCTCCCTCATAAATAAGAGCTGAAGCTAAAATTGCAAGAGGCGGAAACGCGGGCAAAATATAGCGCCCGAGCTTATAATTTAATGAAAAAGCGAATATTAAAAATGCCACAGCCGCCCAGATTAAAAGAAAATAATTGCCTTTTTTTTTAATTGAATTGGCAATTGATGGATAAACAAATCCGGACCAAGGGGCAAAAAGAATAAATATTTGCAGAAAGTAAGAATAAAAATCATATTGGGGGACCGCGGACTTCAGTTCTCCTATTACATCTGTAGGATGCAAAAACCGAAAGGTGTTTCTTAAAAAGAATATGTCTAAAAACTTTTGCCCAAGTATTTTATATTCAATGGCAAACCAGGGGATAGAAACGGCAAAAAATAATATTGCCGCTAAAAAAACATGGAGATTAATTAACGCTGAGAACTTTTTGTTAACTATCAGATAAATTGTAAATGCGGCGGCGGGAATGAAGACCCCGATAGGTCCCTTGGTCAAAAGAGCCAAGGCGCAAAATAGCGCTGCCGGATAATAAAACAAGTTCGATTTTTCGGTTTTATACAGAAAGTAAAGCGCGCCGGTTATAAAAAAAGTTAAAGGGATGTCCAGCATGGGCGTTCTAGCAATATAGAAGAATTGGGCGGAAGTCGCAAGTATTATTCCTGCCCACAAGCCGACTTGTTTGTTATATGAATCTTTTCCTAATAAATATGTGAAAACAACACATCCAAAAGCTAAAAAAGAATGGAAGAAAGATAAAGCAAACTCATTTATGCCGAATAATTTAAAAGAAGCGGCCGTGATCCACATAAATAGGGGAGGCTTATCAATAATATCTTTGGGGTTAATAAAGTTTAGCGTGAGCCAGTTGCCGCTTTTAACGATGTTTTTGGCAATAGTCGCGTAAAATGCGGTGTCGCCGTCAAGTATGGGAATTAAACCGATTTTTAGGAAAAACAATAGAAAGGATAACGCCGCAAGGATAAAAATATCTTTTTTCATTTTTTAAAATTTTCCATATAAAACGGGATGAGATCATTTATAGCCCTGTTTTTAAATTGTTTTTCATGGATAATCAGCGGGGGGATAGCCAATTTAGGCGTAGCTAGAAGAGCGGCCAGCTTGATTATTAAGATTGGCAAAAATCCGCCTCCCACCCAATGGATAATGTTTATATCTTCCCTCACGAACGTCTTATATAAATCAAAAATTGATTGCGGCAGGCTTAATTTTGTTGCGTGAAATCCGTTAATGCATAATTCCCTGACAATTTCTTCTTTATTTGATGTTATATTCGCGGATTTTTTAAACCAATATGGTTTTGGGCTTTCTGAAAAGCCAGAGCATAATTCAATGGCCGCTTTTATCACATCTTCAGGCATAATGCTTTTGTAGCAGTCGTCAAAAATGCATTTGGCGGGGGCGCAACGATGGATGCAGTTTTCAGGTTTCCTTACAATTATATGCTTTGTTTCCCATGGTCCCCATTCGGATGCCTTAAAAAATTTGGTTGGAAAAATAGCGACGGTAGGGATATTTAATGCCGCGGCCGCATGAAGAATCCCTGTATCAATGCTGACGAATAAAGAACACTCCGAAATTATTTTAATTAGGTCGGCAAGCGATGTTTTTCCGCAAAAATCAATAACATCCGGGCATAAAGCTTTAATCTTTTTGGCGGCAGGAATTTCATTTTGAGAGCCGGTGACCACCAGTTTATTATGCTTTAATAAATATTCCGCGACTTTGGCGAATTTTTCAGCCGGCCAGGCTTTGTTTGATTTGCTTTTGCCTGTTCCAAGATGGATTATTCCATAGGGCTTTTTAATATTAAAGCTGCCATCGTTGTCAGGAATTACTTTTAATGGGATTGGATCTTTCGGGAGGCCAATACCTAACGGCTTTAATAATAAAATGTTGTGTTCAACTTCGTGAAGGGTTAAATCATGCCAGCGGCAATTGCTTGTTAGATTATAAAACGGCCTTAATAAAGGTTTTGATATGTCGCCGACCCTGGTTTTTATTCCCGCAAATAGGGCCAGTAGGGCATATGGCAATTCATTATAGAAATGGATCGAGCAGTCAAAATTATGGCTTTTGATAAATTTAACATATTCCCAAAACGATTTTTTCTTGCAATCGACAAACCAATCTTCAATTACTTGGTCAATATCCGGATTATTTAAAAAAACATCTTTTGTGTAAGAGCGGCATAGGACAGTAATTTTGGCTTCTGGAAACCTTTTCTTTAATAATGTGATCGCAGGAGTTATTAGAATACAATCTCCAATCATATCGGGGCGGATAACTAAGATATTCTTGTAAATATTCATGTGTCTTTCTTTATTTTATCAGAAAACACAGCCGAAGTCAGCACGTAACGCCCTGTCAAGCCATCTAAAAACCTAACTTTAGGGTGATTCGTTGAGACATCTAAGAATCTAACCCTAGCGAGTTACACATATTGACCTCTACTCCAAGCA
>WPAF01000006.1 GCA_009772965.1 Candidatus Saganbacteria bacterium
CAAATCCTTAAACATAGCTCCGAATCCCTCATATTTTGGGTTAGATATTATATGATTTAACGTATGCAGCTATGGTTAGATTTTACATGATTTAATTCGGCACCTATACGGGAAAATGGATAAATGCTAAAATTTAGAATGTTGTTAGCAATTGATGCGGGGAATTCTTCGGTTAAATTCGGGCTTTTTGACGGCAAAAAGCTTAAAAAGAGCTGGACTATAAAAACTTGTAATCTTAAATCTTTTAAACCCTCAAAAGACATTAAGAATATGCCGGCAGTAGTTTCTTCGGTTGTCCCTTCCGCTGATATTATTTTAAAGAAAAAATTAAAAAGAGTCCATTTTGTGACAGCATTGGCAATGAAAAAAACAATAAGAATAAAAGTTAAACACCTTTCAGAGATAGGCGCGGATAGAATAGTCAACGCACTGGCGGCGAAAGAATTATTTGAGCTTCCCGCGGTTATAATCGATTTTGGCACAGCCACTACTTTTGATGTGGTATCAAAGAATGGAGAATATCTTGGAGGCCTTATTGCCCCGGGGATTGGCTTATCGCGGGACATTTTGCATAAGGCAACTGCCAAGCTCCCTTTGATTGAAATTAAACCTCCAAAAAATATTATCGGCAGGTCAACTGTTGATGCAATGCGCTCCGGATTAGTTTTTGGTTATGCCGCAATGGTTGAAGGAGTAGTAAAAAGATTGAAAAAAGAACTTGGAAATCAGGTGAAAGTTATTGCAACGGGTGGTTTTGCTAAAATGATAGGGAAATACACGGCTTTAATTGATATAATAGACATGGATCTTACTTTGAAAGGATTAAATTTAATATGGCGGAAGAATTATCTGAACTCTTAAGGAAAAGAAGGGAAAAGCTTGAAGAATTTAAAAAAGCCGGGCTTGACCCTTATCCGTATAAATATAACAGAACCCACACTTCAGCTGAAATCCTAAGCGAATTTGAAAAAATTGGCGGAGAAGAAGATAGTCCAAACGAAGTGTCTTTAGCCGGTAGAATAATTGCAAAAAGAGGGCACGGCAAAGCTTTTTTTATGCAAATAGTTGACGGCTGGGGAAAACTTCAAATTTACGCGAAACTTGATATTTTAGGAAAAGAAAAGTATGAATTATTTGAAAAACTTGATATGGGGGATTTTATCGGAGTAAAGGGGCATGTTTTTAGGACTAAGACCAAGGAGCTGACAATTCGAGTTTCTGATTGGACGCTTTTGTCAAAATCATTGCATCCGCTTCCTGAAAAATGGCATGGCCTGCAGGATAAAGAATTAAGATATCGGGAACGATATGTTGACCTTATGGTGAACGCCGAGACAAAAGAAGTTTTTCTTAAAAGGATAAAAATTGTCAAGGCGATAAGAAATTTTCTTGAAGATAAAGGATTTCTCGAGGTTGAAACTCCAATTTTAAATGTATTGCAGGGCGGGGCGGCGGCAAAACCTTTTAAATCTTTCCATGACGCGCTTGATATGCCGCTCTTTTTGCGGATCGCGCCGGAGCTTTATTTAAAACGCCTTTTGGTTGGCGGGTTTGAAAAGATATTTGAAATGGGAAGGGTTTTTAGAAATGAAGGCATTTCTTATAAGCATAACCCTGAATATACAATGCTTGAAGTATATGAGGCATATGCCGATTATAATGATATTATGAAATTAACAGAAGCTATGGTGCTTAGCGCAATAAAAATAGTTTCGCCCGAGCTAAAGCTTGAGTTTAAAGGGGAGATTATTGACTTTTCCCCTCCCTGGAAAAAAATCCCCCTGCTTGAAGCTTTAAGGCAGTATGGAGGAATAGATATCGAGGGCAAATCTGAAGAAGAAATTAGAAGTATTGCGAAAGGCAAGGGCATTGAAGGAATTGAAAAAATAGGAATTGGAAAAATTATCAATGTTTTATATGACAAGCTGGTTGAACCGAATTTGCGCCAGCCGACATTTATTATTGATTATCCACTTGAAACCTCCCCTCTAGCGAAAAAGAAAAGGGGTAATCCAAAACTGGTTGAAAGGTTTGAGTTAATAATTGCGGGAATGGAGCTGGCAAACGCTTTTTCTGAATTAAATGATCCAATGGATCAAAGGGAAAGATTAAAAAAACAGGCGGAACTTAAAGCGGCGGGCGACATTGAAGCTGAGTCAATGGATGAGGATTTTTTAAAGGCTTTGGAATACGGCATGCCACCGGCGGGCGGCCTTGGCGTTGGCATTGACAGGCTGGTAATGCTGCTAACCAATTCACCGTCTATTAGGGATGTATTGTTTTTTCCTCATATGAGGCCGCATGATAATAACTGAGAAAAAATCAAAAGAGAAAATACTGGAATATTTGAAAGAGGCGAAATCAGTTTTTGTAATCGGCTGCGGACGCTGTGCCACGTCTTGTGAAACCGGGGGAGAAAAAGAAACAACTGAGATGGCGGAGTTTCTTTCAAAACATGGTAAAAAAATAATTGGTACAGTGGTTATTGAAGCCCCATGTGATGAGAGATTGGTCAATAAGGAGTTCAATAAGATTGGGACAAAAGCAAATAAAGCAGATGCGATTTTGGTGCTAAGTTGCGGGGCAGGGGTGCAGGTTGTTTCTGATTTTGCGGATGTGCCAGCTTACCCAGCTTTGGATTCAATGTTTCTTGGGAAAACTAGGAGGCTTGGAAAATTCGCGGAACTTTGCATTATGTGCGGCGATTGCATTTTAGATGATACCGGAGGGATTTGCCCTGTTTCCCGCTGTTCAAAAGGGCTGCTTAACGGCCCATGCGGCGGCTCGCATAATGGAAAATGTGAAGTTGATCCTGCCTATGACTGCGGATGGTATTTGATTTTTGAGAGATTAAATAAGCTTAAACAGATTGATAAAATAAAAAAATTCAAAAAAACAAAAGACTATTCAAGGATAATCAGGCCGAGAAAACTCGAGATCAGATAATCCTTCCCCAAAGTCGCTTTTTTGCTGTTTCAAATAAAATATCATTTTCGTGTATTTTCTTATAATTTTCTACAGCATTTTTAACGTTGCTTCCCGCGATTTGGATGTCAGCTAAATTAACCAAAGCCGCTGAAAATCCCTTGTTTACTGAAATAGCTTTTTCCAGCCATTTTTGGGCTTCTTTTAAATTATTATGCTTAAAATGCGTGAGTCCCAGGTTGTTTGCAATTATAGATGAAGCGGGGTCAGCATCAAAAGCATGGCTTAAAGCATTAAGGGCTTCGTCAATTTGGTTGTTAAACAAATATGAAACCCCAAGATTATTAAGTCCCGCCGAGGAATTGGGGTCAAGCTGGGCGGCAAGTGAAAACTCTTCATGGGCGGATTGGTGCATGCCGCTGATAAAATAATCAAACCCTTTAATATTATTGGAATGGCTGAATGAGATGCTTAGGTTTTGCTTTTTAGCTCCCATTTTTGGCTCACGTCCCCAAACGCCGATTATAAGCGGCTCGTTAGAAAAAGCGGAAATCGCGGCAAGCATTTTGTTTTGGATTGAAAGGTAAGAGCTGTCTTTTAAGAATTTTATTTTTTCCTTTAGATAGGGGAAGTCAATATCTTCCTGAAAGATATCTTCTAAAAGCTTTAATGATTTTTTAACAAATCCCTGGGATTCATAAGTTAGAGCCAAGCAGAATCTTATTTTTTTATTAACGTCTGAAAGTTCAGGCGATACATTTTCAAGGCCTTTTTTTAAAACTGAGGCGGCCATATCAAATCGCCCTTCCTCGCGATAAAGATTTCCCATTAATAGATAAGCAAAAGAAGCGCGCTTTTGATCCCTTAATGAGCTTTGAAGCTCCCTTAGAGCCTCTTCCCTTTTATTGATAATCAAATAGATCTTTCCAAGGTCAAGATGCAAAGACACCCTCCATTCGTCTTCCGTCATCCTCTTTTTTATTGATTCCGCTTCAAGCAAAAGTTCTTTGGTTCTTGATTGCTTGTAATGTACTTGCGCTTCTAAATGACTGGGGCTTATCTCTAAAGCCCGCCCAAAAGTTTCAACCGCTTTTCTGCATAAGCCCTGCGCCAAATATACCTCGCCCAAAAGTATTAACGCGGAAAGGTTATTTTTTTCCTGCGATAAAATGTTTTCAGCTTCAAGCAAAGCGCGCCCCACATCACCCTTAATTAAATAGGCGTTTCCAATAACTATTCTTGCAGAAGCGTCATTTTTAATTATCTCCCTGCATTTGCTGATAACCCAATCAGCGCCCTCCTTATAAAATTTTAATATTTCCATAGACTGGGTTAGCGCTTCTTTATAATTTTCTTTGTCAAGATAGGCGTTAATTAAAAATTGGCGGGCAAGAAATTGTTCGGGAAACTTCTTGAGTATTTCGTTGCAGCCGGCGACGGCGGAATCAATCATTTGAGGCTTGATTTTTACAAGTTTGGCGTATTCGTCAATTGCTTCGCTGTAATTTCCTTTTAGCGCTGATAATTTCGCCAATAAAAGAGACGCCTCAGGATGCGAAGGATAATTTTTAAGTATTTTTTTGAGCTGTAAGGCAACCTCTTCTTTTTTTTCGGGATGATAATTAATTATCGCGAGAAGGGTTGAAAGCGCCTTATCCGGCTTAAGACAGCGGCAGTAAATATCGACGAGAATCTCTTTGATCCTAAAGCTTTTTTCGTTTTTTGAAAGCAGTTCCTCTATTTTCATAATTGCTTCATTTGAAACTTCAGTGTCGGATTGGAACATCTCAAAATATTTTTCCGCCGAGTTGTCAAAATCATTTATCCGCGCGTAAAGTTCGGCCAAGGTTCTTAAGCTGTTCTTGTTTTTTGATAATTCCTCAAAAAAAGAAATTGCTTCTTTATGCATCCCTTTTTCAAGGTAAACCCCCGCCAGCATTTCTGAAATCTGGGTGTTTTTTATTCCAAGCGAAGTTGCCTTTAGAAGCAGGGAAAGCGCGTTATCAAATCGTTCTTGTTTTATGTAAAGGTTCCCGAGCAGGTTATAGGCGGTTGGATTATCTTCAAACTTTTCAATAAGTTCTTCAAGCTCCAGCATTGCCGTATCAATATCTTCCCAGGATAAAAGCAAGCTGATTATGCTTAAGCGCAGCTGGACATTGTCAAAGTTTTGCGAAATAAAACCTTCATAGTCCAGCATGACTTTGGCGATTAACCGGGGAGAAAACAAGGATGCTAAATAATATTCTTCCCTGGCTTGTTTGTAATTGCCGGATTTTAAATAGAATTTTCCTAAGTTTTTTAAGCTTTTAGAATCTTTGGGGCTATTTTGGAGGTTATTCTTTAGCTCTTCAAGTTCAACTGTCATTTGGCTCCTTCTTTAATAAATAAAATAATTCCCAAAAAACCAAAAAGCATTTGCGGAAAAAAAGCGGCCATTAATGGAGGCATTATTCCCCCTCTGCCTAAAGACCTGAATACCGAAGCAAATACATAAAAAGTAAACATAATCACAATTGTAAGGATCAAGCCCCATGTCCTGCCGCTTTTTAAGCCCGGCAGGGAAAGCGGAAGGCCAATGAGCGCGAAAATAAATGGGGTAAGAGGAACAGAGTATTTCATAAATAGGTCGGTGGCTAATGCGTTTGTGGATGCGCCAATTTTCCCGAGAGTTTTAATTTGGGTGCTGAGCTCTTTGGAATCCATTTCCTGCGATGATTTGTAATCTGCGGTGGTTAAGGGATCCTCATTTAAATTTAGCGCCATTTCATTAAAATTTGCCTCATAAGCAAGATGCCCGTTATCGTCAAACTTGTGGATGACGCCGTTATTCAAATGCAGGACAAGATTATCAAGCCTCGCGTTTTGAGCGCTCATAACTCTGGGCAGCCTTTCATCGGTAATTTCATAAATCAGTATATTTTCCAGCGTTTTATGCTTCGCGTCAAGTTTTTTTACATAAAAATACCGGTTATAAGCGTCTTTAAAAAAAATGTTTTCTTTGATTTCAGGAAGCGGCTGCTTCATGATAATCTGCCGGATAATTTTTTCTGAACGCTGGTTAGAATAGGGGACGATTTTTTCGTTAACGATAAACGATGAAAGGGAAATAAAAACCGCGAGAATAATGACAGGCGCGCTGATTCTCAAAAAAGAAATGCCGCTGGTCCTAAGCGCGGCCAGCTCATTATCTTTGCTTAACCTGCCAAGGCACATTGCGACCCCAAACAGGGTGGCAACCGGAAAAGTGAGAACTAGGATTGACGGCAATTTATAAATTAGAAGCTGACCCATTGCCCCGGCAGGAATCCCTTTATTTATTATAAGATCCACAAACGTAAAAAGCAGGTCAACGGTCATCACAAGAATAAATCCCGCGATCCCCAAAAAGAAAGGAGATAAAGATTCCTTTAAAAGATAACGGTCAAGAATTTTCACTCTTCTTCTGTTTTTCTTCTTTGTTCGCGCCGTTTTGCTTTTGACAATTCTTTTCTTCTTCGTTCGCTGGGCTTTTCATAAAATTCCCGCTTTTTCATCTCATCAATGATTCCTTCCCGCCGAACTCCCATTTTGAATTTCTTTAAAGCTTTTTCCAAAGACTCGTCTTTTCTTATTTCAATTCTTGGCATGTTTAATCCTCCTTTTTAAAAAATATTATCCAGGCGGCCAATTTAGCTTTCTGCCTCCCAAAAGATGGAAATGCAGGTGTGGAACAAATTGTCCCGCATCTTTTCCCTGGTTAACCACAAGCCTGAAACCGGAATCATTAATGTTTAATTGTTTAGCTATTATATCAACTGCAGAAAAAATTTCCTCTAGTTCGTTTTTATCGGCCTCAGAGATTGCAACCATATGCCTTTTTGGGATGATAACAATATGATGGGGCGCTTGAGGATTAATATCTTCAAAAGCAATTGAAAGCTTCCCATTATAAATAATATTGCTTTGTATTTCATTTTTAATGATTTTGCAGAAAATGCAATCATGCACCCTTATGATCCTCCTCATATCCAAAACAGCACATCAGCCTGCCGCACATTCCCGATGTCCTAAGCGGAGAAATTTGAAAGCCCTGCTCTTTGACCATTTTTACCGTTATATGCCTGGGCTTATCCAGCCATTTAGCGCAGCACAATGCTTTTCCGCAGGGACCCAGCCCGCCTAAATATTTCGCCTCATCGCGCGGTGTAATACTGCGCATGGTGATTTCTGCTTTTAGCGAACTTGATAGATCTCTCCTATAAGATTTTAAATCCGGGGTCTTTTTATCTTTTTCTATCTTATAGTAGATGTTTGCCTTTTTTATGTCGAATAAATATTCTACGCCGATAATTTTAAGCTGGAATTCATATTCTTTTGCTTTTTTCGCGGCAAATATTTTAGCTTCTTCTTCCATCCCGCCTAATGAATTGGCGATTTTTATATCATTTTCCGTGGCATATCTTATTACTTTTTTAAGGCGCACGTCTTGGGATAAGATTTTTGGGTATTTGTTGGGAAAAGAAACAATTGTGCCAAACTCTTCTCCCCTGTCGGTTAAAACAATTACCGCGGCGCCGACTTTTATGGCGTCTTCCTTATAGCCGGCAATCGGGCATATCCTGTTGAATTTCCTAAGTTTAATTGCTAATTTAGGTTCCATTTATTTATGCACATCCAATCAATAATTAATTTCTTGTTTGAGCCCATTTTTATGTTTTTAAGCGCGTATAATACTTTTTTGGCGAGTTTGTACCTTTGCGATTGGGCGCACAAGGCAAACAATTCTTCAAGCAGCTGCACTGGATCTTCGATGCTTCTAACGGCATTTGATGTTTCTACATAATTATTGCCTGTAAGTTTTTCAAAAACCGTCTTGCTCTGTTCAGAAATAAAATATTCGCTTTGTTCCGGGAATATGATTTTTTGGCAGCGGGAAATAATTGTTGGCAGAAGCCCTTCTTCTTTTTGGCTTACCAATAGGTAGGTGGAATATGATGGCGGCTCCTCAAGCATCTTAAGGAAACTGTTAGCGGCGTCTGAAGTTATAGCATCAGCATTATTAACGACAACGATTTTATAAGTGCCTTCGCTTGGCCCATAATGCATAAATTCCTTTAATTTCCTGATTTGCTCGATTTTTATGCTGGCGCCGTCCTTTTCAATTATAATAAGGTCGGGGTGAGTTGAGTTTGACAATTTTCTGCAGCTTAAGCAGGAATTGCAGGGTTTACTTATTTGGCTCTCGCAGTTTAATGATTTGGCAAAAAAAAGGGCGGAATCAAGCTTTTCTTGGGCAAGCCCCCCAAGCAACAGGTAAGCGCTAGCTATCCTTTGGGTTTTTATGATACCGGAGAAAATTTTTTCTACCCTGTTCTTCATCATATTTAATGATTATACTCCAAAAAAAACCACTTGACAATTTTTTTGGTTGGGGTATCATTAACGCGTCCAAAACTCTGGACAAAGGGAGGTGATTTCACATGAAAAGAGTATTTGCATTATTAGTGGTGTTTGCGTTTGTTGCAGCACTTGCAGCCCCGGTTTTCGCAGCTAATGTTGCGAAGCTGAAGGCCGATCTTAAAAAGCTTGAAGCCAAGTTAAAAGTAACGAAAGTTAAAAAAACAAAAGCTTCATTGCAAAAACAGATTGCGGCTCTAAAGAAAAAAATCGCGGCTGGACAAGTAATCGTTGCACCACCACCGCCGCCACCAGCACCAGTTGCAGTTCCTCCGCCACCAGCTCCAATTAAAGCAGCGCCTGCTCCAGCTCAAGCCGGATTATTTGGCATGGGTTTGGAAACGGCAGCAGAAGTTGGCTTGCGAGCAGGGATGATCGGATTAAATGCTAATGTATTGTTAGCAGATCCAATCGGCATTGGTCCAATGATCGGCTTACCAGCGAATGCTGTGAAGTATGTTCTCGGAGTAGGTTATGCTCAGGGAAAAGATACTGCCAGCAAAGATTGGAAAGCAGTCCCGTTGAATATTGGCGGTGTTATTATGTTGCCTGCTGATATGATGGGTGGCATTGAGTCATTCGTCAGCGGCGGGATTAACTATGTAGTCTATCGTACAGGGGCAGTTGGAGGGACACTTGGCGGCGACATTTGCGCCGGCGTCCAGGGAGATTTAGGCTTGGGAGGAAAGACATTCGGTCAAGTTGGTTATTCGATCCTAAGATCGGGTACCAATGCGACAAAAGGAACCTTCTCGAGCAAGAGCTTATCGTTTATGGTAGGCCAAAAGATTATTCTGTAATCTTAGCAGGGGACTTTATTCTTTAATGAAAACATGGAGACATTAGAGGGTTGGTCCCCTCGCTTTTTATGTTTTGTCATTTAAACAATATTCATCTATAATGACATGATGAATCCGATTATTATTGTTTGCATTTTTACCGGAATTATTCACTTTGCCGAATGTACCGCGTCTTCCCTGCGCTTGGCCGGAGTTAGGACTAAATCAATCGCGACATCTCTTTCTTTTGTTAATGCCACGCTTTTAGTGACTAGATTATCCAATATGCTTCAGGCTCCTTTTCTTGGAGGAATGGTTGATTCGGCAATTAATAGGGGCGATGTTTCGGCTTTGGCCGTAAATTTCCGTTTTATTATTTTTGCGGCTTTTTTGGGGAATTTATTCGCGGCGATATTGACTCCATTTTCCGTTTCTATTTTTGTTAAAGCAATTCTTCGTTTTGAAGAAATTGGTTCGGTTCCAAAATTAATTGTTTCGGCATTTAAGCCAAAAAACTTTTTTGCTATCATCAAGCGGTTCCGTCTTCCCAAAAAAAATACTTTCGCGAATTTGTCATTAAAGGGAATGCCTCAGCTTTTTTTGTGGCTGAATTTAATAATGGTTTCAATATATGCGATTGGAGTGCTTTCGGCTTTGTACGCGGGATCAATGGTTCCTGAGTATCGCGTAACTGCAACCCAGCTTTCCGCGATAGTAAATGGACTTGCAACAATTTTATTGACATTGATGGTTGATCCCACCTGCGCGTTTATTACAGACCGGGCGATGAAAGGAAAAAGAAGCGAAAAAGATGTTCGCGCGATGGTTTTCTATATCATTTTAGGGAGAGTTGCAGGGACTTTATTATTATCGCAGTTGTTGTTTTTGCCGGCGGCTGAATATATTAAAACGGTTACTTTGATGGTTAAGGGAGCATTTGGCAATTAATGAAAGAGGCCGTTGTTGCGCTTGGAACTTTTGATGGCGTCCATTTGGGGCATAAAAGGATATTAAGCGATGCTGTTTCATACGCGAAAAAACATGGGCTTAAAAGTATCGCTGTCACATTTAATCCCCATCCTCAGCAGATAATTATCCCCGAAAGAGGGCTTAAGCTTTTGACTACTCTTTCTGAAAGGAAAGAACTGATTAATGCCCTTGGCGTTGATGAAGTAATAACGATAAAATTTACAACCGGTTTTCAGAAATTATCTTATAAGGAATTTGCAGGAAAATATTTGGTAAAAAAAATTAAAGCCGCGGTGGTTTTTGCGGGGTATGATTTTGCCTTTGGCCATAATAGAAGCGGAGGAGTTGATCAGCTTAAAAATTTAGGCAGGGAATTCGGGTTTAAAGTAAAAATCGTGAAGCCGGTAAAAGAAACCGTGCCTGCCGGCAGGCAGGAAAAACACATTGTGAAATCAAGCCTGATCAGAAACTTAATATCGAGAGGAAACTTTAATCATGCTATCCATTTGCTTGGGCATCCATTTCAAATTACAGGCAGGGTTATCCATGGGGTTGGCAGGGGCGGGGGACTGGGCTTTCATACCGCCAATTTAAAAATCGAAAATCATAAGCTTTTACCCCAGCATGGCGTTTATCTTGGAAAAACCTTAGGCCGTAAATGCGTTGTTAACATTGGCGCCCGGCCGACCTTTGGGTCAGGAAGCGTTGAAATCGAAGCGCATATATTGAATTTCTCAAAAAATATTTATGGGAAGAAAATAAAATTGCAGCTTTATAAAAAAATACGCGATGAAATTCAATTTAATGATGTTGAGGAATTAAAAGAAAGAATAAGAAAAGACATTGATATTTTAAAAAGATATGTGATATAATCAAAGATGATGAATGGAGTTGAAAATTGAAAAGAGAAGTAAAGACTAAGGTAATCGGCAAGTATAAAACCAGCAACGATGATACTGGTTCCCCAGAAGTGCAAGTAGCCCTTTTAACCGAAAGGATTGGACAATTGGTTGAGCATTTAAAAGTCCATAAAAAAGACCAGAGCAGCCGCCGCGGGTTGCTTATACTTGTTGGCCAGCGCAAAAGAATGCTTAATTATCTTCAAAACTATGATGCAAAGAGATACGATGCATTAGTCGGCTCACTCAGATTTAAATGATACAAAAGATTGAACTCCCATTTTCAGATGGCCGCATAATATCTATTGAAACAGGCCGTGTTGCAAAAAAAGCGGGCGGTTCTGTTATTGTCAGGCTTGGCGATACAATGGTTCTTGCCGCGGCCACTGCTTCGGCTTCACCTAGAGAAGGAATAAATTTTTTCCCCTTGACAGTTGATTTTGAAGAAAAACTTTATGCAATTGGGAGAATTCCGGGCGGCTTTTTTAGGCGCGAGGGAAAACCTTCCGAAAAATCAATCCTAACTGGCCGCAAAGTTGACCGCACCATTAGGCCGCTTTTCCCTGAAGGGTACTTTCATGATGTTCAGGTAATTGTGACGCCTTTATCAGTTGATCAAGATAATCCTCCGGATGTTTTAGCGATAGTTGCGGCATCTGCAGCCCTTTCTATTTCTGACATACCATTTGACGGCCCGATTGCCGGCGTTAGGGTTTGCAGAATTAACGGCGCCTTTGTCATCAATCCCACAAACGCTCAAATAAAGGAATCTGATCTTGACCTGGTAGCTGCAGGAACAAAAGATAAAATATTAATGCTTGAAGCCGGATGCAAAGAAATTTCAGAAAAAGATATTTTTGAAGCAATAAAATCAGGGCATGCGGTTATTAAAGATCTTATTAAGCTTCAGGAAGATTTAGTGTCAAAGGCAGGCAAGCCAAAGGCAAACCCTGTTTTTTACAAAGCAAATGATGAGATCAAAAAGTTTGTTTATCAAAACGCGGAAAAGAAAATCCAAGAAGCAATGAGAATTGCCGATAAAGAAAAGCAGAACAGCCAATTGAATAGTATTCAAGGCGAGCTTAAAAAGAAGGCGGAAGCTGAGCCAAAAATAGCGGAACTATTTATAAAAAAACCTTTCGATTATAAAAATGTGATTGAAGAAATTGAATATGACGCAATGAGAAAAATGGTGCTGCAAGAAGGCAAAAGAATTGATGGAAGAGGGTTTAAACAAATAAGGGAAATTAAATGCGAGCTGGGCGTGCTTCCTCGCACCCATGGCTCAGCAATATTTTCAAGAGGCGATACGCAGGTATTGACTGTTGCAACGCTTGGATCGCCTGGTGAAGAGCAGAGGCTTGAAGGTTTGGATGTTGAAGAAACCGGAAAAAAATTCATGCACCACTATAATTTCCCGTCATATTCTGTTGGTGAAACCAGGCCTTCAAGGGGTCCTGGAAGAAGAGAAATCGGCCATGGCGCTTTGGCGGAAAAGGCTGTCCAACCGGTATTGCCGAATGAGGAAAAGTTTCCGTATACCCTGCGGTTAGTTTCCGAAGTTTTAAGCAGCAATGGTTCAACTAGTATGGCTTCTACTTGCGGATCAACGCTTGCCTTAATGGATGCAGGAGTAAAAATCAGTAGCCCAGTCGCAGGGATATCTGTTGGGCTGGTGACGGGCGAAGGGAAAAATATTACTATTACAGATATTCAAGGCCTTGAAGACCATTTGGGAGACATGGATTTTAAAGTTGCCGGTACGCGCGAGGGAATTACTGCCGTACAGGTTGATGTGAAAATCAGGGGACTTTCATATGAAGTAGTTGAGCAGGCGCTTAGCCAGGCCAAAGAAGGAAGATTCTTTATCCTTGATAAGATGGAAGATGCAATCAAGGCTCCAAGAGAAGAGATGTCAAAATACGCGCCGAGGATTATTTCATTTGATATTAACCCTGAAAAAATCGGCATGGTAATCGGTCCCGGCGGAAAAAACATTAAAGCGATTATTGAGGAAACCGGCGTACAGATTGATATTGAAGACAGCGGAAAAGTTTTAATAACAACCGCGGACGCGGAAGCGGGAAAACTTGCCAGGAAAAAAATCGAGGATATTACATTCGAACCAAAAATTGGAGATGTTTTTTCTTCAAGAATCGTAAGGATCACGAATTTTGGCGCTTTTGCCGAGCTTCCCGGAGGAAAAGACGGATTGATCCACGTCAGTCAAATCTCCCAGAATCGAGTTAACAAGGTTGAAGATGTCTTAAGCGTTGGGGACGAGGTAGTTGTAAAAGTAGTTGAAATTGACGACATGGGAAGAATAAATATTACATTAAAGGGAGTGACAGAAGAAGATAAAAAGCGTATAATTTCCTGATAATGGATGGCTCAGCGGCAACAGTTGTAATATTAATTTTTGTTTTTTCCATAGTAGCTTCGGTAACCAATAAAACCCCTAAGACAACATCTGCTTTTAAAGAACCAAAACAAGAAACATTTGATAACTATTCCCAATTTGATACTTCTCAAACTTATACGCAAACGGATATCAAGATTATTCCCGAACCGGTATTTCCTTTAGAAAATACTGAGGGCATTGTCCAGAATATAAAATCATTTATTTTAAAGTATGCTAAAAAAGTTGAAGAATGGGAAGCCCAGAGTATAGCTGATTCGATTTTAAAATACGGCCAAATTTATAATGTAAATCCCAAACTGGCGTGTGCTCTTATCGCCAGGGAATCAAGATTTAATCGGTTTGCCGTTTCCCCTTCAGGCGCCCAGGGATTAGGCCAGCTTCTTCCATCAACAGCTGTTGGGCTTGGGGTTTATGATCCTTTTGACATTGACCAAAATGTAAAAGGGACGGTAAGATATTTAAAATCCCTGCTAGATCGTTTTGAGAATCCGGACAAAGTAACCTTTTCACTGGCTGGATACTTAGAGGGGCCAAATAATGTAAAAAAACGCGGAGGATTTAAGGGCTCTTCAAAGAAATATATCGAAGACATCTATAATATTTATCAGAAGATTTAAAGATTATGTGTCATTCCCGCGTATGCGGGAATCTATTTTCTTAGATGCCCGTTTTCACGGGTATGACAAAGGGATAGGCGGGTTGCTTTTTGGCATAATGATTGCTTAGTAATTATTTACATGATCAAGCTAAGCAATGAACAAAAAACTACAGTTATAGGTTTAGTTTTAGCCATTTCAATCGGAAGCCTTCTTTATTTCTACAATCATTTCTTAAAACCGGCTCCAATATCTGAAATTATCATTGAAGAACCAGCCAAAACCGAAAAAATAGTAATTCATATCTGCGGAGAGATTAAAAAAGAAGGAGTTTATAAGCTAAATACGCAAGCCAGGCTTTTGGATGCGGTAAATCTTGCTGGAGGAATTTTAAAAACAGCCGATTTATCTGCAGTAAATCTTGCTGAACAGGTTAAAGACGGGCAAAAAATAGTAATCCCAAAAAAAGAAAATATAATTAATGAAGTTGCAGCCTCAAAAAAACAAGAAAACCTAAAAAAACCGGACAAAATCATTAATATAAACACCGCGACTATGGACGAGTTGGATTCTTTGCCCGGGGTAGGCCCAAAAACCGCGAAAAATATAATTGACTCAAGGCCATTTTCCAAAACCGAAGAACTCGTTTCGAAAATTAAAAGATTTGGAAAGAATAAGTTTGAAAATATTAAAGGCAGGATAACTGTTTAGTGTTTAAAAGGCCATTAGTTTTAATTGCCATTATTTATGCATTGTTAATCATCCTAATTAGGCCGCAATTATCGGAAGAAAAATTAAACAAGGAAAAATTCGAAGTACCCGCAATTAAGGCAGTCAACGAACAAATAATCGGCTTATTTTCAAAAACCATGCCAAAACCATTTGACTCATTGCTTGGAAGCATTATATTTGGTTCCGGCGCATCCCCGATAGATAATGACTTAAAAGAAGAATTCAGAAAGGTTGGCTTGATCCATCTTCTGGTTGCTTCCGGAACGCAAGTTTCAATATTAATCGGGGTGAGCCTAGCATTATTGAGATATTTTAATTTGCCAATTGGAATGTCTGTGGCAATAATATCAATTATAAATATTATGTTTGCGGTTATGGCAGGATTGGGGGCATCAATAATACGCGCCGGCATTATGGGGGAGATAACTCTAATAGGATTGTTATTTAACCGCGAAAGCGAAATCTATACCTCAATGTCTTTGGCCGCGCTAATATTAATGATTGTTAATCCGTTAATTGTTTTCGATTTGGGTTTTCAATTGACCTTTTTGGCAACCTGGGCGCTAATATATCTTGCCCCAAAAATAGAAAAACGGCTAATTGATAGGGGATACAATAAAATCTTAGCAGCTATGATGTCTGTTTCATTGGCTCCAATATTAGTTACAACGCCGATTACCTTATATAATTTTAACCAGTTTTCAATTATTTCTTTTGCGGCAAATGCGCTGGTTGTTCCCTGGGTTGAGTTATTGACAATAACTGGATTTATTTCAAGCGCCATAGGATTTATTTTTCCGCCCATCTCTGGGATTATAAATAACATACTTTATTTGCTGCTCATTTTGCTTAGGGAAATTGTTTTTACTTTTTCGAAGCTGCCGGGAGCATTCTTTTATGTTGTTTCCCCGCCGTTTATATTTATTTTATATTATTATGTTATCATGGTGCTGTTGGTTGAGGGATTTATGGATAAGATAAAGAAAAAAATCGCACTGCTTGTTTTAATTTGTTTAATTATCTGGACTGCCGCGCTTTCCCCAACCAATGCGCTAAATGAGCTAAAAATAAGCGTGATTGATGTAGGGCAGGGGGATTCAATTTTTATAGAATCGCCGTCAGGTAAAAATATGCTGGTTGATGGCGGGCCAAAATACAAAAGATCAGATGCCGGCATCCGATACGTTTTACCGTTTCTTCATAAAAAAGGGATAAACAAAATCGATATAATGGTATTAACTCATCCCCATGATGACCATCTTGGGGGGCTTCCATCAGTTATTAAAGATCTTTCGGTTGGCTTGGTAATGGATTCAGGCCAAGCGCATACAAGTAAAAGCTATCTTGAGTTTTTAAAATTAATTGACAGCAAAAACATTCCATATAAATTAGCAAGGGCGGGAATGAAAATAGACCTGGGGGAGGGTGTAATAGGTGAAATATTGCACCCCTCTGAGCCGCTTATTGAAAAATCGGCCTTAAATAATAATTCAGTTGTAATCCGCCTCAGCTATAAAAAGTTTTCTATTTTGCTGGCTGGTGATGCAGAGAGGGAGGGGGAAGAGAGAATATTAAAAGCCAAGGGCTATAACATAAAAGCAACAATTTTAAAAGCGGGGCATCACGGGAGTAAAACCTCAAGCTCTAGCGATTTCATTAAATCAATAAAGATTGCGCTGATTTCAGTTGGAGAAAAAAACAGGTTTTCTCATCCGCATCCTTCAACAATTAAAAGGCTTAATGATTTGGGAATAAAATACTATCGGACAGATTTGAACGGGAATATACTTGTAAAAACTGATGGAAATAACTACATTATCGAGACTCAGAAGTAGTTGCGCCAGTTATTGATTCAGAAGAAGCAGCTGTTGTTGTTGAAATACTTCCAACAATTCCCCTGTCCCAAAATTCATTTACACTTGTCTGGATTTGTGGCGTGCGGTACAACACTTCCGCGGCTTCAGCACGGCTAAACTGTTTTGCGGCTTCAAAATCCTTGCCCTCTAAATATTTAAGCATGCCGATTTCTTTAGCTGGATTAATATGTTTATTCGCCCAAAACCCTTCTTTCAGGTCATTAAAAGCGATTCCAGCTTTTTCTTCTAATCCGGCAAATCTTGCAAGAACCGCAACACCCTCGGCACGGCTTAAAACTGCATTAGGTTTAAAAGTATTATTTGGATAGCCGGTTACCAATCCAAGATCAGCTCCGGCATTTACAAACGTGGTGAACCAGCTGTTGGGCAAGACATCCTTAAACTTTTCAGCTTTTCCAGCTTGCTCGAGTTTTGCCTGATCTATATTTAACGTCCTTACCAATAAAGCGGTAAGCTCAGCTCTGGTTGTGCCTTTTTCAGGCTTAAAGGTATCATCCGGATAACCCCTTATCAAGCCAAGTACAGCATTAAGCGCAACCGGCTCAAATGCCCAGTAATCTTCCTGGATATCACCAAACGGCTTAATCCTTAATACCCTGGCTTCACTTGAAACATAGGTGTCTTTAATATTGCCTGAAATACTAATCGCATTTCTCCCAAAGTTTAAACTTGCTTCAAATTCAACTGTACCGGTTTTGTTGATTGGGTATCCGTTTTGCCTGACATCAGATAAATTTTCAAATTCAAAAATCTCAACCACTTCGGAAGTTGATTCAATTAAGGGAACCGTATAAATGGTTTTTTTATCTGAAACTATTTTTCCTTTTGCTTCGGCATTGACTAAAATTTTATCTTTGGTTGTAATTGACCTATCTTTAGGAGAAATAAACTTGATGCCGGATTCCAGCCGCTTGAACTTTTTGTCATATGTAACAATCCTTTCACCGACATATGACAGTGAAAAATAGTGGGGATTGTCTCCGAAGGCGCCAGGCCTTTGGTAATAAGCGTAGTCAAACCTGAAGGCATTGTTTTTTAACCCCAAACCTAAGGTTATTCCCGTGCCGCCGGATTCCTGGTTTAATCCAGCCCTCAATGATAAAAATTTAAAAGGTTCATATTCAGCGCCCAGGTGCAGAAGGTTTGAGCCATTTAAAACATTGCGCGGCATATCATAATCCAGGCAAACTATTGCTTTTTGGTTGTTTTTAATAAAAGCTTCCAGGGTGCTGTTTCCGAATAAATTAAAAGCAAGCCCGATTTTATTATAACCGCCCAAATTTTCAGAAGTATTTTTCCAACTCATTGAATTTCCAATAATGTTTTGAAGGTTTATCCCAAGATTTAAATAATTCAAGGGCTTGTATGAAGCGGAAAGATCCAAGCTCATTGCGGTTGCGCGGTCAAGCTGTCCTCCTCCGCTAATGCTGGAATTGAAAAACTTTAAATTTCCTCCCGCCTGAATATTTTTCCATGGCAAAACCCTGGAGTAAGAAACCAAAAGGACGCTGTTTTCGTTATTTATTGCTTCAAGCGAAGGGTTGATTATAATGCGATTAGTGCCGGGATCGCGTGAGGTTGGATAAGATTCTCCAACCCTTGCTGATGAATATCCAATTCCAAATGTCCCGTATTTTGTTGGCGCCGCCCAGCCATATAATAGGTAAGTTGTTTCTTCAAGAAATATTTTCCTGGTAAAGCCCATCATTTGAGGAAATTCTATTTTTGCCAACCCTGATGGGTTTGTAAAAATCCCCTCGCCATCATCTGATAAGCCTGTATATGCTCCTCCCATGCCAAGAGTCCGGCCGCTTAAAATATATCGGCTGATATCTAAAGAAGTACCGGTATCAGCGTGCGCGATTGCAATAAAGCAAAACACCAATAAAACCGCGATAAAAATATTTTTCATTTTAATACTGTAACTTTACCTTTTGATAAATATTTGCCGTCACCGGAAATAATATATATGTAAGTGCCGTTTCCAGCCAAGCTGTTGGAATCATCCCGTCCGTTCCAGGAAATTTCGTTATAGCCGGCTTTTCCTCCATCAACTACAGAAGAGTAGCTTTTTTTCGCGATTTGGTTGCCCATCAGGTCATGGAAAGTAACAGAAACATTTGAAGCTTTTGAAAGCGTATAGCCAATAGCCGCATTTACTAATTCCGGATTGAATGGGTTGGGATAACTTAATGGCGTTCCTTGAATTTTTAAATCTGTTTGTGTCTGTACGCTTAATTCTGATACTTCTTTTGAAGTTACATTCCCGCTATTGTCTGTAGCTTTTATAATAATAGTATACTTGCCGTCGGTTAAAGTTGGGGTGTAGGCGCCTGTGAAAATATAAGGATTATTTGTATCAACAGTTAAGGTGATGCTTGCTGCCAGTGCCGTGATATCCGAAGATGACAGGGCATTAAGATAACTTGTTGCCGTAACAGGCGGCTTGTCACTGATTATAGTGATGCTAAAAGAGGGATCCTTGTCAATTGTATCGCCGTTAATAATAGTTGTTCCTCGTGACTCTAAAGCGACCTCCGGACGATCCCCAATTACATAAAAGCCATATAATGTAAAAGTTGTATTAATGTTTCCTGCTGAATCTTTTGCCCGGACTTCTACTTCATGGGAGGTAACGCCTCTGGTGAGGGGTAAAGAAGGAGTCCAGGAGAATTTTTCCGTAGCTGAATTTAACAATCCATCAAGTGCGGTTGTCGTAGTCCAACTGCCGCCATCAACCCTGCATTCAATACTAACGATAGTTGAAGCGCTATCGGTAGCGATTCCTGTTATTACCTGCTGATTGTCTGTGGTTACATTATTAAGCAAATTGTCAAACGCGGCAGCGGGAGCTGTGGTATCCGCGCTTGCACCAGTTGAAAAGCTGTATGAAGCTGCGGCGCTTAAAGCAGTGCCGGAAGAATCTTTAGCACCTACGCCTACCTGGACGGTATAGGTTGTACTGGCAGAAAAATTAGTATGAGAAATATATAAGACGCTATTGCCGTTTTCCCAGCGATAGCTCAAACCACCAGGATTTGGAGTAATTGTCACCGCGTTTTGCGAATCTGTTGTATTCATAGCTTTGCTGAAATAAATCATAATGTCGTTATTTAAAGGAACACTTGTTGAATTGGAAGTCGGATAACACTTAGAAACATTAACTTCTGGAGCATTTGCCGACAACGTATATGAGAAATTTCGAGCGGATGAAGGCCCCATGGAAAACTGTTCCCAATATATTTCACTATAACCGGCTTCAGCGGTTATTACATTCCGTGCAACTTCTGTCCAGGTGGGGACTTTATAAGTTGACATCATATAGCCATTTGAATAAACTTTATAAACATTAAAACTGGTTGGAAACTGTATTCCTGCCGAATTTCTTACGTAGGGGACTCCGGATACTGTTGTGTATTTATTGTCATGGATATGTCCGGAAAATACGCCCGCAACAATATCTTTGTACGTGGTAATAATTGTTTGAGCTTCAACCGTATTCATTAACTGGATAGAATCATAACTTGATGAACCACCGGTAATTTCACTAATAACATCTGCCGGAAGGTTTTCAGAATGGACATCGGTTGCGGGATGATGAAGAAAAATGAAACATTTTTGCCCTGCAGTTTGCGCCTCAGCGAGCTGAGCAGTTAGATAAGATGTTTTGATATTTGCAGTATAATCGGTTTTTACAGAATCCAGCATAATGAAACGGTATCCATTATATATAAAAGAATAGTTAAAAGAACTTTCGGCTGTTGAGTTTGAAATCATTGGTGGATACAACAGCCCCAAGTTGCTTTTTACCCAATCGCCGGCGGTATAAGCACTCTCTTTGTCATGGTTCCCGGGAATTGGATAATATTTGTTGAGATCCGATGCTTTGGTAAGATTATCCAGTTTGCCTTTTACCTGGGTCGCAATTTGGTCTCCATAATCTTTTTCAATAATATCGCCCCTGATTACGGTAAAAGCCGGCGCATATTTATTGATTTCTGTGACCATGGCATCAAGAATTTCTGCGCTATGTGAATAGGGTCGCCCCCTGGCTCCGGCAGTGTCTGCTTTGCCGGTGGGATGCTGTGCGTCTACAGCGGCATACTGTATGTCTGAAATTGAGGCAAAAGTAAAAAGCTCTTCCCCTGACGGCGCGGTTAAAGTAGTAAATGTCTTTTCACTTAATGATGTGCTGGCGGTGCCGCTTTTAATATAGTAGGTGTAAGTTGTTCCCTGTGTAAGGCCGGTTAATGTTGCGTAGTGATAAATGACTAAATCTGATGAAGAATAAAATGCAGTTGAAGTGTCCGGCGCTCCGACGCCAAGATAAACTTTTGTATCCGCCGCTTCATTTGTTGTTGTCCAGGTAATTATTGCGGTTGTGTCAGTTAAAGTAGTTAGTTCTTCATGTGCGATAATAGGCGCCGCATTGGCGGCAATGGAAAGATATAGAAAAGTAGCAAATGCAATATAAAACATTTTGGGAATGATGAAAAAGTCTCTAAAAAAGTCATTCCCGTGAAAACGGGAATCTAATTTTTTTCTAAATTCACTGGATTCCCGCCTACGCGGGAATGACACGGGGTAGTTTTTCATAATTAAAACCTCACGCTAAAAGTTAAAGTATTGATAAATTTTGCTATATTGATATAATCATTTTTATTTTCCGCGCTGCTATATGCTGCTCCTGTCGCTGCGGGATCAAGAATGCTCAAATAAGTGAGTTCCCAAAAATCCCTTTTAACAAAAAGGCTGAAGTAGCCGAGCCGGCTAAAGTCCTGGCCAACCGTATCAAGCTGGAGCACTGAGAAAGCGGGCATAATGCTTGCGCCAAAAGAATTTCCCAATTCAGTGCCCCAAAGATTTAAACTTGTACCTAAATCTATCTTGGTAGGCAATACCTTGTATTTAAATGCCTTGTCAATTGTGCTTAGCAGGTTAGCATCTGCTCCGGCAACCGTAGGTTTGAATATTAGGGTTAATCCGCCTTTTATTATCAGGGGTAAAGAAAAAAGCTGTGTTTCAAAACCGCCTTTCAGGAATTTTAAATCGCTTAGGACTAAACTTGCGTAGCTCGCGTCACTTTTTTGATACCTGCAATTTATGGGGTTTTCCTGTTGTTCGTAATCAATAGCTATTGTAAAAGGCCTTTTTAAAGAGGCGCCGATTTTGACTTTTTTAGGAAGAGAAACAGGAATACTTTCCTGCATGCCGTAATTTTCTGTCCCGCTGACTGAGCTAAAGTTGTCATCAAAAAAAGTAAAGCTGGTTGCCGCCGGATCAATCAAATTGCTGGCATCCATGCTGGTAATCCTGGTATTAACAAAAGCAACCCTTCCTGTTCCTGTGAAATTCAGAACTGTCCCGCCGATATTTTCATATGCTATTCCAATAGTAAAAAAATCATTCATCTCATAAAGCCCACCAAGATCAATCCTGGTGCCGGAAGCGGTAAAAAAACCGTTGTATTTTGCTTCGGCAATAGTCTCGCCGGCCGGAGTCCTAAAATACCGCTTTTTATAACCGGAAGAATTTGCGAATTTATTAGGGTCGGTTGTCCACTGCAGGACATCTGTTTCATTATTTGGATCAAAATTAGGGACATAAAAATAAATATCTCCTGTCCCGTCATTTACAATAGCGCGCATTGAATTTTGAATATTTGCGGTTGCGCTGATAGGGGTGCAATTTGCTCCCAGGGAAAAACTGCCGAGTTTTGCGGCGCTGGCAAAAGTCAAGTTCGAGTTAACGTTAATATCATTGTGCGAATCTGAAATTACTGTCATTGGAATTCTTTGGGTTTGGCTTAAAAAACCGCTCCAAACTGACGCTTCACTGGTATATGTATAGGTTGACATTCCTGCAGGTGTATACTTATAAGTCAATTTACCAGCACTATTAACAGATAGTCCAGATCCCATAAAACTTGATACATTTTGCAAAGCGATATCGGTTTTCCATTGCGTGGGGAAGTTGCCTGCAAGATTTACAACTGCTCCTGTTTCTCCCCTGGTTATAACTCCAAGAGAAAAGATATCCGCGACTTTTATTGATTGTTTATAGCTTATACCGGTAGAAACAGTAGAGCAGTTTAACTTGCCAGTGAATTCCCTGGTTGCGGGAACGGTGGCTCCCAGATCGGAGGTGAACAGAATTGCGTTACTGAAGCCTGACAAAGCTCCTCCGGTTGCTTCAAATGTGATATCCTTCGCTTCGTAATTTTTATTATATGGCAGTTGTGCGGCGGTTGATGCGATCCCGACGGAAATTTCAGAACCTTTGGATTTAGTTAAACTTGCAGGATTATAAAGAACTGTGTCAATGCCTTTTGATAATGAGACAAACCCGCCGCCCATTCCCGGAAACGGATCCTCCTGGGCAGGAACCTTCATTATAAAGTCGCCATAGGGATAAGTTGTTGCGGCAAAAGAAAATACTTGAATGCAAAGCAGAGAAAATATTAAAAAGCATTTCAACCGCATTGCTGAAATACTAACTTATTGGTAATTTTTGTCAAGCGAAAAATGTGTTAAAATTACAAGTATGAAGAACGTGAAAGTTATCGGCCTTACGGGGTCAATTGCATCAGGGAAAAGCGAAACTGCTAGAATGCTAAAAAAATCTGGAGCTATCGTAATTGAAGCGGATAAGATTGGACACGACCTCCTGAATAAAGATATAAATGTGAAAGCTAAAATTAAAAAAGCTTTTGGAACAACTGACAGAAAAAAGTTTGGGGATTTAGTTTTTGCTGATAAGAATAAATTGGAGCAACTTAATCAAATCCTCCATCCTAAGATGAGGAGAAATATTCAAAGAGAAATAAACAGATTGAAGCGAAAAAAAAGAATAATTGTTATTGACGCCGCGCTTCCGCATCTTTTTGCTGGATTGGTTGATGAGGTTTGGGTAGTAATAGCTTCAAAAGAAAAAAGATTACAAAGATTGATTAAAATGGGATTGTCGGAAGATGATGCAAAGAAGAGGATAAATTCGCAAATGTCTCAAAAAGAGTATTTAAAATTGGCGGATAGGATAATAAAGAATGAAGGAAAGCTTGAAGATTTAAAGGCGGCAATTCTTGTTTAAAATTGAAGCAAATTATAAGCCTGCCGGAGATCAACCAAACGCGATAAAGAAACTTTCTGACGGATTAAATGAAGGACATAAATTCCAAACGCTTCTCGGTGTGACCGGATCGGGAAAAACTTTTACAATGGCGAATGTTATTGAAAAAGTGCAAAAGCCGACACTTGTTATTTCCCACAACAAAACCCTTGCCGCCCAGCTATGCCAGGAGTTCAGGTCTTTTTTCCCTAATAACGCGGTTGAATATTTTGTTTCATATTATGATTACTACCAGCCCGAGGCATATTTGCCTACGACAGATACTTATATTGAAAAAGAGGCCACAATCAACCAGGAAATAGACCGTTTAAGGCATTCCGCGACAATGGCGCTGATTACCAGAAAAGATGTGATTGTTGTTGCATCGGTTTCATGCATTTACGGCCTTGGCACTCCGAAAGATTACCTTGAAGCGGCCGTATCTTTAATAGTTGGAGAAAAATGCGACCGCGATAAATTATTAATGAAACTTGTTGAAATAAAATATGATCGCAACGATTTTGAGCTTTCAAGGGGGAAGTTTAGGGTGAGGGGGGGCGTTATAGAAATACAGCCTGCTTATGAAAAGAATATATTAAGGATTCAAATTGAAGACGATGCGGTCTTTAAAATTGAGGAGCTTGATCCTACTACGCAAAAAGTTGTGAACATAAGAGATTCAATTGCGATATTTCCCGGAACGCACTTTGTTACATTTAAAGAAAGATTAAATGCATCCATTAAATCAATCCGTGAAGAAATGGTTGGCAGGATTGAAGAATTAAAAAAGAACAATAAACTGCTTGAAGTCCAGCGATTGGAACAGCGGACGCGATATGATTTGGAAATGATCAGCCAGGTGGGCTATTGCCATGGGATAGAAAACTATTCGCGGCATATGGAGGGCAGGCCAGAAGGGACTCCTCCCTCAACACTAATTGATTTTTTTCCAAAGGATTATTTATTAATAATTGATGAATCTCATGTGACAATCCCGCAGATTAGGGGGATGTATGCGGGGGATAAGGCAAGAAAAGATAACCTGATAAATTTTGGCTTCCGCCTTCCTTCAGCTTATGATAACCGCCCGCTGAAATTTGAAGAGTTTGAAGAAAAATTAAACCAGGTGATTTTTGTTTCCGCCACTCCGGCAAAATTTGAGATTGGGCTTTCTAAAAAACAAGTAATTGAACAAATAATCAGGCCGACCGGACTTATTGACCCTGAAGTAATTGTAAGGCCAGCCAAAGGGCAAATAGATGATCTTGAAAAAAGGATAAAAGACAGGGTTTCAAAAGGGGAGAGGGTTTTGGTTACAACCTTAACCAAGCGCATGGCGGAGGATTTAGCTGAATATCTTGATGAGCACGGATTTAAGGTCAGGTATCTTCATTCTGATGTCGCGACATTTGACCGTATTGATATTTTGCGCGGATTGAGAAAAGGGGAATTTGATGTTCTTGTAGGCATAAACTTATTGAGGGAAGGTCTTGACCTGCCGGAGGTTTCATTGGTTTTGATATTAGATGCGGATAAAGAAGGCTTTCTAAGGGCTGAAACATCCCTTATCCAAACAATCGGCCGGGCGGCAAGAAATATAAATGGGCAGGTTATACTTTACGCGGCAAAAGAAACCGATTCAATGAAAAAAGCGATGAAAGAAACCAACCGCCGCCGGAAAATCCAAATCGAATACAACAAGAAAAATAATATAACACCCAAGACGATTGTCAAAGAAATAATGGATATTTCTGAGCAGATACGCGAATCAAAACTTAAAGAGATCAGGAAGTTAAAAGATTTTGTGCCAAAAAGCGAAGCTGCCGATCTTATCAGGAACCTTGAAGAAGAAATGAGAATTGCCGCTACGGCGCTGGAGTTTGAGCGGGCTGCGGAAATCAGGGACAAAGTTGCTGAATTGAAAAAAGCTTTTGGAATGAGTGAATAATTAAGTGCCGCTTAAATGATAACTTGAAATATCAGCCAATGAAAGAAAAGTTTGGACGGGAACTGTTATTTGATTTATTTTTTGGGGTTTTGGCAGTGGTCCCCCAAATCCAAAAGGAATATCTTTTATGGTAATAGGTTTAAAATCAAACTTTATATCTAAGGGCTTAATCTTAATATAAGAAATTCCTCCCATACCGCGAGTGCGACGCTTTATGATTAAGATTAAATCCTTTCTAGGTGGTTTTTTTTCTTCATTTGTTTGATTGCTTTTTTTGGAGGCTACCTTGGATTCATGGTTTATATTTCCATTGCACCTGTCAATTATATACTCTGTCTTATTGACAAAATTTATTTGTCCTACAACCCGATATCTATAGGTGTGTTTTTTTCCTTCGTCATTATAAGCGATGGTCTCACAATATCCGGATGCTAATCTTTTTTCTCCATTTAATCTTCTTTGTTTGATATGCTTTTCAACTGCCTTGCATTCTGGCATATGTAATCCTTTTCTTCCGTATAATTCACAAGTTCCTGAAAGAGTAATATTAGACATGTATACGCTCCTTATTGTTTACTATTATTTATCGTCAATAAATTAATGAAATTTCAGAATATCTTTACGCATACTTAATAATAAAATGATATAATAATTTTGGAGGTGTGCTATGGCAGATTTTGGGTATTTAATAACCGCGATGGTTACTCCAATGAAAGATGATTTTTCAGTTGACTATAAAAAAGCAGAGGAGCTTGCGGTTTATTTGGCAAAAAACGGTTCCGATTCGATTGTGGTCCACGGGACAACCGGCGAGTCGCCAACACTTACGCATGAAGAGGAATACGAGCTTTATCGGGTTGTAAAAAATGCATTAAAAGGGACAAAATGCAAATTAATTGCAGGAACCGGATCAAATTCAACCGCGACAACAATCAATTCCACAAAGCAGGCGGAGAAAATCGGCTGTGACGGGGCCATGGTTGTTGTCCCTTACTATAATAAACCATCAGCCGAGGGGCTTTATCAGCATTTTAAGGCAATAGCTGAAAATACTTCTTTGCCGATTATAATTTATAACATTCCTGGCAGAACCGGCATTAATATGATGCCTGAAACTCTTGCTAAAGTTGCGCAGATTAAAAACTATATCGGATTAAAAGACGCGGCGGGAAATCTGGACCAAACTTCTGCGACAATAGCCGCCTGCCCAAAAGAATTTAAATTATGGAGCGGGGACGATTCTTTAACTCTTCCAATGCTTTCGGTGGGAGCGATTGGAGTAATATCTGTCGCTTCGCACATCGCGGGAAATGAGATAAAAGAAATGGTCATGGCATACCATTCCGGCAATGTTAAAAAAGCGGCGGAATTTCATTTAAAACTTTTGCCGTTGTTTAAAGTTTTATTTATCACCGCGAACCCGACTCCGGTTAAAGCCGCACTGGCAATGGTTAATAGGCCGGTTGGAATTCCGCGCTTGCCGCTGATTGAGGCGAATGAAAAAGAAAAACAACAGATCAGGGAAGTACTAAAGGGTCTTAATTTATTGAAATGAATTCAATACTTCTTCATGCCTGCTGTGCACCATGCGCGACATATGTAATTGAATGGCTGCAAGATAACGGATATAATATAACAGGCTTTTTCTACAACCCGAATATTTTCCCAGTTGAAGAATATCAAAAAAGAAAGAAGTGCATGGGGGAGTATTTAAAGCTGGTAAAAATGCCGGCGGTTTTTGTTGAAAATGATGTCCAAACTGCCGCGGGCAATTGTTTGGCCTGCTATGAAAAAAGGCTTTGGACAACCGCAAATTATGGAAAAAACAATGGCTTTAGCTTTTTTTCAACAACTTTACTGATAAGCCCGTTTCAAAAACATGATTTGATCAAAGAGATTGGCTTAAGGATAGGAGAGGAACTGGGGATAGAATTCTTCTACTATGATTTTCGCGAAGGTTATAAAAGAAGTCGCGATCTTTCACTGAAAAATAATTTATACCGCCAAAAATACTGCGGATGTTTAGAGTCAAAAATTAAAAGGGAGGAAAAAGATGAGCAGATTGCTTGACTTGCTCGGAAAAAATAAAATGACCCTTATTGTTGAACTGCCGGAAAATACTATTGAAATGGCTAAGGCGGCCGAACAATTTGGCGCGGATGCTTTAATTGTGACTGAACATATCCCTGAATTAGTAAATTCGGTTGAAATACCTGTTGGAATAGACATTTCAAAAAATGAAGAGCTTGAGGAAGGCGAAGTTAAATCTTACAGCAAATATGATTTTATCAATTTTCATTGTAACGCGATGCCGTCGGCCTCAAAAAAAATAAAAGCCGGAAAGATCATTACGCTCAATGATGAATACTCATTGGATAAAGTAATTAATGTTGAGGGATTGGGGGCGCAAGCGATTGACGCGGCGATTATCCCGATTTCTCAGGGTGTCCATGAGCTGGTGGTGGGGGATTTGCAGAATTATATTTCAATTGCTATTTCTTCCGGTATTCCGGTTATCATTCCAACCCAACGGGATTTAAAACCGTCTGAAGTCGCAATAATAGCTGATACCGGAGCAAAAGGTATTATTTTAACCAGCGTTGTATTAGGCGAGTCTATTAAAACTTTGGAAAAAGCGTTTAAAGAATATAGGATTGCGGCTGATGATATCGGCTAATTATCATCTCTCCCGCTTTTGGCGCAATTTTTTCTGCTTTCTTTTTGTTTTGTTTTTTGTCTTTTCTTTTAAATCATTCGCGCAAACATCTGAGGCGTTTAGTTTTGCGGTGTATGGTGACAATAGGAATGGAGAAGAAACGTTTAGGTTTCTCCTTAATAAAATAAACAAAGATGATGAAATAGCTTTTTCAATTAATACCGGAGATTTTATTACGTATGGCAAAGAGGTTGAATATAAAAAGTATATTGAATTAACCAAACTAAGCAAAGTAAAAATATATAATGTTATGGGGAACCATGACGCGGTGAATGGCGGGTATAGGCGTTTTGAAAAATATTTTGGACCAAACTATTATTCATTTAGCTATAAAAACTCGCAGTTTATCATTTTGGACAATTCGTTTAAAGGGGTTTTTGACGCTAAACAATATAATTTTTTAATTTCTGAGCTGAATAAAAGTAAAGGCAAAAACATATTTGTCTTTTTCCATAAGCCGGTATTTGACCCTTCAGAGGTATTTCCTGATTACATAATGTCTGAGCGCAAAATTACTCGGGATCTTATAGAAATTTTTAAAAGATATAAAGTGCGGTATGTCTTTTCAGGGCATATCCATGGCTATGCCAAAGCGGATAGGGATGGCGTTATTTACATTGTAACCGCGGGAGCTGGAGCGCCGCTTTATTTACCCCGATATTTAGGCGGCTTTCATCACTATATAAAAATTACAGTTAACGGCAGTAAGATAAAAGACGAAGTTTTTAAAATAGAGTAAGCGTTTACCTCACCCCTAAAATTTGGTATAATTTAGATATAAATGCCAGCAGATTTACATATACACAGCAATTTTTCAGACGGGATTGATACTCCTGAAGAAATTGTAGGATTAGCAAAAAAGGCCGGACTTAATACAATAGCTTTAACCGACCATGATGTGGTTGATGGCATCGAAAGAGCCCAAAAGGCCGGAGAGATTGCAGGTATAATAGAAGTTATCCCGGGAATAGAATTTACGTGCGAAATGCCAAACGCTGAAGTCCATATTCTTGGATATTTTATTGATTACAAAAACAGCAAGCTTAAAACTGTTTTAAAAACCATACAAGACGATAGGGTAAAAAGAATCGGCCGAATATGTGAAAAATTAAACGGGCTTGGAATTAACCTCAAACCGGAAGAGGTTTTAGCGATTTCCGGCAGTGGCGTCCCTGGCAGGCCGCATGTGGCGCGTGCTTTAATAAAAAAGGGAATTGTATCAAATTTCAAAGAGGCGTTTATCCGTTTTCTTGATAATAAGGCTCCGGCGTTTGTTGGGCATTATAGGTTGACTCCGGTGGAAGCAATCAAACTAATAATTGAAATAGGCGGCATTGCGGTGTTTGCCCATCCTGCTGTTTCAAACTGCGATGATTTGATTCCGGATTTTATCAAAGATGGGTTGCGGGGGATTGAGGTTTACTATGGTGGGCATAATTATTTGCAAACAAAAAAATATTTGGCTCTTGCAAAAAAATATGGATTATTGGTTACAGGCGGGTCTGACTTTCACGGAACAAATTCTGGGCGCGAAGTTAAACTGGGTGATACTTACTTAAAAGATGAGTATCTAAAGGAATTAAAAGATGAACACTTACGCAGAAATAAATCTTGACGCCGTAAAAAGCAACATCAGGGAAATAAAAAAACTGCTCTCTGAAAAAACAAAATTCATGGCAGTTGTAAAAGCCAATGCCTATGGGCATGGCTCTGTTGCTTTGACCCGCGCGGCCATTGAAGCGGGAGTAGATTATTTAGCCGTTGCCAACCTTAAAGAAGCGCTTGAATTAAGAGAAGCCGGAGTTGTCTGCCCGATACTTATATTAACCGAGTCGCCGACCTCAGTTGTTGACGAAATTGTCCAGCATCAGCTGACCCAGACGGCATATTCATTTTCTGAAGCGAAAGCGCTTTCAGAAGAGGCGGTTAAAAGAAAAAAGACCGCTAAGATACATATTAAAGTTGATACGGGCATGGGGAGGGTGGGAGTGCATCCTTCCGAGGCTTCGGCGCTTGCGGCAAAAATATCTTCCCTGCCGGCGATTGAAATTGAAGGTGTTTTTACCCACTTTGCCAGGGCTGACGAGCATGAAGATGCTTATACAAAAGAACAGTTTGAAAAATTTAAATCCATCATTGCCAAATTTCCGGGCATAAAACACGCGGCCAACTCAGCCGCCGCCTTGCTCCATAAAGAAACCCATTTGGATATGGTTAGGATCGGGCTGATGATTTATGGAATTTATCCGCAACCCAGCGCAAACCGGATTATAAATTTAAAACCGGCTTTATCATTTAAAAGCAGGGTGGTATATATAAAAAGAGTACCGGCTGGCACGGCAATATCATATGGAGGAATTTATTCAACTTCAAAAGAAACCGCGATCGCGACTTTGCCGGTTGGCTACGCTGACGGCTACTCAAGAAGATTGTCAAACCGTGGAAAAGTTTTAATAAATGGGAAACGCTACCCCATTGTCGGGCGTGTTACAATGGATATGGCAATGGTAAATGTTGGCGATGATAATATTTCCGTGGGAGATGAAGCTGTTTTAATCGGTTCACAGGGGATTGAAACGATCACTGCCGATGAAATCGCGGCTTTAGAAGATACCATTTCCTACGAAGTTATCTGCAATATTGGAAAAAGAGTCCCAAGGATTTATAAATGAGCTACATATCTTTATACAGGAAATGGCGGCCGCAAAACTTTGACGAAATAATCGGGCAGAAACATATTATCCAAACCCTAAAAAACGCCATTAAAGCAAACCGGATCTCGCATGCTTATCTTTTTTGCGGGCCCAGGGGAACCGGAAAAACTTCCTGCGCTAGAATATTAGCAAAAGCCCTAAACTGCGCGGACGGCTCAACTGCGAGCCCCTGCGGGAATTGCGGCAACTGCAAAAAAATCAGGGACGGCCACGCGGTTGATGTGATAGAAATTGACGCGGCATCAAACCGCGGGATTGATGAAATAAGGGATCTGCGCGAAAAAGTCCGCTATACCCCGATTGAAGGAAAATACAAAGTTTATATCATTGATGAGGTCCATATGCTTACGCAGGAAGCCTTTAACGCCCTGCTTAAAACGCTTGAAGAACCGCCGGCTTATGTGATTTTTATTTTAGCGACTACTGAGCCGCAAAAAGTCCCGATTACCATTGCTTCCCGCTGCCAGAGGCTTGATTTCGCGAGAATAAAATTTGCCGAAGTAAAAGAACAATTGAAAAAAATTGCCGAAAACGAAGGGCTGGATATAGAAGAAAAAGCGCTTGATGAAGTAGCCCGACTAGGCGAGGGCAGTATGCGCGATTCAATTTCACTGCTTGACCAGCTTATTTCATTTGCCGGAAACAAAGTAGCTTTTAATGACATTATGACGCTTTTAGGATCAGCTGATGAAGAAATGCTTTTTTCTCTTTCCTCATCAATACTTGAAAAGGACGATGCTAAAACGCTAAACCTTTTGCGCGAAGGGATAGATGCCGGACGAAGCGCTTCGCAAATCGCCAAAGATTTGATAAATCATTTTAGGAATATATTGTTTGCTAAAGTGGGAGCGGCTGATTCATTGGAGCTAACTATTGAACACCAGAAAAAGGTAGAAGAACTTGCCGCAAAATTTACATTAAACGAAATAAAAACCGTTTTGCGCGGGCTTTCCCAGGCGGAGATGGACATGAAATGGCATCCGCATGCCCGGCTGGTGCTTGAGGTTTCTCTCCTGGAACTTATTGATAACCAAAAAATGGCAGAGCAACAAGAAACTAGGTTGAGGCCTGCCTTGCCGGCAGGCAGGCAACCTAGTTTACGCGTAGTCGAGATTGATAATCGGATTGCAAAAATAAAAAAACACTGGCCGGAGATATTAGAAAGTATTAAACAAAAGAGCCCGTTTGCTTTTATTTCGATGCATGAGGGCGAGCCCCTTGAAATAAATGATAAAGGGAAACTTGTAATCGGATATAAAAAAGGATATGCTTTTCATAAAGACAGGCTTGAAGAAAAAAAGAACAAAGAAGCGGTGGAACAGGCGATAAAAGAGGCAGTTGGCGAGAGCTTTTTAGTTGAGGGAGTTGTGGGGGATGAGAGGATTACTCCCCGCATGTCAGTTGAAGCAGTTAAGGAAATATTTGAAGGAGAGTTGATATAAATGGTATTTGGAAAATTCGGCGATATGGTAAAGCAAGCGAGGGAACTGCAGTCAAACTTAAAAAAAATAAAAGAAGAGCTTGAAAGGTCTAAGTATGAAGCAGAATCGGGAGGAGTAAAAGTTGTAGTTTCCGGCTCAATGGAAATAAGTGATATCCAAATTTCCCCAAACGTCAACTTAAATAAAGTAAATTCCATAGTTAAGGATGCGGCGAACCAAGCTTTAAAAAAAGCAAAAGATGACGCGTCCGAAAAACTAAAAAAGGCCACAGGGGGGATGTCTTTGCCGGGGCTTATGTAAATGGAATACGCCTCTTCATTTAAAAAACTTATTGAAGAACTAAAAAAACTTCCAGGAATTGGCCCAAAGTCGGCGCAAAGGATGGCCTTTTACTTTTTGGAAGCCCCAAAAAGCCAGACCGATTTGCTTGCTGAAGTTATTAATCAGGCAAAAGACAGCTTAAAAAATTGTTCAAACTGCTTTAATATGGCGGATAATGATCCCTGTGAAATATGTTCTGACCAGAGCAGGGATAAATCTCTTTTTTGCGTAGTTGAAGAACCCAAAGATTTAATGGCCATAGAAAGGACTAAGGGATTTTTTGGCCTTTACCATGTTTTAGGCGGCGCTATTTCTCCAATTGACGGCCTTGGCCCCAGCGATTTAAAGATAAAAGAACTTTTAAAAAGGATTGACGCTGGAGTAAAAGAGGTTGTTTTGGCAATGAACCCAACCGCGCAGGGAGAAGCAACTGTTTTATATTTGACAAAGCTTTTAACAAAATATGACAATTTAAAAATCACGCGAATCGCCTACGGCCTGCCGATAGGCTCTGATTTGGATTATGCCGACGAGGCTACTTTAGTAAAATCTTTTGAAGGGAGGCGAGAAGTAAATGTTTAAAAAATATTATGATGCCGCTACGATGATTTTTTTCCGGCCGATATTGTTTTTCAGCAAAATGCCCCAAGGGGAATGGAAGGATGATGCTTTTAATTTCTGCGGAATGACAAGCTTTTTAATTTCTTTTGTAGTTTCTTTAGTTGTTTTTATCAACCAATTGATCCCGATTGGAAGTACCTTATGGGAAGGGCTGTCAGGCATTAAAATGCTTATGGTGCTTCCGATAATGGTTGTGCTGGCGTTTATGTTTTTTATTATTATTTTTTCAATTGTCGGCGGAATTTTAATGGCGGTGTTTTTTGCGCTGTTTTACGCGATTGGCTGTTTGCAATTTTGGGCGGGAAAATATTTGGGAGGCAAGGGAGAACTAAATTTACTTGTTAAAGCTTCGCTGTACAGCAGTGCGGTATTTTTAATAATGATTTTGGCTGCTTTGCTTGCTTTGCTTTCAAAAAGAGGGATTATCGACTTTACAAATTTCAGGATTGGGTATAATATTGTTTATTCTTTTGTTATTTTATACCTTTATGGGATATTAGCAATCGCACAGCGAAAGGTTCATGGATTTGAAAAATGGAAAGCCTTTTCTGTTGCTGTTTTGCCGATCATTTTAATGATTATTATTGGCATAGTTATTGATAAAGCTATTCTTCCAAAAGTGGTGAATTGGGTTACATAGTTCTCATAGATACCCGCATTTGCGGGTATGACGATTGAGAGAGAAAAGAAAGAAGGTAAAAATGGAAAATGAAATTTTAGAAATAAGATGGCATGGGAGGGGCGGGCAGGGAGCAAAGACGGCTGCACTGTTGTTTGCCGATGCCGCATTGTCTTCTGGAAAGCATATGCAGGCATTTCCCGAATACGGCCCCGAAAGGATGGGCGCTCCGGTTGCCGCGTTCAACAGGATATCGGACAATCCGATAACGCTTCATTGCGGGATAACCAGCCCGAAAATTGTTATTGTGCTTGATGCTTCATTGATGGGCAAAGTAAATGTGGCGGACGGCTTGCCCAATGACGGAATTTTAATAGTTAATACCACTCTGGCTCCTTCAGAAATCAGGAAAAATATCTCACTTAAAGGCGCAAAAGTTTATACGGTTGACGCCTCGGGAATTTCAAAAAAAGAAATGGGCAGGGAAATACCAAATACCCCAATGCTTGGCGCGCTTCTTAAGGCATCGGGACTTTTGGACTTTAACCTAACTTTAAAAGAAACAGAAGTAAAATTAAATAAAAAGTTTGCCGCGAAGCCTGAAATAGTTGCCGGCAACATCAAAGCGATAAAACGCGCGTATGAGGAGGTAAGAAGTGAGTAAATTAATGAATTGGAAAGAACTACCTCCGTGCGACACTCTTGCCGCAAAAACCGCGGAAGCTTTTGAAACAGGTGATTGGAGAATGGGTGAAAAGCCGGTTTGGCATCCGGAAATTTGCATCCATTGCATGATATGCTGGATTTCCTGCCCCGATTCATCAGTCACCGTAAAAGACGGCAAGATGACAGGATTTGATTATAAGCACTGCAAGGGATGCGGCATTTGCGCGAAAGAATGCCCAACAAAGCCAAATAAAGCCATAACTATGGAGAAGGAATAAAACTATGATAACTGTAGCAAAAACTGGAAATGAAGCGATGGCGGAGGCGATGCGCCAGATAAATCCGGATGTAGTGGCGGCTTATCCCATAACGCCGGCTACTGAGATTGTTATGATTTTTGCGAAATATGTTGCTGACGGCCTGGTTGACACCGAATATATCCCGGTTGAATCAGAGCATTCAGCCATGTCCGCTTGCGTTGGCGCGGCATCAGCCGGAGCAAGAGTTATGACCGGCACCTCATCCCAAGGGTTGGCTTTAATGTATGAAATTCTTCCAATCGCATCAGCATTACGCCTTCCAATAATAATGTGCGAAGTTAATAGGGCGATATCGGGGCCGATTAATATCCATTGCGACCATTCTGATACCATGGCGGCAAGGGACTTTGGCTGGATCCAAATATTTTCAGAAAATACCCAGGAAGCTTATGATAATTTATTGCAGGCCGTCCGCATTGCAGAAGATAAAAGGGTAATGCTTCCGATTATGGTGACCACGGATGGATTTATTATCAGCCATGGCATGGAAAAACTGGAAATGATTGAGGATCCCATCGTAAAAGAATATATCGGAGAAAAGAAGCCCGAATATTCTTTGCTTGATATAGAAAAGCCTACAACAGTTGGGGCTCTTGATCTTACTGATTATTATTTTGAGCACAAAATGCCGGTTATTGAAGCCATGAAAAACGCCAAAGATGTTATTTTAGAAGTTGGCAAGGATTTTGAGAAAAAGTTTGGCCGCCAATATGGGTTTTATGAAAAATATAAACTTGATGACGCGGAATTTGCGGTAGTTGTATTGGGTTCAGCTAGCGGTACGGCAAAAGTTGCGATTGACCAGCTAAGGGCTTCAGGTGTTAAAGCCGGTATGCTTAAAATTAGAGTTTTCAGGCCGTTCCCGGCGGAAGAAATTGCCAAGGAACTAACAGGGAAAAAAGCGATTGCGGTAATGGACCGTTCAGATTCATTTAACACTTGCGGAGGGCCGGTATTTACTGAGATCCGGTCTGCATTGTTTGATTCTCAAAATAAGCCAAGCATTACTAATTTTGTTTATGGCTTAGGAGGAAGAGATATCAACGTTGAACAAATAAAAAACATATTTGAGAGCATACGAAATGTTGGTAAGGTTCCAGTTGTTAATTACATAGGAGTGAGGCAATAAAATGGCAACATTAAAAGAATTATCCGTCAGAAAAGATCCCCTAACAGGCGGGCATAGGGCTTGCGCCGGATGCGGCTTCCCGCAAATTGTCCGGATGGTTTGTTTGGCCTCAAAAGACCCTATAGTTGTGGTTTCCGCGACCGGATGTTTAGAGGTAACAACCACAATATTCCCATATTCCGCGTGGACTGTTCCTTTTCTCCATAATGCTTTTGAAAATGCGGCTGCAACGCTTTCGGGAGTAGAAGCGGCATACAAAGCTTTTTTAAAGAAGGGTAAAATTGCAAAAAAAATTAATTTTATTGCTTTTGGAGGAGATGGCGGCACCTATGATATTGGCTTACAGTCGCTTTCAGGCGCGATGGAAAGAGGGCACAATCTTTTATATGTCTGCTACAACAACCAGGCATATATGAATACCAGCATACAAAGGTCTGGAGCCACTCCAAAAGGCGCCAATACCACCACAGAGCCGGCGGGAAAAGTAAAGCAGGGAAAAGTCCAAAGGCAGAAAGATTTGACCGAAATAATGGTTGCCCACAATATTCCTTATGCGGCTCAAGCGACGGTGGGCTACTGGGCGGATTTGGTGCGCAAGGCAGAAAAGGCTTTTAGCATTGACGGCCCAAGGTTTATAAATGTCCTTCAACCCTGCAGGCTTGGCTGGGTTTACAAACCCGAAGAAACAATGTCAATTTCCAGACTAGCGGCAGATACCTGCTTTTGGCCGCTTTATGAAGTGGAAAACGGAAAATATAAAGTAACATTAAAGCCAAAAGAAAAAAAGCCGATCATTGAATTTTTAAAGAGCCAGGACCGGTTCCGCCATTTATTCAATCCCAAGAATGAAACTATCTTAGTGGAAATCCAAAAAGAAATTGATTATAATTGGGAGAAGTTATTAGCCAAGGAGGCAAAATAATGAATAAAAAGCAATTGGCGGGAAAAGTCGCGAAAGCGTCAAAACTTACAAAGCTTGAAGCCGAAAAAATGATAGACCTGATGCTTAACTGCATATCTGAATCATTATTAAAAGGGGAAAAAGTCCGCCTGGTTGGATTTGGGAATTTTATCATTAGAACCCGTGCCGGCAGGGTTGGTAGAAATCCCCAAACCGGAGAAAAGATAAAAATTGAATCTACAAAGTCGCCTGCTTTTGTACCTGGGATAAACTTTAAAGCTGCCATAAAAGGCAAATGATAGAAGAAATCGCAGATCTTTTAAAAGTTCTGCCTCAGCGTGTCATTCTAGAGCTTCAAAATTATAATGATTTACCAAACCTTGTTGAAGTTATCCTAGACCTTGGAAAACACCCAGAAGCCAGATTTATTAGCGGCAGTGTTTTATATATTAGCGGAGAATCCGTTAGCCAGCAAGATATAGATTTTGTTACCTCAAGAATTGGCCAGTTTACATCCGATAACCGCGCCGGGATAGAAAGAACCCTCCATAGAATTTCCGTGATGCGCAGCCGCACAGGAAAAATTGTTGGCTTGACCTGCAGGATCGGCAGGGCAATATTTGGCACAACAGATATTATCAGGGATGTTATAGAATCAGGCAAAAACACTTTATTTGTTGGGCCTCCCGGAATTGGAAAAACCACAAAATTAAGAGAATCATCAAGAGTTCTAGCGGATGAATTTAATAAGCGCGTAATTATAGTTGACACATCAAATGAAATTGCCGGCGATGGCGATATTCCTCACCCGGGAATCGGCAAGGCAAGAAGGATGCAGGTCCCGACCCCCGAAAAACAGCATGCAACTATGATCGAAGCGGTTGAAAACCATATGCCTGAAGTAATAGTTGTAGATGAAATTGGAACCGAGGCAGAAGCAAAAGCCTGTCACACTATTGCCGAAAGAGGAGTTCAGCTTATCGCCACCGCGCATGGAACTTCTCTTGATAATTTAGTTTCTAATCCAACGCTTTCTGCGCTGGTTGGTGGGGTGCAAACCGTTATTTTGGGAGATGAGGAAGCAAAAAGGAGAAAAACCCAAAAAGCGGTTTTAGAAAGAAAAGCTCCGCCGACATTTGATGTTTTAATAGAAATTAGGATGCGCGATACTTTCGCGATTTATTTGGATGTGGCAAAAGCGGTTGATGCTTTGCTAAGGGGAAAGCCCCCTCAGCCGGAAATAAGGACCAGGACCAAAGAAGGAAAAATAAATGTTTCAAAACCAAAAGAAGAGATTGTTGAACCAACGGATGAAGAAGTTGAGGAAATAATAAAAGAAAAAGATCCAGGGCCGCTCAAAATTTATCCTTTTGGCGTAAATCGCGGCGAGCTTGAGAGAGGTTTGCGGGTTTTAGAACTTCCCGCGATAGCTGTCGGCAATCTTGATGAAGCGGATATAATACTTACGGTAAGAAGCAAGGCAAAATCTACCAGTAAAATAATGATTTCCGCGGGCGAACACAACCTGCCGGTCCATGTCATAAAAAAGAATGCATCATATGCTGTCATGAAATTCTTAAAATACTATTTTAAAATTGGGAGAGAAGAATCCGAGGAAGCAGCAATGCTTGAAGTTGAAGAAGCAATTAAAATAGCAAAACAGTCAAAAAAACCGGTTGACATCAACCCCCAAAATGCATACATTAGAAGGATCCAGCACCAAAAGGTAAAAGAGGCCCAATTATCATCCGAATCGGTAGGGGAGGAACCAAGAAGAAAATTGAGGATTTACCCCGGCAAATAGGAGGCCTTATGGACAAAAATAAAGAAACTGCTTATAAAAAAATAATCGCATCGGTGGCAGTTGTTGTTATTTCCGTGCTTGCTTTTTTGATAATGCGCCCGTTTATTGTTGCAATCCTTTCGGCGGCGGCTCTGTCTTATATTTTTTATCCCTTTTATCTAATGATATTAAATAAATTTAAGAAATCCGCATTTATGCCCCTAAAGACTCTTGCCGCAATGCTTACTTGTTTTGTTATTATACTTATTGTGCTGATCCCAACCGCGATCATGACTTCAATTTTGACTTACGAATTAAGAAATGGATATCTTTTTCTCCAGGAATTGATAAAATCTCCCGAATGGACTCTCCCGTCAATTCCCCACAACGCATTACCGTTCAAGATAACCCAGGAAAATTTAAAAGGCCCTGTAATTGAAGTGTTTAGCCAGCTTTTAACCTGGCTGCAAAAGGTCGTAAAAAGCATCCCTAATTATATCTTGAATATTTTTGTTACTGTTTTTTCCACGTATTATTTTTTAAAGCATGGGAAAGACTTATACGAATTTTTTAAATCAGTAATACCTTTTTCAAATGAACGGTACAAGCAGATAATTGAAAGGTTTGATGATATAAGCCGAGGAATGATTGTAGGGCAGATAGTGGTTGGAATTGTGCAGGGGATTTTGGCTTGGCTTGGTTTTTGGTTTTTAGGTGTTTCAAATCCGGTGCTTTTGGGCTTTTTAACCGCTGTAATATCGATTATTCCGCTTCTTGGCGCGGCAATAGTTTGGGTGCCGGTTGATATTTACCTTTTTATTACCGGCTATTTTACGGGAGATTATTTTAGGGCTATTGCGCTGCTTATATATGGAACGCTGGTAATTAGCTTAATTGACAATATTTTAAAGCCAAAGATAGTCGGAGAAAACGCAAAAATCCATCCGTTAATTATTCTTTTTGGAATCTTGGGCGGCATCCAGTTGTTTGGTTTACCGGGCATATTAATAGGTCCGCTGGTTTTAACCCTTTTTGATCTTGTGATTGAAATTTATCGGGAGAGTTTATAGTTTAGGGATCAATCAAAAACATTTATCTTTAGCTTTTTAAGGATTTTGCCGTCTGCTTTTGCGACAATTGTTGCGATATAAATGCCATTGCCGATTATTCCGCCGCTATCTAAATTTCCATCCCATTTGGTTTTATTTAATCCGGCTGTCCCGCCTTCTGAGCCAGACATACAAGTAATCTTTTTTGCAATCTCGCCGGCAACGCTGAAAACATAAATATCAATGTCAGCATTAGTTGTTAAAGTATATTGAAGGGTAATGCCTGATGACCTATGTTTAGTGGGAGAGTAGGGGGAGGGGAAATGGATTGCCTCGCCAACAATTGAAACCGGACCCGATTTAATTACTACGTTTAATTTTTGCTCAGCTTGTGAGGCAAGCCCTCTTGACCCCGAGCTTTTTGCAATAAAAGTTAGGGTGTGTTTTCCATCCGGAAGCTCTTCAGGGAAGGAATATTCAAAAACCGCGGAATTTAAAGCAATTTGTTGGGTTGTACTTAGGCTTTGTAAAGAAAATGTTTTTGCGGAGGTATCTCCTGAATCAAGGACAATTGAATAATTTTCCGCATTTGAGTTTAGTGAATAAGGGCTTGAGATTTTTACCTCTAATTTTATTTTGGGTTTTCTTGAGATGATTATTTCTTCCCCTTTTTCAGAAAGAGATTTCAGCTCGTTTTGGTAAGACCGGTTGTCAAACCAGACGTTGATTTCAGGAGTCGGCTCTGATGTTAATGCGGCAGGAAGTTTAGCTTCCTGGGTTGCTGGAGAGGTTGGTTTTGTCTCCGGAGTAAGGGCAATTTCTGGCTTTGCTTCTGGAGCTTTTAATATAGGCCCTTCTGTTATGATCGGCACAGCTTCTGGAGTAGCTAGTTGTGTGGTTGCTTCTGAAGCGGGGGGAGTGGGGGAAGATATTGAAAAATAAATGGTGCCAAGTTGAAGCGTGCTGTTTTTACCTGTAAGCTCTCCGCCGTAATAACTTGTTATTGACTGTACTTCGGCAAAAACATTTGCCGAAAGAAGCAGCGCTGTAATCAATAATATTATTGATAATATTTTATGCACAAGTTTCCTAATTTATTGCAGGGTCACTAAAACTAAAAGTTTCCCTTTATTGCCCGCTTCCATATTTTCAAGCGCTTTGCCAATGATAGAGCCAACTTTAGGGTTTTCCGGCGCTTTCATCGCATAGCCGGGAGTTGAGGAACTTACAAGCAAATCGCCACATGCGATTTCGCCAAAACTGGCATCAACTTTAACAGGGTATTTTCCCAAGAGGGCTATTCTTTTACCATTTTCCAGCCCTTCGTTCATTGTCATTCCGCCTTCTTCGGCACGGAAAATACCTCCAACTTTTGTGCTGTTAGCCTGGTCGCAGACTTTCATGGTGTCTTTTCCACAAATCATCATGACGTCCCCGTCTTCTGGATTTCCCTCAATTAGATACTTTTCATTTACATCTGCGGAATTGATTGAACTTTTAACAGCATAAACTCCCCACCACGGATGGCTTTCTGTTCCTGACATAGCTTTCATACCATTAATTAATCCAGTTGTAGTATTTGGAAAAATACTTCCATATGTCATTACTTCACCTTTAAGGTAAGTATTTCCTTCGACTACTAATTTTCTTTGCACCATGGGCATAGCGCCGATCCCCACATTGCCGTTTATAAAAGTATTTCCAGCCACGGATAATTGGCCATTTTCGATCAAAGGAACATTGCCGTTTGAGTAATTCCCCACTGCAAGGGCAGATTGCCATGCGACCATGGCGCCGTCACGGCTTATCCAAGTAGATTGATTAGTTCCGCCATCATAATCTTTTAAATATAAATAGCGCTGGCCAAGAATATCTCCAATTACCCGCAGATTCCCATTGACATCCAAATCATATGCCGGGTTGTTGTTTTGAACTCCCACTTTGCCGGAAAAATAATTCTTTGGCGCATCGGAATAAAGCCCAAAACCGGTTGTGCTTTTTGCGTAAAGAGCTGAAGCCAAACTCTCGCCATATACGCCAGCTAAAATTCCTATCCCTTTTACGCCATAACCGGTACTGCTGGCATTGAGTCCGGTTCCAGCTATCGCAACAGTATTGCCAGCTCCAATATTGCCCGATACAGTTAAACTGCCTGACATTGTATCTCCGGCCTTTTTGACAAAGTTTGAAGTGTCAATGGAAGATGCAGTTGTTAATCCAGTATCTCCTTTTGGTCCCATTGGTCCGATTAGGCCTGTATCCCCTTTATCACCCTTATCTCCTTTTGGTCCCATCGTTCCGACCGTGCCTTTAAGCGCATATTTATCGCTTAACAACACTCCGTTTTCTTTAATTACCCCAGAAATATCAACATTTCCAAGATTGTCCAAACGCAGAAAACCATACCCGCCTATAGTTTGTATATCTAGCCCAACAGATCCATAATTAATTGCCATGCGGTTGAGTTTGGTACGTGGAATCATAAATAATTCTGGAGCACCATTTGCATTTTTAGTATAGAACGCGGCATCATTGTCAACTCCAAGTACAGCCCCTTGTCCTCCCAGCGTCAATTTAAAAACGTTTGTAGCGCCTATTGTAAGATTGGTGCCAATGCCAAGATTTCCGGTCATGGTATCTCCGGTCTTTTTGACAAAATTTGAAGTATCAACTGAAGAAGATGCGACAGAGGACTCACCTTTAAGCGCGTATTTATCGCTAAGATTTACTCCACCCTCACTAATACTGCCCAACACTATAAGATTACCATTAGTTTTAATTTCCCTTCCAACTTCAAGAACTTGATCAACAATAACTTTTAAACCACGGGTTAATGTCATTGTAACAACTCTATCTTTATTTAGAAATAATAAGCCGTTTTCGCCGCCAAGAATCTCCATATTATCTGAAGCATTACGAGGTGTTAGGTATTGTTCATAAACCCCTTGAGAATTTTTAGCAGAAAAGTAAGAATTGTTATTAACGCCAAAGACCCCGCCTTCTCCACCAAGCGTTAATTTATGATATGCATTTTGCACGCCGATTCCCAAATTGCCGTTCATGGTGTCGCCTGCTTTGCTGACGTAGTTACCTGAAACTCCTTCAGAGACCGTAGATGTTCCCTTCAATGCATACCGGCTATCTAATGATGCAATATCCATTTTAGAAGTAGTAACCGCTCCGTCAGCAATTTTAGGGGTTGAGATGGATTGATCTTGCAAATCCCAAGTTGTGATAGAACCATCAAGTATTTTATCACTAGAAATTGAGTTTGCTGGGATAGCTCCAACTGACCCTGGATCGCCTTTATCCCCCTTATCACCCTTTGGTCCCGCAGGTCCAGCTACTCCAGCTCCAGCGGCTCCCACTGTTCCTTTTAAGGCATATCGGCTATCTATAGAAGGTAAATCAAGTTTAATTAATGTAATAGCCCCGTCGGCAATGTTATTTGTTGTTATTGATGCGGGACCAAGATTTCCTACAGATCCTGGATCCCCCTTGTCGCCTTTATCTCCTTTTAGCCCCATTGGTCCGGGCGCTCCCGCATTTTCAGCAAATGCCGCGCGCATAGCGTAGGGGACAGAGGTTAGTTTTTGACGGGCAGAGTAATGTTCACTGCCGACAGTTATGTCAATAAAATAAGTTTTATCAAAAGTCATTGCTGCGTCAACGATAGGAAGTTCAGCAGTGAAAAAACTGTCTTTAATTGTGACATGGTTGACTATAATGTCAGCGCCAATTTGATTGCCCCCGGTTGCGGCATCATAAATTTTAAAAACCATATTCGCGCTTGCGGGAATTTCTTTTCCTGTTATTTTTCCTTGAAAAGTTAAAGACATAGGAATGGCATAGGCGGAACAGCAGAAAATTACCAGGAAAATAAAACTATTTAGCAGATTTCTTTTTAACATTTTTTGCTCCCCCTTTAACTGTTTTTGCCGGTATTTTTTTTGGCGGGACAACAATAACTGATTTTGCTTCAGGGGTAATTACTTTTTCGATGTCCCATTTGGACTTAGCTTTTGCCGTGTCTTTTGCGTTAAATGAATGGTCATAGGATAAGGAAAAAAAACTGTTGGTCATTCCGGCGGCTCCGGTAAATTGATGGAAAGCATAATCAAATTTAAAATTGTTATAATTTAATCCTACGCCGGCGGTTAAATTGGAAATTGCGGAAAGCTTTGAGCCGCTGCCGTCTCCAGCCGCGTCTTGGTCGATTCCCGCCCTTATGCTAACAAGGTTAACCGGAATCCACTCGAATCCGGTATGGTAGATTATCGGATATCCTTTGCGGGTAGGGTAGTAGTCAAAATCAAAAAGAAGTTTTACGTTGAGGCCGTTTAATTTTTTTAAGTTGACGGCAATCCCGTTTTCCCAAACTGCGGGGTATGATTCTTCGTGCCCGGTCGCGTAAGTAAGCTTGCCGCCCATTGATGAAGGAAGAATGTTTTGCACAGTTGACCCGAGGGAAAGCCAAGGGTTTAATTTAACAAGGATTCCAAGGTCAAGTTCCCTTCCGCTGGCGCTTCCCTGCGTAATCCCATCGCCCGACATCCCGGCGAAAAACAATTTAAGATTTGCCCCAAACAGTGTTTCATAAGGAATACTGAAAGGGATTTTAAAATTTTGCAGTTTGTTTCCGTAAGAAATTATTCCGACATTATTAAAATAATTGATAGTAGGCTGTGTCGGGTCAATTTCATAGACCGGGTCATTGGGGTTTGATCCTTCTTTAACCCGAGTCGCGTAGCCGCCGGCAATGGTTGAGCTGGTATAGCCGGCTCCAAAAACTCCAAAATTAGTGGGGTAAACGCCCGCGATATTTAAATAAGTAAAATCTTCCAAGAAGTTGCCCGACATTGATGTTATTTGCCAATCAGCAATATTTCCAAGCCCGGCGGGGTTTGTATAAAGCGCTCCAACGTCATCGGTCAAACCAACAAAGGCTTTGCCCATTCCCAGTATTCTTCCGCCAACCGACAGTCTTGTTGGATCAGGAGCTATTGCCTGTGCGAATACAATACCGACAATGAAGAAATTAAAAACAATAAGTAGTAAGAAATAAGTAATAAGTTTTCTCATCTAAATACTACAAGTTTTCCTTTAGCGGTTATGCCGTTTTTGGCAATAACTCTTATTGGCCAGATGCCGTTGGGCATGCCCATGCCTTCGCCGGTTTTTAAAGGGATTGAAATCGTGTTGTTGCCGACTTTTATAGCCGCCGCGACTATATTAAATATTCCAGTTGATCCCGCGACAATAATTTTCCCGTTGTCATCCGCCACGCTTGAGACAATAGTTGCGTTAATGGTGCTTTGCGTGTCGGGATTTACATATTGCTTTCCGGCAGGGTAAATTATCCCAACGGTGGCGGCCGCTGATGGCGCTGATGGCTGGGCGACAACTTTTGCCTCAACTGTTGATGTCCATAGATATTTATTGTTTGTCACAGTTAATGAATAGGTTCCTGCAACAACACTGCTTCCGATATCAACAGTGCAGTAGATTTTGGTATTATCAGAATTGGCTGAATTTGCAGTAATAGTAAAGCCTGTTGGTGCGGTAACAGTTACTTCAGTTGTTGCTTCAGCAGTATTTAAACGAATCTCAACCGAGCTGTATTTGCCGCCGGCATAGAACTCAGTATTGCCGGTTTGCGGATTGTAAATTGAAATAGAAGAAGAAGAAGAACCTCCTGCTGAAGCAGTCACAGAAAAAGATGAAGTTGTTTTGCCAGTGTCAGGATTTGTAACTGTGACGGTTTTACTTCCAATCACAATGGTTGAAGGGATTGTAATATTTGCTGTTATTTGAGTTGAACTGGTATAGGTAACAGAGTTTACCGTAACGCCGGATATTGCAACGGTTGGCTTATCAGTTCCTGTTGTACCCTGAAAATTTGTTCCGGTGATTGTAATATCTCCTGTCCACCCTGCAGCCGCGGAAGAGGGGGAAATTGAAGTTACTTCAGGGGAAACAATATACTTATAAAGGCCGTCAGAAAAAAGCGCCCAGCCATTATTTGAGTCAGTAAAAAATACGGATAAGGCGTTACCTATTGATCCTGAACTCTGGGTTGTCCAACTACTGGGGCTTCCACCTCCGGTTGAGGTGTAAAATATTTCTCCGCCGTTGGAAACTGCCCATCCTTCAAGGGCGCTTGTAAACCATACGTCTTTTATAGTTGCGTAGGTATTAAGAACAACTGTTGTCCAATTTGCTCCGCCATTTTCTGTTTTAAATATGCATCCATTGAGTCCATTGTCACCCGACATAAATACAAGATTAGCATCTTCAGCATGCACGCCTCTAAGACTTGGACTGCCCGTAATGGCAGAAGAACTCCATGCGGTTCCGTTCCATTTTGCGTAGCCGGTTGTTCCTGTTACCCAAATATTGCTTGTAGAAGTGCTGTGAGCTTTATACGTTTCGCCAATGCCAAGGTTAATTGCTTCCCAAGTTGTTCCACCGTTAACTGTATGCCTAAAATCACCAGCCCATAAGCCTCCCGTAACAATGCCATTGTTTTGATCAGCAAACCAAATGCTTTCATAAAGAATATCACCCGGACTTACCGATGTCCAAGTCGAACCATTATCAGTAGAAGATTCAATCCTCCCACTAGCGGGAACAGTTGTTCCGGCGGAATAGAGCGTATTATTGATATAATGAACGCTTGAAGCAATATAAAGTGCTGTGCCAGAAGTTATAGCAGTCCAGGTTATTCCTCTATCAGTAGTTTTAAAGAGAGAATTATTTGCAAAATAACCTACTTTAGAATCTGTGAAATAAGTGTTGCCCAAACTTCCACCTGTGGATGCATATTGTCTATGCCAAACCCCGGCGTAGGAAGAAGAAGCAATTAAAAATAGAACTAAAAAAAACAGGGTAATCCTAAAAACCGAAGTTTTAATCATTTGTTAGCGCAATTGTAGGATTTTGTTTGGCGCCAGTCAAGGAGTATTTTTATAAACCAAATTCTTTTTCCAGATTACATCATCTTTCTCTGGAAAATCAGACCTATAATGCGCGCCGCGGGATTCTTGCCTGTCCAGTGCGGCTTGGATTATTAATTTTGAAACAGTCAACATATTCATTACTTCAATTTCTTTGAAAGCGCTGATCATAAAATTGAGCTGTTTTTCGGCTATTTCGATTTTCCGTAAAGCTTCAATTAAACTGTTTTTTGATCTAATTATCCCCGCGCCTTTCCAGATTGCGCTTTTAATAATTAATTTTAACCTCTGCAATTCCACTTCTTTTAAGTGTGGGGTAGGGGATGTTTTTTCCTGGTCAAATTCAATTGTTTGGCTGGAGGGCATTTTTTTTGCGGCCAAAGCGGACCTTTGTCCAAAGACTAAACCGTCAAGCAGTGAATTACTGGCAAGGCGGTTTGCCCCATGCACTCCAAGCGAAGCGCATTCCCCGGCGGCAAAAAGGCCGGAAATATTTGTCTGTCCTTTGACATCTGTTTTTATTCCACCCATGGCATAATGGGCGGCGGGGGCTACAGGGATATTATCTTTGGTGATATCAAGTCCTCTTTCTAAACAGGTTTTATAAATAACAGGGAACCTCTTTTTAATATTTTCCGGTTCAATATTTTGAAGGCTTAGGTAAACATGGTCGCTTCCGGTTGACTGCATTTCTGTAAAGATTGCTCTAGATACTACGTCGCGCGGCGCCAATTCCAGTTTGGAGTGGTATTTTTCCATAAATCGCTCGCCAAGTTTATTTAATAAAATGCCGCCTTCGCCGCGAACTGCCTCTGAAATTAAAAATTGGGGTAGGGCGATAATATCTTCAAACTCTTTAAATTGGACAAGGGCGGTGGGGTGGAACTGGACAAATTCCATGTCTGTTACTTCCGCGCCTGCTCTATAAGCCATGGCAACTCCGTCTCCGGTGGCGGATAAAGGGTTGGTGGTGTATAAAAATATTTGGCACAAGCCGCCGGTTGCAAGGATTACAGCATTAGCAAGATATGTTTCGATCTCGCCAGTTTTTAGGTTTTGGGCGTTTATGCCGATACAGCGGCTGTCTTTTATTATTAAATCAATACCCGGGGTTTCCTCATGGATTTCAGCCAGCCCTTCTTTTATTAAATTGTTTCCAAGGGTTTTTTCAATTTCAAGGCCGGTTGCGTCTCCGGCATGTAGGATTCTTCTTCTTTTGTGGGCTCCTTCTAGAGCTAGGGCAAATCCACCGCCAGCCTCAGTTTCTGCTTTGTCAAACCGGGCGCCCATTTCGATTAATTCTTTTACCCGGGCTACGCCTTCATTTACTAAAATTTTAACGGCTTCTTCATTGCACAAGCCAGCTCCGGCTTCAAGCGTGTCTTCCAGATGGTATTGGGTTGAGTCTTTAATGCTGTCAATAGCCGCGGCAATTCCGCCTTGGGCTTTTTCAGTCGCGCCTTCTCCTATTTTGCCTTTTAAAAGAAGGATTACTTTTGCGGATTTTGAAGCGGTAAGCGCGGCTCTTAGGCCGGCAATCCCGCCCCCGACGATGATAATGTCACAATGCTTGACCATAAAATTAGTATACTCTTATTGACAATCGGCGACAATAGTGTTTAAATTTCAGTCATGGAAGCAAAGATCGCGCAGATAGTAAATCACAGCCCGATATTTAAGGGGACAGCTCTTGTTGTTCTTGGCATATTGGCGTTGATGTTTTCTTATTTTATGAAAAAGAAATGGAATGAGAAAAAAAGTTTTGGGTTTTCGCTTTTTCAGGGAATTGCGATTTTTATTGTGCTTTTTGGCTTATTTATACTTATTTACCGGCCGAATTGGTGGGGTTTGCCTTACTAAACTGTTTCTACAACGTAGTATTTAAGTTTTTTTGCGCCGAATTTCATTGCTTCATTATATCCACTAAACCAAATATCGATCCTGCGTGCAAATCTTTTATTCATTCTATCTTCGACGACAAAGATTTGATTGCCGAAGCCCTCAATTTTAACCTTTGTTCCAAAGGGTAAAAAGTTAGATGCTATTACGCCTTTGCGGCAGCGAGTTCCTGATGCAGTAACCCACGGACTACTGTCAGTTTGTCCTTCAAGGGAATTATAAGCGGTCATTAAAACATGTCCGGTTTTGATGATTTTATGGTTGCCGCTTGACGCCTGCGGCCCAAATAAGAATAATGACAATATTACTAAAGCTAATATTTTGGCGTAGAAACGGCTAAATTTCATAGTTGCTCTCCTTGGCAATCGTTGATAGTCTTCTATATGTATAGTCGAGTTAACTTGGAAGAATATTGCATAGATTTAGCTTTAAGTTTTGGGTGATATTGTGATATTATTAATGTAATTGGCATATATTGCGGGATCGTCTAATGGTAGGACGCATGCCTCTGGAGCATGCTATCTAGGTTCGAGTCCTAGTCCCGCAGTGGTTCGACTCGTCGTCCCTCGACAAGATCGGGACTTCCTCGCTCACCACTGCGTCCTTGGGAAAATGTTATAGTAACTGAAAGAGTCGAACCAGACCGAGCGAACGAACGAAGTGAGGGAGTCGAGGTTTTTATAGGACAATAACAAGAACAATAACTGGGATACTAAATCAACCCTTCCCCCTGAAATTTATTGCCCTTTTGTAAGATATCCCAATAGATGAGAATTAGTAAAATAACAGACCTAAAAAAGTGCCATATAATCTCGGCCGAAAGAAGAGTAAGCGGATATTTATTTCCTTTTGGCGGTAGGGGAATGTGTGTCTCCCATGCTAACATTGAATATCATAAACAAGTCGCGAAAGCCTTTTTTTCTTCTGCTATTTCTGGCAAGATAACCAATCTAGAATTAGCCAGGCATATTATTGTCAATTGCCTCAAATTTACATTCCATAAAGCGACAAAAGAGATTGAATGTTCAACAAAGAGTTGCTTTGAGGCTGTGTATCAAAAAATTGTTGAAGACTTGCCACTTGATGCCCGTGTCAATTTAAAAGCTTGTGTTGAAAGAGGGTTTAAAGATTTACAAATAATAAACGAAAACGGGACAATAAATAGGATTGGTTTGGAATGTGAAGATTTAATTGGAAATAGGCGTATAAGTGAAAAGCGGATATATTGGAAACCCCACGATAATAATTTCTTTAGTAAATTTATTGAAAAATTATTTGGACCGGAAAATTTCACTATTGATTTCCCTTATATAGGGCCAGTTGATTTTTGCGGGAATAAAATGAATGAAACGCAAGTCTTTCAATCACTGCTTGGGCAAGGTTTTATTAGGGAAGCTGTTTTTTTTAAAACTGATCAAAAATTCGGGAATTATATAGTTGTTAGAAGAAAAGTAGGGGCTTCGATAGAAAAATTTTGCAAACAGTTTAAAGCTGAATTTTTAACTGCTTATCAAAAAGAACAGGCCTATTATATTTTACAAAGGATAATAGGTTGCTTATGAGCAATATGCCAAATAAATAAAAAAATAAACATATTGACTTATTTACTATAATGTGAAATAATTCACATATATGAGAAAGCACTTTCCAGAAAGAACTATCCAGCGCTTGTTGTTGTATTACAGGTATCTCAATTTTATGCTTCAACAAGGCACTAAAATGATTTCATCAAGAGGCCTTGCCGATCTTTTGGAAATCATGGATTCCCAGGTAAGGAAAGACCTTTCATATTTTGGAAAACTAGGCAAACGTGGGGCGGGGTATGACATCCTTGAGCTGAGGAATAAGATCGCGGAAATATTGGGGATTAAATCCAAAAAAAATATTTGTATAGTTGGTATGGGGAATCTTGGCTCAGCGCTTTCCGCGTATAAGGGGTTTGAAGAACTTGGCTTCAACATTTCACTTGTTTTTGATGTTTCAGAACAAAAAGTTGGGCATAAAATAAAAGGGCAAATATGCAGCAATTACTCGGATTTGCTAAAACTGATTAAAGAAAACTCCATTAAAATTGCAATACTTACTGTTCCTGCTAACTCGGCGCAGGAGACAGCTTTAGCTCTTGAAAAAAGCGGCATCAAAGCAATACTTAACTTTACCCCTGTAAAGCTTACGCTTTCAAAGGCAGTTAAAATTCGGAATGTTGATCTTGCCTTAGAATTGAAAACGCTATCCTTTTTTACGGAAGATTAGTTCTTGACATAATAATAATAAGCATGGTAAAATCCTAATTGTGATACATTTCACAAAGTAGTGTTATCGATTGTATTTTAATGAGGGGGTGCCGCTGAATTAAGTTCGTGTTATTGATTTTGATTGCTTAGGAGGAAGTTAAATGGCTGAAACAATAAATATATCGTGCAAAACGCCGGCAAATGTGGCGGATACGCTATCAAAAACAACTTGTGTCCAAAAAACCCATAATGTTGATTGGAAGTTAATAATATTGGGGATAATGGCGGGGTTTTACATTGGGTTTGGGGGAGCAATTGCCACTCTGGTCAGTTCTGATGCGGCGAAATTTGTGGGATATGGCTTGAGCAGGTTTTTTGTCGGGGCAGTATTTAGCGTCGGCCTTATGCTGGTGGTTATTGCCGGGGCAGAGCTTTTTACCGGAAATAACTTAATGCTTATGGGTGTCCTTGAAAAACGCGTTAAATTAAATCAGGTGTTATACAAATGGGGAGTAGTATACGCTGCAAACTTCATCGGCTCAATATTTCTTGCCTGGCTGATGTACCAGTCTAACCTTTGGAAATCAAATGATTTTGCAACGGGGATTGCGGCATTAAAAATTGCAAATGTTAAGATTGGATTGACATGGATGGAGGCTTTTATCCGCGGGGTGCTTTGCAATATTTTAGTTTGCTTAGCCGTTTGGATGGCTCTTTCATGCCAACAAACAGTTGGAAAAATCTGGGCCATATTTTTCCCGATTATGACATTTGTTGCTCTTGGTTTTGAGCACTCTGTCGCGAATATGTATTTTATTCCATTAGGAATATTCCTGAAAGGGTCTGGCGCTGCGGCCGCTGCAGGATTAGATTTAGCAAATTTAGGATGGAGAAATTTCTTTATGAATAATCTTATCCCTGTTACTTTGGGAAACATTGTTGGGGGGGCATTTTTTGTAGGCGCACTATATTGGCTTGTTTATGTGAGAGCTGACAAAAAAGAAATTGCGTAATAAAATGATGAATGCAATTATTCTTGCCGGCGGAAAAAGCATACGCTTCGGCTCGGATAAGGCATTTGCAAAAATAGGGGATTCTACTTTAATAGAATCCCTTTTTTTATCTTTATCGCTTGTTTTTAATAAAATTATAATTGTTACCAACTTTAAAGAAAGATATAAAAATTTCCCGGCAATAATTACAGAAGATATCTTTAAAGATGCAGGCCCATTGGGCGGCTTGTATGCCGGACTTAAGGCATCCAATTCTGATAGGAATTTTGTAGTAGCTTGCGATATGCCTTTAGTTAATCTTATGTTAATAAAATATATGGCTGGTTTAATTGACGGAGATGCGATAGTGCCCATGATTAATGGAAAAGTTGAGCCATTGCATGCTGTTTATTCAAAAAAATGCATTTCTGCGGTTGAAGCCCAGCTAAAATCAGGCATATATAAAATACAGGAAGTTTTTAATTTAGTTGATACTCGTTACATTAAAGAAGATGTTATAAATAAATATGACCCATCACTTTTGTCTTTTTTAAACATAAATCTTCAAAAGGATATGCAAAAGATTAAAGCATGTTTGAAATATTAAAAATAAAGCGCTTTAAAACGCCGATTCAAATAAGCGAAATTGATGATAAAATTGTTTCTGAGGTTCCGCTGACAATAACATTAAACGGAGAAGAGCTTGTGACGCTCCTTTGCTCCCCAGCACACTTAAAAGAGCTGGCGGTAGGATATTTGACGGCTGAAGGTTTTATTGATTCTTCAGGGGACGTCAATTCTGTATTGTTTGATGAAAAAGCAAATATAATCAGGGTCAACACCAGAAAAGAAATAAGCGAAGCGGTAATCAATAAAAAGAGGATAATTACTTCCGGATGCGGAAGGGGACAATCATTTTATCATTGGTCTGATTTTGAAAATTGCCGAAAAATTGAATCTGATTTTAAAGCTAATGCAAATGCAATTCTTAGCCTTATGCTGGAATTTCAAAAGAAATCATTAGTGTTTATGGAGACTGGCGGAGTTCACAGCGCTGCATTAAGTGATGATAAGAGTATCATTGCATTTTTTGAAGATATTGGGCGGCATAATGCTGTTGATAAAATAGTTGGCGAGATTATACTTCATGGGGGAGAGATAAAAGATAAAATCCTGCTCCTTTCCGGCAGAATATCTTCTGAGATTGTAATTAAAGCTGTACGTTTAGGAGTTCCGATAATTGTTTCCCGATCTGCCCCAACAACCATGGCGGTACGGTTGGCAGAAAAGCTTAACATAAGCTTAATTGGTTTTGCCAGAGGGACTAGAATGAATATTTATTCGGGGAGCCAAAGGATTATTATTTAAAAGTTTAGTTAGTAAGGGGTTTTATATGACAAGAAAAAAAGTGTTAACTACCTGTATTTATTGCGGCTGCGGATGCCAATTTTATTTGGATGTTGAAAAAAATAAAATTAAGGGGGTTTTCCCTTCTCAAAATCATCCGGTTTCTCAAAGTGCTCTTTGTGTAAAGGGGTGGAATGCCGGGGAATTTGTTAATCATCCTGACCGCTTGACCGATCCTTTAATCAAAGAAAATGGAATGTTTAGGAAAGCTTCTTGGGATGAAGCTTTGAATCTAGTTGTAAAAAAACTGATTGAAACAAGAGATAAATATGGAAATGATTCTGTTGCTTTCTTTGGATCAGCCAAATGCACTAATGAAGAAAATTACTTAATCATGAAGCTCGCGCGGGCTGTTTTCAAAACCAATAATATTGACCACTGTGCGCGTCTTTGCCATGCTTCAACCGTTGCGGGCCTGGCACTAAGTTTTGGCTCTGGGGCTATGACCAATTCTATTAGTTGTTTTGACGAAGCGGAACTATATCTTATTACTGGTTCAAATACTACCGAACAACATCCCTTAATCGGTTCTCGTATGATCAAAAATCTGCGAGAGAAAAAGGCAGATTGCGTTGTAATTGATCCCAGGAAGATTAAATTAACTAAGTTCGCAAAATATCATCTTAAACAAAATTGCGGTACGGATGTAGCCTGGATGAATGGTTTGATGCATGTCATTATTAAAGAAGGGTTAGAAAATAAAGATTTTATTCGTGACCATACGGAAAATTATGAAGAATTGAAGAAAACAATTGAAAAATATACCCCTGAATATGTTGAAAAAATTACTTCTATTCCAGCGCAGCAGCTTAAAGAAGTAGCCCTGCTTTATGCTGCAAAAAAATCTATGATTATTTATTCTATGGGAATTACCCAGCATACTACTGGAGTGGACAATGTTAGGTCTTGCGCCAATTTAGCCATGTTAACCGGCAATATTGGGAAAGTTGGCACAGGCGTCAATCCTTTGCGCGGACAAAATAATGTGCAGGGTTCTTGTGACGTGGGGGCGCTGCCCAATGTATATTGCGGATATCAGGCCGTAACCAATGAAGCGATCCGTGAAAAATTTGAAAAAGCCTGGAAGGTAAAGGGCTTGCCAGCCAATATTGGACTTACGGTTACAACCGTGCCAGATGCCATATTGCAGGACAAAGTCAAGGCTTTGTATGTCATGGGAGAAAATCCCATGGTTTCTGACCCCAATACATCTCATCTTGAAAAGGCGCTCCTAAAATGTCCTTTCTTGGTAGTGCAGGATATTTTCTTAACCGAAACCGCGCAGTATGCCAATGTAGTTTTTCCGGGCACATCCTTTGCGGAAAAAGACGGTACTTTTACAAGTACCGAAAGAAGGGTGGAAAGAATTCGAAAAGCAGTTGAACCAATCGGAAATGCTAAGCCAGATTGGAAAATTCTTTGTGAAATAGCGGATCATTGCGGATATAAATTTGATTATGCATCGCCCAAAGAAGTAATGGATGAAATGGCACAGATGGCCCCTATTTATGGCGGAATTACTTATGACCGTAAGGAGATGGAAAAAGGTTTTGGCTTGCAGTGGCCTTGTCCAACGAAGGATCATCCTGGCACCACTTTTCTTCATAAAGATGGAAATTTTACCCGGGGAAAAGGGTTATTCTTTGGCATCGAATATAAGCCGCCAGCTGAAACCGGTTTAGATAATAAAGATTACCCCTTAACCTTAACGACTGGCCGCTCTTATTTTCATTGGCATACGAGAACTTTAACCGGCAGGACTTCAACCCTAGAGCGCGAGGTTCCAGAAAATTATATAGAAATTAATCCCGAAGATGCCAAGAAATACAAAGTGCGTAAAGGTTCTATGATAAAAGTTTCATCTTTGCGCGGCTCAATTGAAGCAAGGGCACTGGTCTCTGATATCGTAAAACCTGGAACAGTTTTTATGCCTTTTCATTTTGCCATCAGCGCGGCCAATCGCTTAACCAATGACGCACTAGATCCAATTGCAAAGATTCCCGAGTATAAAGTCTGTGCTGTAAAAATTGGGGAGGATAAATAATGGACACCAAGTTGATTTCAAAGGAAAATACTTTAAAACTAATAAATGCGCTGACAAAAGAGGTCAAAGTTTTAGCTCCGCAAAAAGATGAATTTGGCGATATTTTTTTTAAAGAAGTAAAGGATAGCAAAAATGTTATTTTGGCTCCTTTTAAACCACTAATGCCGACTGTTCGAGAACTACTTTTTGGCCAGATAAAGGAAATGATTAGATATAAAAAAGAAAGCGCAGAAATTAAATTAGAAGAAATGAAGAATGCTGAAGACACAATTTTTTGGGGGCTCCCAACCTGTGATATTAACGGGCTTTTATATACAGACATGTTTTTTATGGGGAGGGAATTCTGCGATTCATACTACAAAGAAGTACGAGAGAAAATAGTTTTGATTAGCGTGGTTTGCGATACCCCCCCTAATAAAAGCTGCTTTTGTGGAAGCATGGCAGATGGGCCTCATCTTGTTGAGGGGTTTGATCTTCAGCTAACGCCGATGGGAGATGATTATTTTGTTGAAGTAGGGTCGGCTAAAGGAAAAAAGATAATAGAATCAAATAAGGATTTGTTTTCTGAGGTAAAAGACAAATCAGTTGTTGAGCGAATTTGGGAAGAGGCGCATAAAAAAGTTATAGTTAAAGGGCTGGATAAAAATGCTGCGATTGAAAAAATGGATTTGGATCCAATAAAAGAAACCTTGTTTGTTGAGGTTTCTGATCGCTGTATTTCCTGCGGAGCCTGCAATTATGTTTGTCCGACCTGCACCTGCTTTAATGTGATCGATGTAGGATCAAAGGAAGAAGGGGTTAGAGAAAGAGTATTAGATTCATGTGTATTTAGCGGTTATTTTAGAATGGCCGGAGGACACAACCCAAAAGAAAAGCAAGAGTTAAGGACAAAACAAAGATATTATTGCAAACTGCTTTGGGATAAAGAAAAATATAATGATTCCGGATGCGTTGGTTGTGGCAGATGCCTGGATTCATGTCCGGTTGATATAGATATTAAAGAAGTGATGCCAACGATTGCCGCAGGGGGGGATAAATAATGGGTTTAATTTTTATTGACAAGAAGAAAGCTGTAACTATGGCCAAGGATAAAAATGAATTTATTCCGCGAGCATGTGAAACAACATCGATAAAAGATTTAACGGCAGATGTTCGCCATTTCACCGTAAAATTTAAAGATGGTAAATCCTTCAATTATAATCCCGGCCAATTTGTTCAGGTTTCTATTTTTGGCGCAGGAGAGGCTCCGATTTCCATTACTTCATCTCAGGTTGCCGGAGATGGGCTAGAACTGGCTATTCGTAAAGTAGGAATTTTAACTAATGCTATCCATAAACTAAAAGTGGGTGATGAAATATTTATTCGCGGGCCCTATGGAAATTCTTTTGATTATAAGGCGGTTCAAGGCAAAAATATTATTTTTGTGGCCGGAGGAATCGGGTTGATTCCCCTCAGATCATTGATTAGAACGGTTCTTTCTGAAAAAGAAAAATACGGTAAAATCCGGCTGCTTTACGGAGCAAAATGTCCGATTGACTGTGTTTACATTGATGAAATCGATAAATGGACAAAGACTGACGGGTTTGAAGCGCTTTTAACCGTTGATTCTCCAGACCAAGGATGGAAAGGCAATGTGGGCGTTGTAACAACTTTGTTTAATAAATTTGATTTTAACCCTGCGGGTACAGCGGCTTTTGTTTGCGGCCCTCCCATCATGATTAAATTTGTTAACTTAACCTTGCTTGAAAAAAATATGGATCCAGGCGATATTGTTACAACCATGGAAATGCACATGAAATGCGGAATTGGAAAGTGCGGTCACTGCAATATTGGACACAAGTATTGCTGTACTGATGGCCCGGTATTTACATATGC
>WPAF01000044.1 GCA_009772965.1 Candidatus Saganbacteria bacterium
TTAAGTCAGATAAGTTTGATGCTTATGTTGGTTTATCGCGCAAAAAAACTAACGCTAATCTCAGCCCCTGCTCATCCCCTTTATTTCGCAACAGTCCCCTTATCGGAAATGTGACGTTTCTATTTTGGACAAATGTGATGTTACTATTTTGGTGCTACACACACGATCTACCTATATATCCCAGGGCGAGATGATTTTATAGTATAATATACACACATGAGCGTCAACCCTGATAAAAAAACTAATCTCGAAAACCGGCTATTAGACCTCGGCATCTGCAAATCCGATGTGATTGAGAAATTCATAAGATCCGGAGGCCGCGGCGGGCAGAATGTGAACAAAACCTCTACCTGCGTATACTTAAAACATACCCCAACCGGCATTGAAGTAAAAATGGCAAAAGAAAGGTCGCAGGCCTTAAACAGGTTCCTTGCCTGGCGTTTGCTTGCCGATAAAATTGAAAATAAAGCGCTTGGCGAAAAAAGCAAAAAAAGGCAGGAAATAGAAAAAATCCGCCGCCAAAAAAGGAAACGTTCAAAAAGGGCTAAGGAAAAAATACTGCACTCAAAAAAAATGGAATCAAATAAAAAACAAATGAGGCAGGTCAAACCTTCCGAATTTGAATATTAGTGGTAGAATATGGCATCATGCTAAAAAATATTATTAATTTAATCAAACTTGATCCCTCTGAAGAAAAATACAAAAAAGATATTTCCGACACCCAATTTTTTGGCTTTCCAATAGAGCCATTAATTGCCGCAGAAGAAAAACTACTCGACAGCAAAACAAATTCCATTGCCTATTTTTCAATGGAATACGGGCTTGCCCCAAGCGTTTACCATACTTTTAAAACAGTAAACAAAATAAAAGAATCAAATGTCTTGTCCGAGCATGAAGTTTTTTCAAATATGAAAGATATGGATTATTACCACTATTTGCCTTTAAGAAAAATCATCGACCTTCCTATATATAGCGGGGGTCTGGGAGTTTTGGCGGGAGATACTCTAAAGTCAGCCGCGGATTTGGGTCTGCCGCTTGTGGGTATCGGCATATTATGGAACAAAGGATATTTTAAGCAAAAATTTTGGTTTAGATCCGGCGGACAACTGCCGGAGGTCATGTCCTGGGATCCACACTCCTATCCCGGCCTTATTCCCCTCAAGCCAAGGATAAATATTACCCTAAGCGGACAAGAACTAGAATTAAAACTGTGGAAATATTATGTTTATTCCAATGACCTGAAAAACGTAATACCATTGATCCTGCTCGACTCAAACCTCCCTGAAAACCAGGAATATTTCAGGGAATTAACCGACCAGCTATATCGCAGTACAAACGGCTGGATCAAGTTATGCCAGCGCGCGATCTTAGGCATGGGAGGAGTTAAAGCGCTTGAGGCGCTTAAATACCCGATAAAAAAATTCCATTTAAACGAAGGTCATGCCGCCCTTGCCGTAGCCCAAAAAGCAAAAAAGCAAAACCTTGAAAAAATTAAAAGCATTTTCGCCTACACCTGCCACACTCCCGTTGAGGCCGGGCATGATAGGTTTGATGTGCAGGAGCTTGAGGCAACCTTAGGGAACGAGATTTCGCAAATCGTAAAAACATACGGCCGGGATGAAAAAAACAGCAGCCTTATTAATTTTACCCAATTTTGCTTAAACACCACCAGCCATATAAATGGAGTTGCCCAAAAACACGGCGAAATAATGCGGCTGCAGTTTCCAAAATATAAAGACCGGATAAAAAGCATCACAAACGGCATCCATACCCACACCTGGATTTCAAAGCCATTCAAAGAATTATTTAATAAACACAAAAATCAAATTGGCGATTGGGAAGCAGACCCGATACTTTTAAAAAATGTCAACAGTTTAAAAAATAACCAGGAATTCAGGTCTGGTTTATGGCAGGCTCATCTTGAAAACAAAAAACAGTTGGCTGAATTTTTAAAATTTTGGCATTTCAACCAAAAAACATTTACTATCGGCTGGGCCAGGAGAATTGCCGTTTATAAGCGCCCGACTATGCTGCTTAATGACCCAAACCGCTTGATAAGCATTGCCAAAAAGCTTGGCGGCCTGCAGATTGTTATCGCTGGCAAAGCCCACCCCGCTGATATTCCGGCTTCCCTTCATATGGATGAAATGCTTTCAAAAATAACAATTTTAAACGGAGAAAGAAAGATTTTGCGCATTTGCTTTTTAGAAAACTATGATACCTATTTTGCAAAACTATTGACCAGTAGTGTTGATATTTGGCTCAATAATCCCCTGCCGCCTTTTGAAGCCTCCGGCACCAGCGGCATGAAAGCGCTGGTAAATGGCGTTTTGCAGTTAAGCACTTTAGACGGCTGGGTAGTTGAAGCCGCCTCAAAAAATATCGGGAGGATTTTTGGCTACGTCCCAGAAGCCGGATCAATCGGGAATGAAGGAGACTTAAAGCTTAATGAGGATTCCCTGACACTTTACCAAAACGTTGAAGAACTTGGCGACCTTTACTACAAGACACTAGTTGGCATACAAAAGCCTGAAAACTCTGAATGGGTTGAAATGATGATTAACTGCATATCAGAAAGCGGATTTTTTAGCACGCAAAGGATGGTAAAAGAGTACTCAGGCCAGGTTTGGGCTACTTAACAAAAACCGCAATCAGCCCCTGGCAGATAAACTGAACCGCAATTGAGGCAATAATTATCGCAGATATTTTAGTAATAATCAGCGACCCATTTTTCCCAATGATCGTATAAAGGCCTTCCGCGAAATGCAGTATCAGCCAAATCACGAAAAAACAAACAATTAGCGCCAACAAAACCGCCCAAAAATTATACAGTTTTAAAATAACCAATACCGAGGTAATTGCGCCCGGCCCGACTAAAAGCGGACACCCGAGAGGAACAACGCCCATATCTTCTTTATGTTCTACGGTTATTTTGCCGCGGATCATAATTTCAATCGCGATAAGCAAAAGCAAAATGCCGCCCGCGATTTTAATATCATTCATGGTTAAACTAAAAAGCTTGAATATCATTGTCCCGGCAAAAACAAAAACCGCCAAAAGGATAATTCCGGTTAGGATTGAAGTGTTGAAGATTTTTCTTCTCTCTTGTGTTGTAAGCCCCTCAGTAAGCCCAATAAAAAACGGCAAATTGCCAATAGAGTCGGTAATAATAAAAATAGCAATAAAAGCCTTTAAAAATTGAATCATGAAAGGGGTCAGAACAATATTAAAAAACATATATTTAAAGTTATTTTATATTAACAAAGCTTAAAAAACAAGCACGAACTATAAACCAAGTTTTTTTTCTATGTTTAAAAGCGTGTTGCGGTGGATTCCCAGCATTTTCGCGGCTTTATTTTTTGAACCGCCGGTTTTTAAAAGGGCTTTCCTGATAAAGGAGGATTCAAATTTCATTTGCGCGTCTTTAAACGATAAATATGAAAAACCAGGGCTGTTGAGCTCGGTTTCCGGATCGGTAATTTCTTTCGGCAGGTGATTCTCATCAATGATCGGGCCTTTGGCTAAAACTATCAGCCTCTCAATTAAATTCTGCAGCTCCCGCACATTTCCGGGCCATGAATAATTCTCAAATATTTTCAAGGCCTTCTGGGTTAGGCCTTTTATTCCTTTTGAAAATTCCTTGCTGTAAATTTTTATAAAATGATCGACTAAAAGCGCGACATCCTCTTTTCTTTCCCTAAGGGGAGGAATGTTAATCGGGATAACATTTAACCTATAAAAAAGGTCTATCCTAAACTTGCCTTCCTCAATTAATTTGCGCAAATCCCTGTTTGAGGCGGAAATAATCCTGACATCAACCGCTATCGGCTTGAGCCCTCCCACTCTTTCAATTTCCTTTTCCTGCAAAACCCTGAGCAATTTGCCCTGCATAGACAATGGCAAGCTGCCAATTTCGTCAAGAAATATCGTCCCGCTGTCGGCGAACTCAAATTTTCCGATCTTCCTTTCAAATGCCCCTGTAAATGATCCCCGTTCATGCCCAAAAAGCTCGGATTCCAATAAATTTTCCGGAATTGCCGCGCAATTGACCGCCACAAACAATTTTTTGCCGCGGCCGCTCAAATTATGGATAGCTCTTGCCGCAAGCTCTTTGCCGGTTCCTGATTCTCCCTGTATTAGGACGGTAGATTCGCTTTTAGCTATGGAAGTTATCAGCGAAAACACTTCATAGATCGCGGATGATTTTCCGACTATTTTTTCAAACTGGTATTTTTTTTCAATTTCTTCTTTTAAATAAACGTTTTCCTGGGCAAGCTTTCTTTTCTCCAAAGCTTTTTCAATTATCGCTTGTATGGCTTCAATATCAAACGGTTTGGTAAGATAATCATAAGCGCCCCGCCTCATCGCCTCAACCGCGTAAGAAACTGTATTCATGGCTGTCACCATAATCACATCAATATCCAAATCCATTTCTTTAATTTTAGAAAGAACTTCAAGCCCGTTCATGTCAGGCATCCTGATATCAAGAAATATCAAATGGGGCGAATTATTTTTTAATATTTGCAAAGCTTCATTCCCGTTTGCGGCAAAAATCAGATCATAGTCCGCGGATAAAAGGATGCGCATTGAATCCCTTAATGACTCCTCATCATCTACAATTAATATTATTGCTTTTTTACCTGCCATCTGCCCGCCTTTTATTATACGTGGGGATATTCAGCCCTTGGCGGTAGCTTGCTACCGTGCGCCGCTCTATTTTAATCCCCCTCTCAACCAGATTGGTTCTGATTTCTTCGTCTCTTAAAGGCTTTTTTTTATCCTCTTTTTCAATTAATTCTTTAAGCATCGCTTTAATCTTCATGACCGAATATCCGGATAATTCGCGCGGACATAAAAACTTCATTGGCAGCAGGCCTTTTGGGGTTTGGATATATTTATCGCAAATCGCCCTTGAAACGGTTGAAGGATGAACCCCCAGGATCCTTGCCAAATCCTTTTGTAAAAGCGGGTTTAAATACATTGCTCCTTTAGTAAAAAATTCTTTTTGGGCGCCATTGATGGCCTCCGCCATTTTTTCAATCGTCTCTCCCCTTTTCTCAAGACCTTCAATAAATTCTTTTGCCTTTGCAAATTTGTTTTTTATGAATTTTTCGGTTTCGGCGTCAATTTTATTGCTTTTCATCATTTTTTCATATTCTTTTGATATTTTTATTTTTGGTCCGTATTTTTCTTCAAGATTCACAATTTCCCCATCTTCTACAATAAAAGAAGGGACAACATGCCTTACTTCCCCGCCAAACGAAGACCCAGGGTTTGGATTTAAGTTGCTTTTAATAAAGTTTGCCGCTTCAATAATTCCTTCTTCGCTTATATTAAGCGCATCCGCGGCTTTTTTGTAATTTCTGCTCCCGATATCTTCAAGATGGTTTTGGATAACCTTGTTTAATACTTCTTCAAGCTCAAAATTATCAAAGCTGTATTCTTTTACTTGTATCATTAAGCACTCTTTTAAATCTCTTGCCCCAACCCCTTCGGGCTCAAATGATTGGATAATTTTTAAAATGTTTTCGATCTCGTCTTTGCTTGCTTTAAAGGCTTCAGCAAGTTCATCCGATGTTTTATTATAGTTTTTTAAGTAGCCGGAATCATCAATTTCTTGGATCAACGCTTCAGCAATTGAATATGTTTTTTCATCAACATCTTCAAGCTTTAGCTGGTCGATGAGATGGCCATAGAGATTTCTCGAAACATCTTTAATATTCCCCATCCCCGGATATTCCGTAAAATCAACTTGTTTTTTTACTGTTTTATCTGAGGAAAGATATTTGATGTATTCAGCCAAAGTGTCAGGCCGCTCGATTTCTAAAACGGGATTTTCTTCTACCGTTTTTTCAACCTCATAAAGCATATCGGCATAAGACATTTGGAGCACTTTAAGCATCGCCAGCATTCTTGGGGATAAATGAAGCTGCAACGACTGCTCAATATTTTGACTCTGGTAAATATCGGGCATAATGTTTATTCTCTCAATTTTTTATCGATTAGGCAATAGGAGAAATTTCAGGGATAATGGCAAAAATCTCATCAGCCCTACTGCCGCAATTACGCTTAAATTATATCCTCATCCTCGACCGGCATATGCCATTTTTGAAAGTAGGAATTACTGCGCTTGCAATAACCACGCCTACCAAAACTGAATATTGCACTTGATCAATATAACCGGAATTATAGCCGAAAACGCTGGCGATCGTGCCGAATGTTAAAGAAAAAAATCCGATCAGGAAATAAGCTTGAAACTTTCCTTGAATTTTTCTTTCATCATCTGAATATCTATTTCGGCTCCGGCAAGAAAAGTCAGGATAATACCGCCGAAACTTGCCAAATAAAGCATCCATGCTTCTGGTTTCATCCCCAGATTTCCTGCTATAGTCCCCATGATAATTTCAATTATCGCCACAGACAATCCCAACTCCAGGGAGATTATACTTGATAAAAGGATCAAGGAGCCAGCGACCAAAGGCATTATATCCGCCTGCATAATGTTTCCTCCTCCAAAAAAAACCTCTACCGATATGTATCAGTAGAGGTCATCAGTTCCAGCATTTGGAACGGTTTTGGCAAACCTCATTGCCTTATCATCAAATTTGGCGGGGGTGGGATTTTGTCTTGGTTGGAAGTTATTCGTCCCACCACGCTTACTACTATAAAATTATATCAAGAACCGTGTAAACCGGCAAGCAGGAATGCAATTATAAACTTCCTGTCAAGCCATCTAAAAACCTAACTTTAGGGTGATTCGTTGAGACATCTAAGAATCTAACCCTAGCGAGTTACACATATTGACCTCTACTCCAAGCA
>WPAF01000045.1 GCA_009772965.1 Candidatus Saganbacteria bacterium
ATCTTTCAAAGCCTTCGCCTTCAACAAAAACCACTTATCTCCTCGCTGAAAAATATCATCCTCTCAAACGCACTTCAATAACTCTGAATACTTACGTTTTTAAATGACTGCGTTTCTTGCTTCTTCACTTTTTATCCTGTTGGCCGAAATGGGGGACAAAACCCAGCTTCTCGCAATCGCATTTGCCGCGAAATACAAATCTTCTCAAGTGCTTTTTGCCATTTTTTTGGCAACAGTTGTAAGCCATGCGTTTGCGGTTGTGCTTGGCGGCCTGTTAACCAAGATAATCCCGTTAGAAATAATTTTCCTTGCCGCATCCTTATCATTTATATTATTTGGCTTATGGACATTGCGCGGGGATTCCCTTGAAAATGAAGCAAAAAAGGAATCAAAGTTTGGCCCTATAGCAACAGTTGCTATTGCTTTTTTTATTGCTGAGATGGGAGATAAAACCCAGCTGGCTACAATCAGCTTGGCGATAGAATATCAAAATCTGCTTGGCGTATTAATGGGGACAATAACCGGCATGGTAATAGCTGATGCTATTGGGATTGTTGCGGGAGTTGCCCTGAAAAAATACCTGCCGGAAAAAGTCATGAAATGGATCTCCGCGATTATTTTTATTTTATTTGGGATAGCCGGAATTGTAAAACTATTTTAAGAAATTGAAATTGTTGAACTTATCTGATAATATGCATAAACAATATTATGCTGTTTGGAATTATTTTTGGCACGATTTACGCTTATTTGATTTGGTTTGTTCTAATTCCGTATTTTCGTTTTGATCAGTTCCAGTTTTGGGATGCGGCGGGTCATTATTTTGCGGTTTGGTTTCAAAGAAGCCATCTTTTTCCCGCGTTTTCCGGGTGGAATCCGTTTTTTTTCTGCGGTTATCCACAGGGGACTTTTTATGGCTCATTTTATCATTATCTGACAGCATTAGTAAGCTTCCCACTGGGGCTTCCTTTAGCTTTTAAAGTAGTTTCGGCATTCTGCATAATAATCCTGCCGCTTTCAATCTATTACCTGGCGCGCAAATTAAAATTTAATCCAAACGAATCTGCTGTTATTGTCTTGCTTGTAATGCTGCCGGTAGCCGGACTTCATCTTGCCTGCGGAGGCACGCTTTTTTCTCTTTTTGGGGTTGGGCTCAACACAAATGCTTTAGGTTTACCCCTTTATCTTTTTTATTTTGGTAAGTTAAAGGAAGAAATTGATAATTTGCATAAAGGGCAAAAAATTTCTCAAATGAGTTGGTTAATATTAACCTTATTGGCGGCAACAATTGTGCTTTCCCATTTTGTGGTCGCAATTGCCGCGGCTATTACAGCACTCATATTGGTTCTAAATTCTTTTAGCAAGAAAGTATTTCTTTTTTCCATCAAACATGCCGCGATAATTTTTCTGCTTTGTAGTTTTTTCCTTTTGCCGTTGGCAGCATATTCCAGCCAAACCGAAAATTCCGGCACAATTCTTTCTATGGGTTTTTTCCTGACCATTCCCTTTTTCTTGATGATATTATTGGGGGTTTTCGCCGGCGTTTTAGATAAAGATGAAAGGTTTGACCGCACCTTTTTTACCTTGCTGGCGGTTTTTGCAGTTGTGCTTTTTTTGGATTTTGGGCAGATTGGTTTTCCTATGCATGCTTATCGTTTCCTTATTTTCTTTATGCTGTTAGCTATGATGCTGCCGGTAAAGATGATATTTAATAACATTCAAGACAAACTTATAAAGCGCGGGCTTGCAATACTGTTTGTTTTACTTTTGGGCTGGCAATTACACATTATGATTGTTAATAATCCTCGCATGGAGATTAATTATAACCGCCTTTTTACATATAAGGATTATCCATTCTCTTCCCCAAGTAAGGTTGAGCTTGGCAAGTTGGAAGGCAGGATAATATTGCTGGAGCAAAATAATCCAATTGCCCCTCGCGCATTATCCCATCGGCTGGCGCAATCAACCAGCAATTATTTCCTAAGCGGACTTTTTGCGGAATCTTCAGCCAATTCGGGATATATAAACTGGCTTCAAATGAAAATGGTAAACTTGCTTTCAAGCGGAACAGCTTTTCAAAAGAAAGAAGAAGTTAACCGGCAAAGGTTAATTGTCAGCAAGCTTTTTAAATTATTTCAGGTTAATTATATCTTAAGCGAATTGCCTATCAAGAATTTAATGCAAATAAAAAAAGTTAAAGTTTTAAACGACCGTCCGCCTTTTTTGCTGTATAAAATTGGAAGCGAAAAAATTGCCGAGCTTCTTTCCTACGTCCCATATTTTACTGTCAATAACTGGAAAGCAGCTACTTACTCTTGGTTTGAATCTCCTGATCCTAGGATTTTAGTTAGGGCTGCTGATTTGCCCCGAGTATCATCTTCGATAAATGATAAGCTGACTATATCAGAAGAAGGAAATTTTCCGCCGCGTTTAAAATTAAAAGTCGAGGCAGAACAAGATGTCCCGATTTTAATTAAAATATCATATTTCCCCCGCTGGCAAGCTAGGGCCGGAGGCAAATCGTTAAAAATTTATCAGGTAGCCCCTTCATTTATGCTTATTTACGGCAAGGGTGAAATAACAATTGAATACCAATCCACATTAATTGATAAACTTGGAATACTCCTGACTTTTATCGGTATAGGTTGGCTTTTATTTGAGATTTTTCTTGCTAAAAAAAGTACCAAAAAAATATGATTGACTCTAACTTGAAAAAATTGATTGGGCTTTCTTTGCTGTCAAAAATTTGTATTTTTGCTGCCATTTATTTAGCATTTAATTTTCTTCCCTTTAACATGGCAATGCACAACCTGAATTTTCTTTATCCAGCAAATGAACCTATCAATTTAATGTCCGCCTTTAAAACCTGGGATGCCCAACAGTATCTTTTTTTGGCGGAAAAAGGTTATTCCCCAAATCAAATGAGCAATGCTTTTTTCCCTCTTTTCCCGCTTTTAATAAAATTTATTTCTCCAATCTTTTTTGGAAAGTCATTAATTGCTGGATTGGCGCTTGCGAATATATTTTCTTTGGTTGCAGTTATTTATTTTTATTTATTTGTTAAACAATTATTTGGCGCTGAAAACGCTTTCAGGGCTGGTTTATTTTTTCTGGCTTTTCCCACTAGCTTCTATATGGATTTGGTTTACGCTGATTCGCTCTTTTTAATGCTGGCAATCCTCTTTTTTTATTTTCTTTATAACCATCGGACAATGCCTGCCTTTATTTGTGCCTTCCTTTTGCCGCTTTCCCGCCTTCAGGGAGTGCTGGCTATTGTTCCTTTGCTTATTTTTATGGTGGTTAAAGATTTTAGGAAATGGTTTTTGCCTCTGGGATTTGCGGCTGGCTTTGCCTCTTACCTTCTTTTTATGCAGTTTTTAACCGGAGCACTCTTTTCCGGTTTTAGTGCGCAAAATTATTTTGTCAGCGGCTACTCAGTATTACAACTCCTAAATTCTATTCAATGGTTTATGAATAATTTTACTAATATTACTTTTGGCCTGCACGGATATACTAACAGTATAATAGACCGTTTCTTTTTTCTTTTTTTTCTTATCTTGCTGTTTTTTTCTTATAAGAAAATTGATAAAACGCTTTTCTGTTATATGCTTGCAATTGGTCTTGTCCCTGCGTTAGCCGGCAATTTTATGTCCTACACTCGCTACTTGCTGGAGGTTTTTCCTATTTTCATAGTGATGTCCTTATTAATGAAAGAAAAACATTACTTTGTACTTATCCCAATGGTTGTACTCCAAACAATTTTTTTAATTTCCCATGCACTGAACTACTGGATTGCGTGAAAACATCTTGACAAAATTAATTCAAAGGGTAAAATTCAGGTTGGGTTTAAAAAAAACAGCCCAAGGAGATAAAAATGCAAATTAAAAATTTATTGTCCAAAAGAAATCTTGTGTATCTTATGTATATTATTTTAGCCCTTCTTATATTGTTATTTGCTGGGTTATTTTTAGCTCATGGTTGCGGACAAAAACTTTCTACGGGAGGTTCAGGTTCTGTAGTATCGACAAGCGTGATTTCTGGCACAGTTTTAGTCCCTTCTTCATCTGTTTCAGGCTTAAGCGTGCTTTCTGCTAATGTAAAAGCAAGTGCAGTTGCAGATGATGGAGTATCAGATACGCCGCTGGCCGGCGCATCAGTAATAGCTTGTGATCCAGTTACCCGCACACAAATAACTGGGACAACAACCGCAACGGCTAATTCTGATGGAACATTTTCTATCGATGTTTCAAACGCTGTTCTTCCAGCCGGCGAAATTCTAATTATTGCCACAAAAACTTCTGGCGATAATGTTGTGCTTTTAGAATCATTAACTGCAACCAATGCAGCTGTCAGCGTGAATGCCGGAACTGCATTAGCTTCCGCTAAAGTGCTTGAAGAGCTCTCAAAAAAAGCGGGAGATTTATTTTCTAAGGCAACCACATTGCCGTTGGATAAGAAAGAAGAACTTAGAAAGCAAATGGCAGCTATCTACAGCCAAGTTTATGGCGCAATTGGGACAATTGGGGCTGGCAATATTCCCTCATTGGTGATAAATAATGCCAGTGGAAAGTCGCTAGCCGAATTAGAAAAGTTACATTTTGAAAAATTAACTCCGGAAGTCGCGGCAGAATTTTCACCTCCGGCTGGTTGGAATGTCAACATAAGTAATTTTTATACTTATGCGACAACCCTGGTAACCGGGGCAACGTATCCTCCTGCAATGCAGGTTCCTACCGGATACCCAAGCTTTATCTTACCTCCGGGTAATTACTTGCCTTCAGGGGCAAAGTTTGGTTATTCCCCAATGGGAGCCGACTTTATCCCACCAGATATTTACAATAAAATTCCTACCGGCGCTTATTTTGGATCAGGATTTATTGCTCCGCCCACTGGGATGATTTTGCCATCAGGGGTTTCCTTTGGTTCTGGATTTACAATTCCTACGGGATATAAAAATGAACTGCCCACTGGAGCATTCTTTGAAGGTGGTTGCGGTATTCCTAGCGGCGCCGTGTTGCCGCCCAGCGCGGGGTTTCAATCAGGTTTTATAATTCCCACTTATGTTGATTTTAAAACAGGATTTGTAATGCCCAGCAATATTTCATTTCAAAGCGGATTTATCATGCCGACAAATATTGGCTTCCAGACAGGATTTGTGATGCCGACAGGCGTTAGCTATCAGACAGGATTTGTGATGCCGACAGGCGTTAGCTATCAGACAGGATTTGTAATGCCGACAGGCATTAGCTATCAGACAGGATTTGTAATGCCGACAGGCGTTAGCTATCAGACAGGATTTGTAATGCCTTCAGGCGTTAGTTATCAATCAGGGTTTGTTATGCCCAGCAATGTTTCATTTCAGAGCGGATTTATTATGCCTTCAGGTGTCAGCTACCAGTCTGGGTTTGTTCCTCCCAGCTGGATGTCTTATGCATCAGGGCAACAGCCTCCGTCTGGTTATTGATACAATAATTGAAATTGCTTTCAATTGTAATCCCGGCATACAACGAAGAAGCAAGGTTGCCTAATACGTTAAATAAAACAATACATTATTTAGAAGATCATTGCTTTGCTTATGAAATTATTGTTGTTTCCGATGGAAGTGTGGATAAAACTAACCAAATAGTAAGTGAAATCTCTGCACAAAACCCAAAAATAAAATTATTAAAGAATATAAAAAATCAAGGCAAAGGAGCCGGTGTAAAAAAAGGAATTCTTGCGGCAAAAGGCGGCACTGTCCTTTTTATGGATGCCGACAATTCAACAGAAATTTCAGAAATAGGAAAATTTTTCAGTTATCTTGAAGGCTTTGATATAATTATCGGATCGCGTGCCTTGCCGGAATCAAAAATTGTTGATCACCAATTTTGGATGCGGGAATATACAGGCAAGCTGTTTAATAAAGTAGTGCAGGCTTTTTTTATGAAAGGCATTCAAGATACCCAGTGCGGCTTTAAGCTGTTTAAAAGAGATGCCGCGATGGCCATTTTTAAAAGGGCCAGCATTAATGGCTTCTGTTTTGATCTTGAGATTCTGCTTATTGCAAGGCAATTAGGTTATAAAATTAAAGAAGTTCCCGTTTCCTGGACCAATTCCAAACCATCAAAAGTTTCATTTTTCAGGAGTTCCTTATCTATTGTTGCAGATTTGTTTCGAATTTATAATAAAGGTCAAATTTACAAATATCATAATTGACTCTTCAAACCAAGCAGAAATAGAGTCCTTTCAAGAAATGAGCTGTTGTTTAATGGGGCCAGCTTGCGCATGCCAAAAACCCAATTATAAATAGTGTACCCTTTATTCTCAAGGTTGATTGAAAAGTCAAACATATTACTTTTTGAAAATAAAGAAATCATGGCGGGGATTTGAACAGAAAAATTTTTAGTTAAATTAATCTCAGCAATAATCCCAAAATCAAGGGGTGCGACAAAATCTGTTTCTGAAGAATTTATAATCCGCCACCCAAACAAGGCGACTGGTTCAATCATGCCCCATTTTTCAAGCCCCCACAAAACCCGATAGGCAACAGAATAATAATTCCCCATTAATAGGGGATGGTCAAAGCTTAAATAATCGAGCTCAAAAGCTACATTCCTATCTTTTACAGGAGCAATGAGGGTTAGTGAGGAAGAACAAGATTTAAAATTCGAAGAAGGTAAAAGCTCAAAATTATAAATAAAATCTTTGCCGTTTGACAGAAGGGACTGTTGCGAAATAAAGGGGATGAGCAGGGGCTGAGATTAGCGTTAGTTTTTTTGCGCGATAAACCAACATAAGCATCAAACTTATCTGACTTAA
>WPAF01000046.1 GCA_009772965.1 Candidatus Saganbacteria bacterium
GCCCATTTTACAGGCGTTTGCGGAGGATCGCTATGTTGAGGAGAACACCCAATCGTGGGAACAGCTTGAATTACAGGGGATATCACTGGGACAGTAGTGTGAAGTAATACCTATCGAAAATATTGAACTTTCTTCAATTTCAAAACTTAGAATATTGATTAATGTAAAAAATACCTGGGCATTTAATGATGTTGACAGTGATGGCTATTTTAGCCCCGGCTTTATCACTGGAGAAGCAGGCGATGACGCCAATGAAATTTCAAAAGGTTGGGGACCATTGCTTCCCAATATAACTTTTGAGGTGTTTTAAGGTTGGGGCAGGCCTATGAGCCCCTCGACTCGTCGCTTCCACTCCTCGCTCGGGGCAAGCTGGATTTGTTGTTATACAAAAATTCCTCTAGTCTATTAAAATAACCTGAATGCATAATCTTTAGAGGATTTTCTATGATTGTAAAGCAAATCGATAAGGCTGTAAAAAGCTGTAATCCAGGAAAAGCATTAGCTATGATTTGAAATTCCGACCAAAATATGACGATAAATAACCGATGGAAATGATGAGAAGTCAGGACGAAAAAACCGCAACATTTGGTCATAGCTTGTGTTCAAATGCCTATTAATCAGGAAGTGCAATCAATAATATGATCGGGAAATGCTTGGCCGAGGCTGTAAAAATCAGTTTTAAAATCTTGACAAAACCAATTGTTGGCATTTTTAAGAGTGATACACTCTTTGATAATTCTCATTATTTTGATAATTCTCATTATAAAGTAACTTCACTGGCATCTCACCATTTGGCAGATATAATTAAAATTAGATATAACACCTTCCGGATGTCCTTGGTTCCCCAGATTTTAGGCCATATTAAGAGGAAGCATAATGAGGTGGAAGTTGTTTTTATTAATTTAATAGGAAGTGCTTCTTTATATCAACAATATGAAGATATTGATATAAATAGTATAAGTGAAGAAGATTATGTGCGCTTTATTTTTTCAAAGCCTGTATTATTAGGTCGTGCCCCTGAATTATATTCAAGCAAGATTGTTAATTTGCTTTGCTATGCCATAAAAGAAGCCTTGGATAAATTTGATAAAGCGCCCAATGAACGAAAAGCTATGCATTTGCTTGCGGCAGCTTTTAGGCATATTTACAGTGTTTGCAGATTAGGAAAACGAAAATTTCCTGTTTGGTTTATGTCTTCAATTAGGACATTATATTTAATGGAAAATAACCAATGGTATGATCGAAATAAATTACTAATAATGCGCAATTTAGTTGACAGCTATAAGGATTTTCCCGATTACTAACACTGTTGTGGTCAAAGATTCAGTTATTGCTGCTGGTGGTCATCCTCTTGCGGTCTTTAAAGCGTTAAGCGAGGAAGAGTTAGATATTTTGTTATCTTTTGAGGAATAAAAATTGATAAAGCTTGTCAATTATTAAAATATTAACTATTATTAGATATGTCTTCAATAACAATAACTAACTCAAAAGTTGGTCTGGGGGCAGACCTATAAGCCTGGTTTAAGCCTCGATAATTTCCAGTTTTTTGGTTTTGAAGTTGATAGACAAAACCTTGTCTGCGAATAGTTTTGTTCCAGCCAGGATATCGTCTGTTTTATTTGAGAGAATATAAGTGTATTTTCTTTTTCCTGCCAAAATAATATCGCCAAGATAGACCTTATCTTTGATTATTTCTCCGCTGGCCAATTCATAGGCCTCATAACCAATAAATTGCCAGGAAGTATTTTCGATAATTTTATGGGGAATGCTTATAAATCCATTAAATCCTGTATCAATAATCGCGTCAAATTTAAACAATTTACCGTCGTTAATTATCCCGATCTTGATTACAGGCTCGAAATTAGAATTGATATAACCTTTCATTTTCTGCGTCTGAATTTATGTACGGCAGTATATCCAATGCGAAAGAAATCGAAAATTTTCCCGGGGAATTTATGTTGAGCTTTTAAAGCGGCATCAAGTTCATCTCCGCCAATTACATAGCCGCCGGAATCGGGCTCAATCGCAAGTATCATTCCTTTGTATTTCTTTTCTATCTTTGATTTTAGCCTTTTGTAAATTCTTCTGCCTTTTTCAAAAAAGACCATTGACTATCACCTCGCGATTAGAATAATTATAGCATAAAAGTTGGTCTGGGGGCAGACCTATAAGCCGGGTTCTGTATTAATGATCATCTGTCTGTGCCACACATTGCTGGATGGCTAAATGCCAAAAGGCATATGCGACCTACTCGGGATACTAGCGATGCGAGCTGCATCTTTCCCTATTTGGTCTTGCTCCGCGTGGGGTTTAACTCAGCGACCGTTATCGGTCAGTCCTGCGGGAGCTCTTACCTCCCGTTTTCACCATTGCCACCTCTCGCTTTAGGCGGGAAGTTCGGCCGTGTCTTTTCTGTGCCACTTTCCTTAAGGTTACCCCCCAGCCGCTGTTAGCGGCCACGCTGCTCTATGGAGCCCGGACTTTCCTCCCCTCGACTCGGCCTTTCGGCCTCGCTCGGGGTGATCAACTGGCCTGCCCCTGCTTATATATTACCTCATCTATTCCTTTGTTTGCAAGCCTGTCCGCCAACTCGTTTTTTTCGCGGGGAATATATTTAATGTTAAAGCGCTTAAATTTTTTTATTAATGCTTGGGCATTATAATGCAGGGGAGCTAATCCTTCATTTTTAACTTTGTATTCGCCTTTAATTTGCTTAACAACCAATTCTGAATCCGCGTTAACCTCCACTTCTTTTTCGCCAAGCAGCAGCGCTTCTTCAAGCCCTCTTGTCAGCGCGATATATTCGGCAACATTGTTTGTGGTTTTTCCGATGTAATCTGAAATCTCAGAGATTATTTTGCTATTTTTAAAAATTACCACTCCGATTCCAGCTGGTCCAGGATTTCCTCTGGCGGCGCCGTCTGTAAAAATAATTAATGCCATGTCAGCGTTTAGCGTATAATAATTTCATAAGCTTTGCAATGGGATTAGTGTTAATTACGTTTTTTGCTTCAAGCCAGCCGCGGCGGGCGGTAGAGACCCCAAACTGCATGAAATATAAGGTTTCTTTTGTGTGCGCATCAGTATTGATCGCGATTAAAATGCCCATCTCCTTTGCCCTGCGGCAGTTAACGTCAGACAGATCCAGCCGATCCGGCTGGGAATTTAATTCCAGGTATGTTCCGGTATCGCTTGCAGTTTTTAATATCTCTTCCATATCAAGTTCATATGGAGGGCGCCTTCTGATTATGCGGCCGGTGGGATGAGAGATGATATTGACGTATTTGTTTTTCATCGCGGTACAAATCCTTTTTGTCATGTCGTCTTTTTTCATTTTAAACCTTGAATGGACTGCGGCAACAACAACGTCCAATTCTTTTAAGAGTTCATCTTTATAATCCAATGTTCCATCTGGAAGGATATCAACTTCCGCACCCTTTAAAATCTTAAAGTTTTTGTAAGATGAATTTAATTCGTCGATATGTTCCAGTTCTTTTATTATTTCTCTTGCAGTTTGTCCGCGAGCCACGCGGGTTGATTGGGTATGGTCTGTTATCGCGATGTATTCATATTCCATTTTTATCGCGAATTCCGCGATTTCTGAGATTGTATTTGCCCCGTCAGAATAAGTGCTGTGTATGTGCAGGTCGCCGCGGATATCAGGATAATTTATTAATTGTGGAAGATTTCCTTTTTTTGCCGCTTCAAATTCATCTGATCCTTCCCTCAACTCCGGTGGAATATACGAAAGGCCGACGGATTCAAAAACTTCTTCCTCGGTTTTTCCCGCAATTTGCTTATCATTTTTAAAAACCCCGTATTCAGATATTTTTAATCCCAATTTGACTGCCATTTCCCTGATTTTAATATTATGAAGTTTGTTGCCGGTAAAGTAATGGGCCGCGGCGCCAAAACATTTAGGATCAACAACTCTTATATCCGCCTGCATTTCATTTTTTAAAATAACTGATGATTTTGTCGGTCCTTGCGCAAGGATGCGCTTTACTTGGGGTAGTTTGACAAAGGCATGCATAACAGCTTCCGGGTTTTTTGAGGTTGCCAAGATGTCAATATCGCCGATTGTTTCCTGCTGGCGCCTTAATGACCCTGCCGCCAAAAGCTGGTCAATTTCTTTTATTTTTCCCATTTGATTGATTATTAAATCCGCATATTCATGGGCTTCCGAAAGCAAATGCCTGCCGATTGTTTTTTTCTTATGAGTTATGCCTTGTAAAATATTCTGCTCTTTTTTTTCGCCAAATCCCACCAATCCTTTTAATGCCCCTGATTTGATTGCTTTTTCAAGTTTTTCAATAGAATCAATCCCGCGCTTTTTAAGCAAGAGCATGGCTGTTTTTGGCCCGATGCCCTGCACCTCAATCATTTCAAGAAAACTTTTCGGAAATTCTTTTAAAAGTTCTTTGCGTTTTTTAAAGTCCCCGGTTTTTATTATTTCTTCAATATGTTCGGCTATTGCTTCCCCGATTCCCGGAATTTCTTTTAAAGCTTTAATCCCTCCCGATTTATATGATTCTTCAAGGCTTAAAGGGAGGCCTTCGATGTTTCTTGCGGCTTTTTGGTAAGCGCGGATTTTAAAGGGGTTCTCACTTTTAAATTCTAAAAGCTCAGAAACCTCCCAAAGTATTTTTGCTATTTCACTGTTTTCCATTTTCCACATCCTAAGTTAAAAGGTATTATAAACTGCGGGTTTGATGAAATCAATGGCTGATAGAGCGATCCGGGACATCTGTGATGGTTGATAGTTGACACTAAACAGTCAACCATATATACTGGTAAACAATGAAAACAGATACGTCAAAAAGAATAATTGAATATGTCGGTGGAAGAGGACAGGTAACCGCCAAGGAACTTGTTGACTATCTTTCCATAAGCCCCCAGGCGGTATTTAAACAGCTTCGCCGGTTGGTTGATAAAAAAAAGCTTTCAAAATCAGGAACCCCCCCAAAGGTTTACTATCATATATCCGAAGTTCTTGCCTCAAGAGAAAAGATTGAAATAGCTTTAGACCTGAAAAAAGTTATAAATGAACATTTCCTGGTAATTACACCCTTAGGAGAAGCCAAAGACGGATTTGAAGGCTTTGTCTATTGGTGCAATAAATTTAAGCTGGATGTTCGTAAAACCGCGTTGGAATACGAAAAAACAATTAGAAAATATGCTGCCCACAAAATTGACGGATTGATAGATGGTATGGGAAAGATGAGAAGCACTTTTGAAAAGGTTTATTTGGACAAGCTGTTGTACCTCGATTTTTATGCTATTGAACGTTTTGGCAAGACCAAGCTCGGACAATATTTATTGTATGCTAAACAGAGCCAAAACCGTGCGCAAATAAGCGCTTTAATTAAAGCAATAAAACCTCAAATTGAACATATTGTAAAAAAATATGATATTGATGCCGTGGGCTTTATACCCCCAACAGTTAAAAGGGAAGTCCAGTTCATGAAAGAACTGCAAAAACAGATAAGGCTAAAGCCGAAAACGATTTCTATCGTCAAGGTTAAAACGCCGATAATTGTGCCGCAAAAAACGCTCAATAAACTAAACGACAGAATAGAGAATGCAAAGAAGACTATTGTTGTCGACGATAGCGGACAATATCAAAACATTCTGCTTATAGACGATGCGGTTGGTTCTGGCGCAACCTTGAACGAAACCGCGTTACAGATAAAGGAAAAAGGAATTTGCAAAGGAAAAATAATTGCATTGGCTATTACTGGCAGCTTTAAGGGCTTTGATGTAATTAGTGAAATTTGATAAAAAAAGAACTTCGGGCTGGCTCACGAAGCCGCGGCTTTGAGGTATTATAAACTGCAGGTATGATGAAATCAATCAGGATTGTTTTGGTTTTGTGTGAAATTTTCGCCAGAAACACCTGAAAATGGTTATAGAGAGACATATACTGGGGCAATCCTGCCAAGGGCGGACAAGCAGCCGAGCCTATGTTCAAAAGGAGCAAATAAAATGGGAATAAGAGCAATAGATCTTGCATCTTTTAATGCATCTATAAGAGCGTTAAAATTTACAACTTCTGATCCTATAAGAAGGGTCTCTTCTCTTTGGGATAATTTTACTGGACATATCTTTAATGAAATTGCTATCTCTAAGGGGTGTTCTATCCTATCTAGAAAAGTAGGAGAAAGTTAGAATAGGGGCTATTTCTGATCCTCTTAAAATAGCCGATAGTATGACAAATTTAGGATTGAAAGGATTTTAAAGAATCCCCCCCCCCCCCCCCGATTTATATAATTCTTCAAGGCTTAGAGGGAGGCCTTCGATGTTTCTTGGGACTGTTGCGAAATAAAGGGGATGAGCAGGGGCTGAGATTAGCGTTAGTTTTTTTGCGCGATAAACCAACATAAGCATCAAACTTATCTGACTTA
>WPAF01000007.1 GCA_009772965.1 Candidatus Saganbacteria bacterium
TAAGAGAGTTCGCCGGTTTTTCTTACCCCGGCTAGTTTTTTTGCAAGTTGATGCGCCAATGTTATCGGCAAAGGCATTAATTCCGGGGTCTCATCGCAGGCAAACCCGAACATTAACCCCTGGTCCCCTGCGCCCAAGCCCTCTAAATCTTCTTTTACAACTTCGCCGCCTTTAATTTCTAATGCCTTGTCAACACCGCGGGCGATATCTTTGCTTTGTTCTTTAATTGAAACCAAAACTCCAACGGTCTCATAATCAAACCCATACTTTGCACGGGTATATCCGATTTCCTTGATGACTCCGCGAACAACAACCGGGATATCAACATAACAGCCGGTGGTAACCTCTCCGGCAACCATACAAATTCCGTTGGTTACCAAAGTTTCAACGGCTACACGCCCTACGGGGTCTTTGGCAAGGATAGAGTCGAGGATGGCATCGGAGATTTGATCACAGACTTTATCGGGGTGACCCTCGGTAACAGACTCAGACGTAAACAAATGGACAGACTTCTTCATATTAATAACCTCCCTCAAAATGAGCGGACAAGTTAATTAAATAATATTTCATTTTGTTTGATATGTCAAGACCAAGTGTTATAATAGCCGTTAATGGGAGACCTTTCAGAACATTTTAACCACAAAGACTTTAAATGCGCTTGCCCGGAATGCCGCGGAGAAGGATTTAAAATCCATTTAGGGCTGGTTGGCATTTTAGAGGCAGTTGTTGAGCATTTCCAAAAGCCGGTAAAAATCAAATCTGCTTTTTGGTGCGAAGCATTTAATGAAAAGCAGAAAAAAGAAAAATTAAGCTTACACGTAAAAGGAAAAGCAGTCCATTTTAGCGTTGAAGGTATCCCGATTTCCGAGGCATTTAAATTTACAGAAACAATTCCGGGAATAAACGGGATTGGCTTTTATCCCCAGGAAGAATTTATCCATATTGATACGAGGCCTGTTGAAAAAAAAGACGCCTGGATAAAAGAAGGAGAACGTTATTCGCCCTTGACGCAGGATAAGCGCAGGCAGTATGGACTTTGAAAAATATATCAGCTCATTAAAATCTGAAAGAAATTTTTCAAACTATACGATTATCAATTATAAAATAGACCTCGAACAATTTTTAGAGTATCTCAAAAGCAAAAATATCCAAATTGAAGCTGTTGACAGGATAGCCGCGCGCGAATTTTTATATTATCTTGAAACAAGAAATTTCCATAGAAGGTCGTTAGCCCGCAAGATTTCCGCGGTGCGTTCGTTTTACAAGTGGCTGATCAGGGAAGGGCAGTTAAAAGGCAACCCTTTTAATTTGGTTTCTACCCCAAAGCTCCAAAAGCGCCTGCCAAACTTTTTATATAAAGAAGAAACCGAAAAACTGCTTGAAGCCGCGAACAAAAATACTGTACTTGGATTAAGGGACAAAGCCATGCTTGAGCTTTTATACGGCAGCGGCATAAGGGTTTCTGAAGCCGTAAAGCTTAATATCCCTGATATTGACTTTGAAGGCGGGGAGGTAAGGGTTTTTGGCAAGGGAAGCAAAGAGCGGATTGTGCTTATCGGCAAGTTTGCGATTTCCGCCGGCAAAGAATATTTACTTAAAAGAGGGAAAATTGGGACAAAAGCGATTTTTGTAAATAAAAGGGGCGGGCGGCTGACGGCGCGAAGCGTTGAAAGAATGATAAAAGAATACTCGAAAAAAGCGGGAATTTCCAAGCCAATAACCCCGCATACCCTGCGCCATACCTTTGCCACCGATCTTTTATCAAATGGCGCAGATTTAAGGACGGTTCAGGAATTATTGGGGCATGCTTCCCTGTCTACTACCCAGGTTTATACGCATATTACAAAAGAAAAGCTTAAATCAGTATATGACCTTGCGCACCCTAGAGCAAAAATACTATAATTTTACTTATTAAATGAAAAAAATTGCAATATTGCTATTTCTTCTAATCCTGTCAAATTCCGCGTTTTGCGGAATTGCGGATCCGATTTATGAAAATATAAAACAACAAGCAATAAATAGTTTTAGCGATATATTTTCCCAGAAGGTTGAAATCGCAAGGGCGGGCGGCAGGATAGTTGGGAAAATCGACCTTCTCGACTGTAAAATCGGGAAAGATATTTTTGCCGAAAAAATAACCATTAATTACAATCCCGTCAAATATCTTATGAATAAGGGGGACATTGTCCCCTCGATAACAAGAATAGATATTATAAAAGGCCGGGTTAAAATTATAAAAAACCGCAAACAGGACCTAAATGTTCTTCACTTTTTGAAACCGCCAAAGCCCGGAGAGTCAGGGGTTCCATTTAAAGCCAAATTAAAACTAATTAGCTGCATGATAACTTATATTGATGAAGCGGGATTGCCGTACAACTTAAAAAAGGAACCGGTAATCTTTGGCTTGCAAAAAGTAAACGGCAAAGTTGACCTGAGTCCCGTGCCAAACATTAAAATTGATATTGAAGCCGCCCAAGACGGCAGGAAAATGTTTTTTAGCGGCACAGTAAATTCTGCCAGCGGAAAATATAATTTAAAAGTATCAGGGAAAGAAGTTTTATCCGCCCCGATACTTTCTTATTTTGTCCCAAATTTAAACCCTAAAAAGGGCTGGGCGAATATTATTGCCGACATTACAAATGAAAACATCAACATCCAAGCTTCAGGCATAGTTGATGATATGGCAATTTCAGCATCCGGCAAAGTGTTTAATGGGCTGGATTTAAAGCTCAATCTCGAAAATATTAAACTTGAGGAAGCAAAAAGCTTTCTGCCGGAATTAAAAACAGCAGACATTAAGGGGATTGGAAAACTAGGCATAAATATATCCGGACCTTACGACGACATCAAATTCAATGCAGCGGCAGACATAAAAAACGCGCAATTGTTTCAACAAAATATTTCCGGCAGGGTTAGTTTTAATTATGGCAGGGGGAAGCTTGTTTTTGAGTCAAAAGATTTAAATGCTTACGGCGGAAAAGTTTTACTTTCCGGCAATGTGGACTTGGCTAATAATGCCCCGATTTTTAATATTTCAGCCAGCTTGCAGGGGATTGACCTTGCAAGGGTATTAAGCGAGGCTCCAATTGCCGCTGGAAAATTTTCGGGACAAGCGAAAATTTTCGGGAACGCTAAACAATTTGCCGGCAATTTAAACGGAAGATTTTTAAATGCTTCGATCTTGGGCCAAGAAGTTGAAAACGGGGAAGCAAAAATCACCTTTGATGATGGGACAACAAAAATTGAAACAGTAAAACTATTTTCCCCGCAAGCTGAATTCGCGGGGTCTGGAGAAGTAAGCTCGGATTTAAACTTTAATCTTTATGCTAACGCGAGAGGGGTAAAACTTAAAGGCGAAAATGAACTTGGAAAGATGCAGGCGAAAATAGATAAATTTCAGGGCAACATATCCTTTAAAGTTGATGAAGATTTTATTGAAACTCCTTTAAAACGGCTGAACGCTAAAGGGCTGGTTGAAATATCTGAGGCGATATTTGGCGAGCAGAATATTGACAGGGCATATGGCGGAGTTGATTTGGCCGGGGGATTAATGGAAATCAAAAACGCAAAATTTTTGCGAAACGATTCAACCATAAGCGTATCAGGAAAAGTCGGAGAAGAAACCAATATTAATTGTTCAGGAAGAGCTGTTAAACTTGAAGATTTGTCTGTATTAGGGATATTTCTGCCGGCTGAATTCAAGCCCTTTTATGGGATTGCTGATATGGATATTAATGTAGGCGGCAGGATTAATGCCTTAACCGTTAACGGCAAGTTTGGCTTGCGCGACGGCAATTTTAACGGCATATATTTAAAAAGCGCATCGGCGGAAGTGTTTGTTGAAAACAATCGTTTCAACGTAAAAAGCTTTAAAATTAAAACAGTTAACTCCAATCTTGAAGGGCGATATCTTACGAATAAAGCCATGCTTGATGCGGAATTTAAAGGAAATATTTACCTTGAAGATTTTGCCCCGGCGCTAAAAAAATACGGCATAATCGCGGGTTTCGGGAAAATCGCGCTAAAAGGCAGCGGGCAGATATTTTCTCCGATCGGCAAAGCCAGTATTTCTTTTAGGGATTTCAGGTTTAATAATATTTTTCTGGATTACGCGGAAGGGGAGATAGAATCAAAAAACCAGAGGGCATACTTTTCAAGGCCTTTAACAATCTTAAGCGGAAAAAATATTATTAAACTTAAAGGCGGAATAAAACTTGACCAGGATTTTGAAGAATCCGTTGCAGCGTTAGATTTAAATGTCGAAAAAGCGGAAGTCTCAAGTTTTACGGATTTATTATTAGCCGGTTATTCTGAAGTGTCAAAGTATTTTAAGCCGGCAATAGAGGGAAAAATAAAAATAGATATTGATGGGACCAAGCTTTTGCCGCCGGCATTCAACAATTTGCTTTATGATGAAAACGCCAAGCAATATTATTTAAAGTATTATGAAGAAATTTCCGCCGAAGCGGGCAAGAAAGAAAAAATAACCCAAGAGATGGAAAAAATAAAGGGAGAATTTTCCGGCAAAGCGGCAATTTATGGAAAAATCGCAAATCCATCTTTGAGCATTGAGGCAGAAGTCAAAAAAGGCTCTTATGGAAAATATAATTTTGATTCTCTTTCCTTAAAGAGCAGTTATTTAAACGAGGCGTTGTTGGTAAAATCATTAATTCTTAAAAAATCGGATGGAAAGGCCGAAGCGTTTGGCGAAATATCGACAAACGGAAAAATGAATTTTAAGCTATTTGCAAAATCTATGCCGCTTGATTTTTTAAAAGTATTTTCTGACAAAAAATATGAGGGCTTGCTGGATATGGGGGCAAAAGTTGAAGGCAGCCTAAAGACCCCTGCGGTTTCAGCAAATTTCAAGGCAAACAGGGGAGGCATTGCGGGAATCAAATTCGATAATTTTGCCGGACAATTTTTCTTTGACGCTGACGGACTTGCGTTAAAAAACATAATATTTTCAAATAAGCGCGACATCTCTTCCATTGAAGGAACCATTGATGCTGAAGGTTCCGGTAATATCAAGGCCTCTCTATCGGGAGAAGCGATTGGTTTATTTAACATTTTTACCGATGAGGTTGTTTGGAAAAGCGGAAAGGCGCAGGGAAGGGTCTCGCTATCATTTGATAAATGGAAGCCGCGGCTTTTGGGTTATTTGGCCGTAACAGACGCGAACTTATATATTAAAAGATTGGACTCGGAAATATATTCTAGTTATTTATATTGCACCGCTGACGGAAATTCGGCCATCATAGAAAACCTGACCGCATACTGGTACGGCAAGGCCAGCCGCTATTTAACGAATACAATTAAGCTTAAAGGGCAAATAGAATTTAATGAAGGCAAAATTGAAGCCGAGCTTTCTGATACGCATCTATTTATTGATATGCCGAATTTGTACCAGGGGGAGATGGATTTAAGGGGTTTTAATTTTGCCGGCGATGAAGCAGGCTATAAAATAAAAGGGAATCTGGATTTTAATGACGGGATGTTGTTTTTACCAAAGGCCGGGGCTGATGGGAGCAAATCCACGCCTGTTGACTTTGACATAGTATTTAATTTTAATAAAAACGTTTACTTGGCTTCAGGAGATGTTTTAACCTTGGATTTAAGCGGTATTTTGTTGAATTTAGAAATGACAGGAAAAGATATACGGCTTTTTGGCCTTATTGATAAGCCGAATTTATCCGGGAAAGTTGTATTTAAACGCGGGACAGTAAACATAATGGGCAGAGAGTTTTCGCTGTTGTCTGAAGATACTCAGAAAAAATATTTCACTTATGAAAACGCGGCCGAAAATACCGCCCTTTTTAACGGCACGGGAGTGATGCCCGACCTGAAATTGCTGGCATCTGCTAATGTGGATGAAAAGACAATAGACAACAAGAATAAAAAGGTTGTTGTTGTTTCTTCCATAAGCGGAGTGCCGTTTGCAAAAGAAGAAAATAAAAAACTAACTGTTAATTTTGAGGCCTTTGACGAAGAAAACGGCAAATATTCTCGCGCCAAATATTCAGAACAAGAAGTTCGGTTGCTCTTGCTGCCGGACTTTATAAAGTCGCTGGCCGGAATGGATAAAGAAAAAGGGGTAAATACAAATGCGGTTATGGCAGATTATTTAAACAGCCGCTTACAGGCGGTAATATTTAGGGGGCTTGAAAGAGGGATTGAAAAAGCGCTGGGGCTTGAAAGCCTTGTTTTGGAATATAATTTTGGCAGCGACATCAAGCAGGCGCTTGGAGTAGATAATCGCCAGTTGGCTAAGCCGGCAATAGGCGTAGGTTTTGTTAAAGGCTTTTTTGACAAATTATACATAGATGTGAGATACTCACAAGGGATAGAACAGGGAACAAACCAAAGCCTGAATTACCAAATATCATATAAACTTACCTCGGTAATATCGGTTGATTACTATCGGGAGCCGGTAAATTTCAATGATTTAAATTCAGGCCAGTATAAGACAACATTGAAGGCCGGATATAGTTTTTAAAATAGGAGTGAGAAGGATGAAGCTAAAAGTATTTGTGATATTATTGTTATTGCTTTTGGGAGGGTTTGTTTTTGCTGTTACAGCTTTTTCAAAAATAACCGCAATTGATATTCGCGGCAATGGCATGGTGCCTGAGAATGAAATAAAAAGCGCGCTTTTTTCAAAAGTTGGCGATGCGCTTGAGGAAGTAAAGTTAAAAAATGACCTCAAGGCAATTTACGCGCTTGGCTATTTTGAGGATGCCACGGTAGATATTGAAGAATTTAAAGAAGGATCAAAAATTATCTTCAGCGTAATTGAAAATAATATCGTTGATAACGTAAAAATTGAGGGAAATGTAGTTTATTCCACCAAAGAAATTAATTCAATCATTAATATTAAGCCCGGAAAAATCCTAAATTTAAAGACCATGAGAGGCGACATTGATTCGATAAACCAATATTATAAGAAAAACGGCTACAGCATGTCCAGGGTGGCTGATGTTTTAGTAAGCGACGATAAAAAGAAAATAACATTCAAGATAATTGAAGGGATTGTTGAGGCGGTAACCCTTGAAGGCAATGAAACAACCAGGGATTATGTGATTTTGCGCGAAATGAACCTTAAGCCCGGCAAAGTATTTAATGAAGAAATTCTTTCAAAAGATCTTCGCCGCATTTTTAACCTGGGGTATTTTTCTGAACTAGTCCCTGCCTTTGAACCGGGGACATCCGCGGATAAAATAATATTGGCGCTTAAAATAAAAGAAACCAGAACCAACTCGGTTAATTTTGGCGGCGGCTTTGGCGAAAGGGAGGGATGGTTTGGGTTTGCCGATTTGGCATTAAACAATCTTATGGGGACAGCACAGGGAGTGCTTTTAAAGGGGCAATCAGGCCAGCAGATAACAACCTATCAGTTTAAATATACCAACCCCTGGATACTGCCTGAAAAATTTGGACCAAGAACTTCAATTACAACTCGGCTCTGGAATACTATGGGCACGGATATTTATTTAACACAGCAGGATCAAGTTAATTTAGGGTGGGATCTGGCTTTGGGTAAATACTTAAGGGATGATTATCAAGTATCATATTCCATTGGGTCAGAGAGGGTTAGCCCGAGAGGCTCAGCCGCTTTTGAAACCTACATTTCAAATTTTATAGGACTTTCCCTTTCTTATGATTCGCGTGATTTTTGGATGAACCCGAGCAAGGGAGGATATCATACTCTTTCTTTTAGGCAGGGATGGAAATATACCAACATTACTACAAATTATATGAAGTTTGGGTTGGATCTCAATTTCTTTACTTCGCTAAGGGATCAACTGGTATTTGCTTCTCATTACGGGCTTGGCCTTGGAATAGGGGATGTTCCGATTGGAGAGCTGTATTGGGCGGGAGGGCCAAGCTCAATTAGAGGGTTTAATCTTGATGAAATAAAAAAAGGCGAGAAAAAGATAACTGTAAACCAAGAATTTCGTTACACATTTAATGAAACATTCCAGGGAGTGTTTTTCTTTGATTGGGGAGATGCATGGAGCAATGGTTATCCCGTATTTAATTTGTTTAGGTTTGGATGGGGGCCGGGGTTGCGGTTAAATACCCCATTAGGCCCTATTCGGCTTGACTATGGTATAGGATCGGGGAAGAATGCCGGAGAAGGTATTCTGCACTTTTCTATCGGACAAGCTTTTTAATTTTTGTGGAAGATAAAAGATTTGAAATTTATCTTCAAGAACTGCTGGAGTGGAATAAAAAGTTTAACCTTACCGCGGTGACGGAACCCGATGAGATTAAAATAAGGCATTTTGAAGATTCGCTGAGCATCTTGCAGGCAATAGAAATAAACGACCAAAAAATTGCCGATATTGGCTCCGGAGCCGGCTTTCCTGGCGTACCATTGAAAATCGTCCGCCCTAATATAAGATTAACTATTATAGAAGCTACAAAGAAAAAAACTGTTTTCTTAAATCATTTAATAAAAGCATTGGATTTAAAAGGGGTTGAAATTATTTGGGGAAGGGCGGAAACAATTAAAAGGGCGGATTTTGATATTGTATTGGCAAGGGCGGTTGCAAAATTAAATAAGCTGGCAGTGTATGGCCTGCATTTATTAAAAAAGGGCGGGATTTTAGTAGCCATGAAGCAGGATGAAGTTGAAAAAGAATTAGGAGAGGCAAAAGAAAATATAAAAAAATCAGGCGGCCGTTTGAAAGAAATAAAAAAGGTAAATGTCGGCGGAATAATCCGCTCATTGGTAATTATTGAAAAAATCAGATAAGAAAATACTTGCCTGAAAAATAGCGCACATTAACTTAATTGATTCAATTCGTTTTTAAGTTCCGGGATTTCAACCACGATCACATTCCAAACGGTATTCCAATCAACCCCAAAATAAAAATGAATAAGTTTATCTCGCAATCCTGCCATTTCTTTCCATTTGATAGAAGGATGTTCTGCTTTGAAGTCGTTTGATACTTTTTTAGCCGCTTCTCCTATTATTTCCAGGCTTCTAAGAATGGCTCTTTTCAATATTTCGCTTGTTATTATATTTTCAAAATCAATACCCTTTGTTGCTTCAAGGATAAACTTCACTTCATCCTGGATATGTTGAATAAATGCCAGGTCATCCTTCAATTCTTTCGGCCTCCTTTAGCACATAAGGCTTAATATAGGGGCTGACGCTGTCCGGGGTAACAACCGTAACTTCTTTTTTAAATAACTTTTCTAAAGAAAATATCAAATTAATAAAATTCTCATATGAGTTAATTTTAAAATCAACAAGTAAATCTATGTCGCTGTCTTCCCTTTGTTCTCCTCTGACATATGAACCGAAAAGGGATATCGTTCTAACTTGGTATTTTTCAAGAATATCCTTATTCTCCTTTAATGCTTTTTTAATATCTTCTTTTGTCATGTTGTAATGAATTATATCATATTTTACTTCCGCGTGTTATGGGTAATTATTGAAAAAATCGGATAATCTGATATAATTCAAATCCCATGGGGCAAACCACATCATTTGTTAATCAGAAAGGCGGCGTTGGAAAAACAACCACAACTATTAACCTTGCGGCATATATGGCGGCGTCAGGGAAAAGAGTTTTGGTTATTGATCTTGATGCTCAGGGTAACGCAACGGTAGGAGTAGGGCTGGACAGAGAAAGCATTGAAAGCTGTGTATACAATGTATTAATTGAAGGAGCGCTATTTTCATCAGTCATAAGAAAAACCGGATTGGCTAATCTTGATATTGCCCCTTCAACGGCGCGTTTGGCGGGAGCAGAAGTTGAGCTGGTGGGAGAGCCCGAAAGGGAAATGCGCTTAAAAAATGCGATTTTGGAAATAAAAGAAGGATATGACTTTGTGTTTATCGACTGTCCTCCTTCGCTCAATCTTCTAACCGTTAACGCGTTAACGGCCTCTGATGAAGTTATTATTCCCATCCAGTGCGAATATTATGCGCTTGAGGGAATTAGCCAGCTTATGAAAACATTGGATTTGGTGCGCCAGGGATTAAATCCCATGCTGAAAGTCGGCGGAATTATTTTGACTATGTATGACCAAAGGACAGTGCTTTCAAATCAGGTCGCGGAAGAAGCCAGAAAATGTTTTGGCAAGAAAGTTTTTCAAACAGTAATTCCGCGCAATGTGAGATTGGCTGAGGCTCCAAGCTATGGCCAGCCGATAATATTTTACGACCCTTCAAGTTCAGGCGCGGTAGCGTATGAAAGTTTATCCCGGGAGGTGATAGGTGATTATGCAAACTAAAAAAGGATTGGGCAAAGGATTAAACGCGTTGATTCCACAGGGATCGGTTTTTACCGGCGGCAGGACGATAGTAAATGTTGATATTACTAAAGTTATTCCAAACCCGCGCCAGCCGAGGACTTCTTTTAATGACGAAAGCTTGAATGAGCTTGCGGAAAGCATAAAGAGCAAAGGAGTGGCTCAGCCGATTTTAGTCAGGATGAGAAAAGGTTCTTATGAGCTAATCGCCGGAGAAAGGCGCCTCAGGGCGGGAAAGCTGGCAGGGCTTAGCACAATCCCGGCAATTGTAAAAGATTTTTCAGATGAAGACAGCATGGAGCTTGCCTTAATTGAAAACATCCAGCGGGAAGATTTAAACGCGATGGATGAATCCGAAGCTTACCAGCGGTTGCTTTCAGAATTTAAATTAACCCAGCAGGATATCGCAAAAAGAGTAGGAAAAAACAGGTCAACTGTTGCAAATTCCCTGCGTTTGATAGAGCTCCCCCCGGAAATAAAAGAGTCTTTGCATAAAGACCAAATATCAAGCGGGCATGCCCGGGCGCTTCTTGCCATTGAAGATAAAGATAAACAGCTTCATATTTTTAAAGAGGCAGTAAAAAATAAGTTGTCTGTTAGGGACATTGAAATATTGGTTTACGGCGCGCCAAAACAACAAAAAAAAGGAAAAAGAAGGGCGGAAGGTTTAAATGAAGAACTCAAGCCATTTATTGACCAGCTTTCAACCTATCTCGGGACAAAGGTTGCTATCAAAGGCAATCATACTCGCGGAAGAATAGAAATTGATTATTATTCGCAGGAAGACCTAGAGCGCCTTCTGGAAATTATTACAAACACTAAAATTATTGAGAATACTCAAGAAGAGGTGATAGTACATGTTGAGTAAAGCGTTAAAAATTGGGGTAGGGGTGGTTTTGGTTGCGCTTGGTATTTACGCGGTAGTTGTTTGGTGGGGGGATGTTTTGTCGCTGGTTCGCGGCGGGCTGGGAATGGCTTTAATTTTAGCAGGACTCCTAAGCTTTGCGCTATTAGATTAAGGTTGTTTTTTGCCTTTATTATTTGTTTTTTTCATGCTTTCTATAGCTTCGTTTGACGACAGGCCGTCTTTTGCGGCTTGAGCAAGGGCTAGATATAGGTTTTTTGTTGAGTTATCCATGTTTTTGATGGTTTCATTGAAGTGAGCTTCAAAAGAGGCCTTTGCTTCTGGGGGCATAATACTATAGGAATTGATAAAGTTTTGGACGTCTTCCTCAAGTTTTTTAAAATCCGCCATAATTGTAATTATTATAGCATACGTGCTATAATACAGTAGCTTTATGGCAAAAATATTCCCATTTAAGGGTATTTACTACAATAAAAAGAAGATAAAGAAGCCAGAAAATGTGATGTCGCCTCCTTATGATGTTATTTCTCCCGAAGAGCAAGAAGAACTTTATAAAAAATCGGATTTCAACTTTGTTAAGCTAATCTTGGGCAAAGAATTTTCAGGAGATACCCAATACAACAATAAGTACATTCGGTCAGCGGCAACCTTTGAGGGGTGGCTGCGGCATGAAATAATGATTCATGATGCAAAGCCCGGGATGTATGCCTATGAACAGCGCTTTTCGCTTAAAGGGCAAAAATATACCCGGCTGGGATTTATTGCAATAATGAGAATAGAGGATGGGGACAGGGGCAGGCTTTATCCCCACGAGGCCACCTTGTCTGTGCCAAAACTTGATAGGATAGAGCTAATACGCGCAAGCCAGGCGAATCTTGACTGTATCTTTACATTGTTTCCAGATCCCGAAGGAAAGGCGCTGAAACCGTTTAAAGCTGCAATGAGAAGAAAGCCGCTTATTGAATTAAAAGACAAAGACAAAATTATCCATAAGCTTTGGAAAGTTGACAGCAGACCCATTGTTAATAAAGTTATTAAGGAAATGAAAGACAAATCAATTTTTATCGCGGACGGGCACCATCGCTACGAAGCGGCGGTGAGGTATAAAAACGAAATGAAGGAAAGGAACACAAAGTTTTCTGAAGAAGAAGCTTATAACCATGTAATGGTGTTTTTTACCCCTGCGGAAGGGAAAGGTCTTGTGATTTTGCCGATCCATAGGATGATAAAACCCATCCAAAATCTTGAAATCGGCCAATTTGAAGATGAGCTTAGAAATTATTTTAATATTACCATTTTTCCATTTTCCAAAAGGACTGAGAAAAAGGCCAGAAAGCATGTTATTAAGGAATTGGAAAAAAGTTCTGACCAGCACAGTTTTGTAATGATATTCAAAGATGCCCCCAAATTTTACCTTTTAAAATTAAAAAGCGAAGATATGGTTGACTTATTGCTTGAGGAGGGGAATACCCCCCAGTATAAGCATCTTGATGTGACTATTCTCCATGCCATTGTCATGAATAGGATATTAAACATTACTGCAGAGGATCAAATAAAATATACCAAAAGCGCTGACGAAGCGATTGATTCGGTGTTTAATGGCGGGCATCAAGTATCGTTTTTGCTTAATCCAACAAAAATCGCGGATGTTTTAGAAATTGCCGGCCATCTTGAAAAAATGCCGCAAAAATCAACTTTCTTTTACCCCAAACTATTATCCGGGCTTGTAATAAATAAGATGATCCACGGCGAAAAAATAGAGTATTAAAAAGGCATGGGACAAGCCCATGCCTTTTTAATATTATTATTAATAAGATGGAAAATAATTTAACCAAAGAAAAAAGACCAGAACGCAAAAGAATCAGATTAAAGGGATTTGATTATGCTTCTCCTCGGCCCTATCTTATTACGATCTGCTCCCACAACAAAGAACCTATCTTCGTTAATGATAATTTAAATCAATTAATTATTGAATGCTTATTGGCAGAAAAGAAAAACTCTGGTTTCAAGATTTTTGTTTATTGCCTAATGCCAAACCATATTCATCTATTATTATCTCCTTACGCTCAAGGGATATCTATTTCAAGATTTATTGGCGCTTTTAAAAGTAAAACTACCAGGCTCGCCTGGGATTTTGGGATTTACGGGAAATTATGGCAGGAACGATTTCATGACCGCATCGTAAGAAAAAATGAAGCATTAAAAACTACTGGCCAATATATTTTAGATAATCCTGTTAGAAAAGGTTTGGCCCAAAAATGGCAAGATTACAAATATCTTGGATTGATTGATAGTTGGCTTTGAGCGGCAACGGACAAGCCGTTGCCCTACATAAATTTAATTTTGCAACACCCAAAAAGAAGGTATCACATTTTGTGATACCATATGTTTTCGCGTAATCGAGGATTAAGCCACCTTTTCATAAGAGATTATCCGGTTCCTAAGCCAGCGCCATTTCAGCCATGCATGCAGTTCTTCAAATGACATATAAATTTCACGGATTTGCTTGAAGGGAAGCTCGTAAATAACTTTATACACTGAGATCCGCCCCTTTAGCATCAAGCGATCGGTATTGCGCCGCCTCAGCAATGTGTCCCGCCTTTATTATTTCAGAATCATCTAAGTCAGCAATAGTCCGGGCAACTTTTAGGACGCGGTCATATGAACGGCCGCTTAACTTAAGATGGTATATCGCGGATTTGAGGATTTCTTCAGCTTCTGTTTCAAGACGGCAGTATTCCCTCATCATTTTAGGTAGCATGCGGGAGTTGGAATGAATGTTTGTATTTTTAAATCTTAATTCCTGTACTTTTCTTGCTTTTTGAACGCGATCTCTAATAATTTTTGAATTGTCTCCGTTGGGGAGAGTAAAAAGATCGTCTTTTTTTAGCCTGGGCACTTCGATATGCAGGTCAATGCGGTCTAATAGCGGGCGAGAAAGCTTGCTCCAGTATTTTTGTATTTTATAAGGAGGGCAAACGCAGGGATTAACTTTATCCATAAAATTTCCGCAGGGGCAGGGATTCATGGTTGCAACCAGCATAAACTCAGCGGGAAAAGTTATTGTTGCCATGGCTCTTGAAATAGTTACTTTTCCGTCTTCAAGCGGCTGGCGCATAACTTCTAAAACGTCTCTTTCAAATTCCGGAAATTCATCCAGAAACAGTATTCCATGGTGTGCGAGCGATACTTCCCCGGGCCTTGGAATCCTTCCTCCGCCGATTATGCCAATGTTTGAAGTTGTATGGTGGGGAGTGCGGAAGGGGCGTTTTGTAATCAAGGAATTTTTTTCATTCAATAATCCCGTTACGGAATAAAGCTTTGTCACTTCGAGCGCCTCGTCGATTGTCAAAGGGGGCATAATGCTGGGGATTCTTTTTGCGAGCATGGTTTTGCCTGAACCTGGCGGCCCGATCATTAAAATATTATGTCCGCCGGCGGCGGCAATTTCTATTGCCCGCTTTGCGTGCTGTTGTCCTTTTACCTCGGAAAAATCAAAATCAAAATCCGGGCTGGTATTAAAAAACTTTAATAGGTCAATCTTATGGGGGGCAAGCGTTGAGTTCCCATTAAGCAGGTCAATTGTTTCTTTCAATGAATTAACGGCAAAAATATCAAGCCCCGAAACGAGCGCCGCCTCATCGGCATTTTCTTTTGATACTATGATTTTTTTTATTCCCGATTTTTTCGCGGAAATGCAGATTGGTAGAACCCCGGCAATCGGCCTAACATCGCCATTTAAAGAAAGTTCTCCCAAAAGGACGGTTTCGTCAAAAAGGTCGCTTTTTATTTGTTCTGATGATGAGAGAATTCCAACGGCAATCGGCAAATCATAAAGCGGGCCTTCTTTTCGAATATCTCCCGGCGCCAGGTTTATTGTAAAATAGCCGGGAGGAAAATCAAAGCCGGAATTAATAATCGCGAATTTTACCCTATCGCGGCTTTCTCTAACGGAGGTGTCAGGCAGGCCAACGATTGATTGCCCTGGCAGTCCTTTATATGAATCAACTTCTACTTCAACAATACTGCCGTCCAGGCCGTTTAATGCCGAGCTTTTTAATTTAATTAACATAAAACGCGTCTTTTATATAATCAATATTTGTTTTGCCGCCCGAATCCCTATAAATAGAGATAACATCGAAGCGGCAGTTGATTTGCCGTAAGTTTTTCTTATACAAAAATGTTTGGGCGGCATGGATAATTGACTGGCGTTTGCTCTTCCTGACTGAGCCAAGCGGGGAGCCGTAAGACCTAAAAGAATAATATTTAACTTCAACAAAAACGATAATATCGCCGTCTTTGGCAATAATATCTATTTCTCCTTGCTGTGAATGGAAGTTTCTATCAATAACAGAGAGGCCTTTTTGCGTAAGATATTCAACCGCGATTATTTCTCCGGTGATGCCGATTTGAAAACTTTCTTTTCCCATTTCGAAATGGATAAAGCAATCTATATGCCAAAAAAGAGAAACCCCGCCTTCAACAGCCTGTTAAATCATGTTGAAAGCGGGGCTGAATTAATTGAGAGTATTGTACAAATGTTCGCTCATCGAAAACTTTGCCACATTGCGGGCTGGTATGTTTAATGCCTTCCCGGTTTGCGGATTGCGCCCTTTTCTTGCTTTTCTGCGCATCTTTTTCCATGTGCCAAACCCAATCATCCGGACATGCTGGCCTTTCTTTAAGGCGCCAGTAATCGCATCAAAAGCATTGTCAATCACATTTAAACATTGTGATTTTGGCAATTTTGTTTTTGACGAAATATAATTGCATAGTTCCTGTTTGTTCATTTTTTCTCACCTCCATTCAAGTAAAGATTTTATTAAGTATTGCCATTAAAGTCAAGCGGAATCTGGGCTACGGGGGAATTAAATTTGGGAAGGAACGATTGCCGGTGGATTGGCGACGCCCCATTATTATTAATTGCAAAAAAATGGCCTTTTGTCCCGTATCCTTTGTTCGCGTTAAATCCATATTCCGGAAATAAAAGGTGATATTTAGCCATGATGTTATCCCTTAAAACTTTCGCGACAATAGATGCGGCCGCGATGCAATAACATTTAGCGTCGCCCTTGATAATGCTTTTTTGCGGGATATTTGTTTTTATTTTATTCCTGCCGTCAACCAATATGAAATCAGGGGCTACTTCCAAGGCCTCAAGCGCCAGCCGCATGGCAGCGAGAGACGCTTTGAGGATATTTATTTTATCAATTGTTTTTTCATCAACAATCCCGATGCCGATGCTAATTGCATTTTTTAATATTTGTTTATAAAGCTCAAATCTTTTTTTTGGCCTAATTTTTTTAGAATCATCTATCCCTTTGATATGTTTGTTGAGTATTACGGCGGCGGCTAAAACAGGCCCGGCCAGCGGGCCGACCCCAACTTCGTCAATGCCGGCTATAATTTTACAGCCAATTTTTTTAAAATGATTTTCTGTTTTGCGATTGGCAGGCATGCCGCCATTTTAGCATTATTTTGGAACGGCGCCAAAGCTAAAAAGAGGCCAGATCCTGAGGAAGGCCGGACCAATAATATTATTGCGCGGGAGAAATCCCCAATACCTTGAATCAGCAGAGTTTGGGCGGTTGTCGCCCATGACAAAATATGAGTCCTTTGGTATTACGACGGGGCCAAATGCCGCAGGCAGCGAATCCAAATCAAAATAATTATTATTGATTGGATGGGGTTCCTTTAATTCTTTTCCGTTTATGTAAACAATGCCTTTTTTCACTTCAAGCTTTTCGCCCGGCAGGCCGATTAATCTCTTTATCAAATCTTTGCGGTCGTTATTTGTGTCATACATTTTAAATACAATTACATCAAATCTTTTTGGACCCTTGTTGAAATTAATAAAATAGGGTAGATTTGAAGTGGGCGCCTGGCGCTGGTAAAGGGGGTTTGGGATTATATACAGGAATTTCTTTTCTTTAAATGATTCAAACAATGGGTTTTGCAAACCGTAAGCCAGTTTGTTTACAATAATCCGGTCGTTAATATTTAGAGAGGGTTCCATTGATCCGCTGGGGATCCAAAATACCTGTATAAAAAACGCGCGGATAAAAAGCGCTAAAGCAAGGGCAATTATTATGGTTTCAAACCATTCTTTTGCCCAATGCTTAGTTTTTTGCATCTTCTTCGATATGGGTGGCCGCGGAGCCGATTAGCTTTCTCAAATAATAAAGTTTTGCCCTATTTACCTTGCCGGATTTAATAACCTGGATACTGTCAATCGCAGGGGAATAAATTGGAAGGATTTTTTCAACCCCAATACCCATCACTATTTTGCGGACTGTGAAAGTTTCCCGCCACTTGTGCCCCTGCCGTTTGATAACTATCCCTTCAAACGCCTGAAGCCTTTCTTTGCCGCCTTCAATGATTTTTGATAAAACTTTTATCGTATCCCCAACTTTAAAACTCGGAACATCCTTTTTAATCTGTTTTTTTTCGATTTCTTCAACTATGTTCATTTTATCCCCCTAAAAGCCGATCAAGCACTACTGCGGCCGCTGACCTGACCGATAAATGGTTATACGACAAACTTCCCTTTATCGGCTCCAAAATATAATCAGCTTTTAGCAGCATTTCATCCGTCATGCCCCAGCCGGTGCCAAAAAGAATGAGTATTGGCCGCCTGCTCCTTTTGATTATCGAACGAATTTTGCTAAATTTCAGCGAACCTTTTGAGCGCGCTGAAGTAGCGATAAGGATCGGATTTTTTAGCTTTCTTATAACTTGTTCAAGCGTTTCCGCCAGCTCAATATTGCGAAAAGCCTCAGCGCGCGTCCAATTGTGCACAAAGCTTTCGTCTTTTCTCCAACAGCTGATTATTCTTTCGGCAAAATCAAGCTGAGCCTTCATAGGATTGACCACAAAATACTTTTTAACACCGTAGGTCAAAGCCGAGCGGGCTATATCATGAAGATCAACGCCTGTTATACAGGTGCTAACGATATCTTTCCTCTTATTATACACTGGATGGTGGATTAAGGCAATATTGACGCTAGCCATTTATAATCTCCGCAATTATTGCCTTATCTGCTTCAGTTAAGCTCATCTTTGCAATAAGGTCAGGCCTTCTAAAAAAAGTTCGCGTTAAAGCTTCTTTTTTTCTCCATTGCGCGATTTCTTTATGGTGGCCGGATTTAAGCACATCGGGGAGGCTAAGGCCGGAAAATTCTTCGGGTCTTGTGTAGCTTGGATAATCAAGCAAGCCGTTATAGTAAGATTCATTAGTTAATGATTCTTCTTCTTTTACCACGCCGGGAATTTGCCTGACAACAGAATCTATAAGAACCATAGCCGGCAATTCGCCGCCGGTTAAGACATAATCGCCAATAGATATTTCATCTGTTGCGAGATTTTCCCTGACTCTTTCATCAAACCCTTCATAATGTCCGCAAATGATAATCAGATGTTCTTCTTTTGAAAATTCTATAACTTTTTGTTGGGTTAACGGTTCTCCTGACGGGCACATAAGAATAACTCTGGCTTTTTTGTTGGGGTTTAAGCTATTGACGGCTTCAAAAATTGGCTCTGGTTTCATGACCATGCCTGAGCCTCCGCCGTATGGAGAATCATCAGCTGTTTGATGTTTGTCTTGCGTAAAGTCGCGTATATTTGTTAAGTGCAAAGTAAAAAGGCCTTTTTCCTGCGCCCTGCTCATGAGGCTTTCGGAAAAAGACCCTTCAAACATTTTTGGAAAAAGAGTCAGGACATCAACACGCATTATTCAGCGTTGCGAATTTCCTGGATAATTCCATCTTTCACTAAAATTTCTGCTCCGCCCACCTTTTTATAAAGATTATCGCCAATTCCCACTTTTACCGGCCCTTCAAGGGGTCCCTGGACAAACTCAGACCCGATTTCCAGCCTTTTTGCTTCTTCAGTTTTTAAAATAAGGTCGGACTTTGAAGCAGTCATCCTGGCTTTTTCATCATCCATCTGATGTTTTGACGCGGCGGCTTTTTGCATAAGCCCTTTCTTTTTTAAATCTTCAATATATGCTTTCGCGTGCAGGTCAATCTGGGATGATTGGGAATCGATGTTCTTAATTGCGCGGTCAAGTTCCTTTACAAGATTTTCTTTAAAAGCCTCAGTGACAATAGCTTTTACCATTACAACTCTTTTTAATTCTATATCATTCATTTCTATTCTCCTCCTTGGTAATAATTTCTACAGTAATTCTTTTCCTGTCTTTCGCGCCCGCGGCTTTTGCGATAGTCCTTAAGGCGTTTACTATGCGCCCTTCGCGGCCGATAACTTTACCGGCATCCTCATCCGCCACTTTTACCTCAATAACAGTAACGGATTCACTGCCGGTTTCTTGTATATTTACTTCTTCCGGCTTGTCAACAAGCGCTTTTACGATATATTCGATTAAATCCTTCACCGCTATCCCTCCTTTTTTTCTTCTTTTACTTCAGGGGCGGCTGGAGGAGCAACTGGGGCTTGAGCGGCTGGTTCTTCTTTTTTTACAATTTCTTTTTTTGGTTTTCTTTTTGTCAAATTAGAAGTGTCGACAGGGGGCAAAATGCCGAATTTGCCCAATAAAATCCTTAATTTTTCCGTTGGCTGGGCTCCTTTTTTAATCCAATCCAATACTTTTTCTTTGTTGACTTCAAAAAGGGTGGGGGTTTGGCGGGGATGGTATATCCCCAATATTTCTATTACCAGCCCTCCTAATTTTTGTTTCGCTTCCTGAACAACAATTCGGTACTTGGGCTGTTTGGACGTTCCTACTCTTTGAATTTTTATCTTTGGCGCCACGTGCATCTCCTTCCTAGTGTAATGTTGATATTATACCATAGAGATATGTTTTTGATAATAGGTGAAATTGGCCTTAATTTCTTCGAGGCTGTCGCCGCCAAATTTTTCAATCATGGCATTTGAGATTTCAAAGGCGGCCATTGCTTCGCCTACCACCGCGGCGGCCTCAACTGCGCAAACATCTGAGCGTTCTATATGGGCAAAAGCTGGCTTTTTTGTTTTTAAATCAACTGATTTTAAAGGCTTCATAAGTGTTGAAATTGGTTTCATGGCGGCTCTTAATACAATAGGTTCGCCATTTGTCATTCCGCCTTCAAGCCCGCCGGCATTATTGGTTTTATGGCTAATTTTTCCGTTTTTTATAATAATTTCGTCATGTACTTCTGATCCATAAAGCTTTGCCTGGTCAAAGCCCAAGCCAATTTCAATCCCTTTTATCGCGGGGATACTCATTATAACTTGAGCCAATCTTGCCGAAAGCCTTTTGTCCCATTGGGAGTAGCTTCCAAGTCCAGGCGGGCAATTTAATACTTTTATTTCAAATACTCCGCCAACAGTATCGCCGGCTTGTTTTGCTTTATCAATTGCGGATTTAAAATTTTTCTGCCCGCCAATGTGGATAATGGAACTTTCAACATTAATATTAAATATAGAAAGGAACTTTTTACAAATTGCCCCAATTGCGCTTCTGGCGGCGGTTTCTCTGGCAGAGGCTCTTTCTAAAATGTTCCTAAGGTCTTTTTGGTTGTATTTATTCGCTCCGGCAAAATCCGCGTGTCCAGGCCTGGGAGTGGTAAAAGCAGTATCAAAAAAATCCCTGCTGCGGTTTGGAATTAAAATTGAAACCGGGCTGCCGATAGTTTTACCATTTCTGATTCCAGAAATTATTTCAGCTTTGTCGGCTTCAATTTTCATCCTATCGCCGCGCCCATAGCCCTGCTGTCTTCTTTGGAGTTCTATATTTATTTCATCTTCTGAAATGGGAAGGTTGGCAACCATGCCGTCTAATATCGCTACTAATGATTTGCCATGCGATTCGCCGGCAGTTATAAATCTTAGCATGGTGCGATTATATCACGAGGGAAAAATAGGGGCAAATAAAATTTTATTAGTAGAAAGTTTGCTTGCTCTACAAAGGATAATTTTTTAAAACTATTGAAGCGTTGCTGCCTCCGAAACCAAAAGAATTTTTAAGAACATATTTAATTTTGTCAGTATCAACGGCTTTATTCGGTATATAATTTAAATCACATTCCTCATCCTTTTCAGTATAATTAATTGTTGGCAATAATATGTTATGTCGCATCATTTGAATGGCAAATATAGATTCAATTGCTCCTGATGCTCCTATGGTATGTCCTATTTGTGATTTTAATGCGCTTATAGGTATTTCATATGACCTATCCTTAAAAACCCTTTTAATTGCTTTGGTCTCAGTAGCATCATTAAGTTTGGTTGCCGTACCATGCGCGCTGATATAGTCAATATCATTAATTGAAACCCCAGCATCTTTTATGGCTAGACTTATTGCGTTGCTCTGTTCTAAATAATCTGGCGCCGTAACATGTAACGCATCACAAGTAGCTCCATAGCCAACAATTTCAGCTAGGATCATGGCTTTTCTTTCTTGGGCTCTCTCATAAGATTCCATGACCATAAAGCCCGCTCCCTCAGATAAGACAAAACCATCCCGATTTTTACTAAATGGGCAACTTGCTCTTTGGGGATCATCATTTCTTTTTGATAAAACCCTAAGCTTGCTCCAGGCGTCTAAAATATGATAAGTAATTGGAGTATCAACACCACCAGCGATTAATGTGTCTTCGTAATTGTCCCTAATAAGCCTAAAAGCTGTTCCAATTGCATTTGTTCCCGAAGAACATGCCGTAAATAATGACAAATTAATGCCCTTTAAGCCGAAATAAATTGCTGCTTCACTTGCAGGCGCATTATCCATGGCTTTAGGAATAATCAGTGGATACATAGGCTTCTTATGTTCTAGAATATTCACATAATTGCCCTCTTTAGCTTGGATGGTTCCAAAGCCTGTGCCTAAAATAATTCCGATTCTAAATAAATCTCTTTTTTCCTTTTCATGCAGATCAGCGCTTTTTAACGCCTCGTTTACTGCAATTATTGCAAAAATAGTGGATCTATCCAAGGTCTTTGGGCTCAAATCTTTTAGTTCTTCTGGGATTTCTAATAATGTTAATTCGCCCCCAATTTTTATTTTTAGATTGTCAACACCGAAAAGGCCAATTTTTTTAACACCTGATGTCCCTTTAATTAATTTATTCCAATTATCTATAACTCCTATTGCCAAAGGAGTTATAGCTCCTATCCCGGTAATTACAACCCTTCTCTTCATTTATTGTTTACCTTTTGTTCTATATAAGCAACTGCTTGCCCAAGATTTAATATTTTAGGGGTATCTTCGTTAGGAATGTCTATGCCAAACTTATTTTCTATCTCAGCTAGTAGTTCTGCCAGGGTTAAAGATTCAATCCCCAATTCTTGAAGAGAATTAACTTTTCTAATCTCATCTTTTTTTATATTTAATACTTCTGCAAGCACATCCTCAAGTTCACTTTTTATATCTCTTTCCATAAATTATCCCTCCTTTCTTGTTAAAGATTATTCTACAATTTGCCCATCATGAAGCTTAATTATTCGTTGGGCCGTTTCCATTACCATTCTATCATGAGTTGAAAAAATAAAAGTTGTCCCCTTTTTTTTGTTTAGATTCAGCATCAATTCCACTATAGTGTTTCCTGTTTTGGAATCTAAATTTGCCGTGGGCTCATCGGCCAAAACAATTATTGGATCGTTTACCAGTGCCCTGGCAATAGCAACTCGCTGCTGCTGGCCGCCGCTCAATTCGTTTGGTTTATGATGGGCATAAGGAGTCAGTCCCACATCTTCCAAGAGCCGGTGAACCTTTTCATGACGAATCTCTGAGCTAATCTTTTCAAATAATAAGGGAAATTCTATGTTTTCCTGAGCGGATAAAACCGGAATTAAATTGAAATTCTGGAAAATAAAGCCCAATTTACTTTTTCTTATCTTTGCCAGTTGAACATCATTTAAGCTAGAGATGTCCTCATTTTCTAAGAAAATACTACCTTGGGTTGGGACATCTAGGCAACCAATTAAATTGAGCAAACTTGTTTTTCCTGATCCCGAAGGTCCCACCAGAGCCAAAAACTCCCCACCATTAACAACGAAAGAAACATTGCGCAAAGCAGGACAGACAACTTTCCCCAAACAATATCCTTTTTCTATATTTTTTAATTCCACAACTTTAACCATAATCTCCACACCCCTCCTTAAAAATAAATTTTCAGCACAGACTCTAAAGCTTCTCGAAAAGGCAATTGCTTAAACTCGCTTAAACTATTGTTTCCGCCAGTCAAATAAAATTTAGTATCAAGATAAATATTATCTTTGATATTATAACTTATTAAAGGGATAATCATGAAGCTTTGGTCTTTTATATCATAAACCAACAGCCCTTGAAGTTGACACCGGCTTATTAAGTCGTGATTTAATCCAACATAAATGTAGTCAGACATTATTCCCGCTTGGGGAAGGTTCGCGACGACGGGGTTGGTGGTTGCGCTTATTAAATAATCTTGCCAGCTATTAAAGCCCTCATCATTATGGAAATATTCAACACGGAACATGGTGTTAGATTCTCCGGGCACACTGTAATTCCAGCCCAATACATAAGAATAATAATTCTTGTCTTGTTCGGTTTTTATATCGCTGCCAGTTTGACCTGCTGCTTCAGCGTAAACTATATGGTCTTTTAAATAGGTGAGGGCAAAATCAACCCCATATTTTGAACGGATATTTTCTCCGAAAGTATAAGCTATTGCGTATTGTGATGCACCCATAATGTTTTTAAATTTAAGTGCGTTTTGATGGTTCTTAAAAAGATTAGTAAAAAGGTTTACCGAAGTAAATGTATAGCTTTCAATTTGGTAATCCAATCTTAGGGCGCGAACCCCTGTATCACTGTTTTTTAAATCGAAGATGCTTTTGGCCGGGTCTAAAAAATCAGTTGGGTTCCAAACTAAGGCTTCGCCCCAGGCGATTCGCTGCTTACCAAGCGCAACGAAAAGATTTTCATTCGCGTTCCCTTCAATATAAAAATTATTGATTTTATAATAGTTGTCTGCGTTGTCCATGCTGTGTCCAGTGGTGTTATTTGACCAAAAGGCAGTGCCTTTATATTTAATCTCCCAATTATCATCCAAATTATATTTTAACTTCAGCCGTTGAGTGATCAACTCTTCAGTCTCCGGATATTTATATAAAGTAAAATCAGGGTTCAAGTCATAAAGTCTGAAACCATTTTCAAGACTTCCAGAGATGTCCAATTTGTCAACCGTGGCAAGGCTATGGTTAGGGTTTGCCACAAAAAACACCCAAAGAATAAGGATAATAAAAGGCCATTTATTCACTTGCTTTTTCCATGTATCTAATTGTAAAAACATTGTCGGAAAGGTTCTCCAGGTATTCAATGTCAACCAAGTCGTAAATTGTTTGTTGCCCCCGCAAAAGCCTGTTGTCCATGGTATATCTTGTGGGTCTAATTTTCCCTTTTAAATCTTTGATCTGGTCTAAGGTCATTATTTTGAGAAGCTCTCCAGAAAGAGTATAATATTCAAATTTCAAAGGCATATTATTGCTCTTTTCCACCCAGCATTTGATCCTATCATAAGTAATATTGCCCTCTTTAGCCTTTAAATCCAACAAATAGCAGGGTGTTTTGTTGAGCTTCTCTTCTCCCATTAATCTGATCGTGTAATCTTTTAAAAAATCTATCCCTAAAATATCACTATTAGAAAAATCTGTCCCAGACAAGCTTTGTCGTCCGGAAACCTTAATGCTTTTTTCAATGTTTGGCAGGTAATACCAAACATTCTCTTTATTTTTTAAGTAGCCAGTCCCCCTTTCTTTGGCTGGAGCCAGGAATTTAGCCAGAGTTTTTTCTTTGCCCTTTGCCCAGACTTTAAGACGAAACCTTTTATCTTCTTGTCCCGGCTTCTTTGCCAATAGGTCACAAGTAAGAATCGCTGCTTGATCAGAGATGATTTTGTCTGCCTCGCGCATAATCGTGTTTGGATCTAAAGCACATACGTAATTTCCTGAAAATAACAAAAATAAAAATACTATATGTATTAACATTTTCTTTTTCACTTCCTTAATAATTTAATCGGGATCCGAGAAAGATATGCCCAGGTCGGATAGAGGGTTGCCAATATCGTTGTTAGATTAACAAATAGAAAAGTAAAGATCAAATTGCCCGCAGTAAGATGAAACCTAATTTGAGCCCCCCCAAACATATAAGTTAATGCCATGGAATTTAAAGGGATTCCTTGGAAAGAAAGAAACAGGGAAATAGCGGAGCCAAACAGTATTCCTAGAATAGAAAAGAACACACTGAGCAAAAGAGATTCAAACAATAGCAAGCCAAGGATTTGTTTTTTGAAGATGCCAATGGCCAGCATTGTTCCAATTTCTGTTTTTTTATATCGAATAGACATTAGAACCGAGTTTATTACAGTCAATGCCGAAATAAGCACAATAATTATGCATAAGACCCAGATCGACAATTTATTTGCCATAATAATCCCATATTCAAAAGTTCCCAGGGCTTTGTAATCTTTGATCAGATAAATATTAGAGTCGAGTTTGGTTTTGAGATATTGGTAAGCGCTGCTAACATCCTTCTCATCACTTAAAGTGATTTGTAGCGCCTGAACCTTGTCAAAAGTGTTGGCCAATCGTTGTAAAGAGCCGGTATCAGTATATCCAACATTATCTAACCAAGGAATGGGTTCATGGTAAATCCCAGTAACAGTAAAAACGTCGGCATTGGTTCCCCCTTCTCTCATCTCTGTCATCAATGAAATCTTGTCTTTAGTCTTAACTCGGAGTTTGCTAGCTAATGTTTGACTGAGCACGATTTGATTTTTTAAAGGCTGATCAAATATTTTTCCTTCATTAAATTTGAAGAGCTTAACAAATCGATTGGTTTCTTTGAAATCTATATTGCTTAGGTAGCCGACAAAGGCCTTGTTATATCCATAATATTGAGTAACAATCAGATATTTATATTTAAATAAAATGGTTTTTTTTGGGGGGGGGAGCTTTTTCAGGGTCTTCAGCTCAATCGCGTCAGATAAGGGGGGTAAAAGGTTAATAGGTGCTTCTAAGTCGTAATTAAGCAATGTTTTTTTTGTAATTTGAATGTGGCCGGTTTGGAGAGAAATCATATTATCGATAATTTGTCTGGAAAGTCCTGCGCCAAAAGAATTGGCAATAATAATGATGGAAGCGCTTGCAAAAATTGCCAGCCCAGTATATAAAGATAAATTACGATGGCGAAATATGTTTTTAAATACCAGGTTGAAAAACTTTATCATTTTTTTATTTAGTCCGCATATAAAAGATCGATTATTTTGTAACGATTAATTTTACGAATGGAATAATAAGCAGTAACAGCAACTAAAAGATTAATGGAGACCACCGGCACAATGATTCCTGAAATTGTTAACATAGGCCTTAAGCAATCTCCGCCAAATAAGAATTTTAATGCCCCGATATAAGCAGGAATCCCAATATTATAAATAATTAGAGAGAAAAAAAGGCCCGCTAATGCGCCTATAACTGAAAATATAAAAGAAATAAAAACTATCTCAAGAGAAAATAAATGTCGTATTGTTTTTTGGGATAGGCCCATTGCTAGCATTATTCCAATTTCATTCTGGCGTTCATATAGATTCATATTAACATTATTAACAATGCTAAAAATGATAATAATCAATATTATAACAACTCCAATATAACCAATAATTCGATTGGCAACGGCTAAAACTTCAAACGATCCCCCCAGTTCTTTCCAGGTGTAGGCTCTGGCCTCATGGCCGGTTTGCTCAAATCTTGTGTTTATTGATTTGGCTGTTTGATCCAAATTTGTGTGCTTTGGGAATTTTAGCGCTAAACTAAGGGTTTGGTTGTCCAAGCGCATAAGTTCATTAAACCCTTTTTGGTTCATCCAGACATTCCATTGTTGGAAAGGGGTTCCGGACGCAAGCCCTACAAACTGGGCTTTAACTGCGGAAATAGAACCATCTGCGGCTTGAGTAAAGAATATAATGGCCTCCCCAATCTTAAAATTAAAAAATTTCCTTGCACCTTCAGCAATCATGACCTCCGGCTTCTCTTCATTAAAATAACGCCCTTGCTTCACTTTTATTTCTGGGAAGATATTTTGCCCCTTATTCGCCTCAAATGTTTCAATAAAAACCCAATCCAGCCGATCTTTATGGCTAACCATGGAACTTACGTAAGCCTTAGTTGTTATGCCGACAATGTCTGGGAATAGTGTTTTTAAGCTTTTTATGAGCTCTTTTTTATTGTTCAGGAATTCGAGATTGTTTTGAGGTGATCCAAGGGAAATACCGGCGGGATTGTTCAGGGAAGAAAAAATAAGGATATCGCCAGTTGATGAATCAATTAATGTCCGAGTGAGGTTTGTTTGAATGGCATGATTATAGGCATTGCTGAAAATCATTAATGCGCTACAGAGAACAATCGTTAAACCTAAAAGAAAAGACTGTTTTTTATGCCGGAATATATTTGCCCAACTTAACTTTATCACGGAGAAGATAGCTCGCTAACAAATTTTGTAACAATTTGATTGAACTCTGCGGGTTTTTCTTCGTGGGGTAAATGACCGGCGTTTTCGAGTATTTCAAATTGCGCTTGTGGAAAAAAGACTTGAAACCTTCTAGCCATTTCCATTGGATGCCAAGGATCTTTGTCTCCCCAAACAATAAGTGCCGGCATAGTTATTTTTGCAAGGTCAATATTACGAGGATCATGTTGCCTAGTTTCGCGCAAAGAAGCGCGGTTAGAACCAGGTAAGGTTAGTGGTTTATAAATGGCCTCTACCATTTCCTCTGTTACCAATCTTTTATCATGGAATATTTCTAATAATTGTCGCCTAACCATCCATCGGTTATTTAAGGCCATCATTATTTCGCCTAAAATGGGAACCTTTAAAATATCCCAAAGCAGCGGACGATCATGGGAAATTCCACACGAAGAGACAAGAACAATGCCACTTACAAGGTCAGGGCGACTGCTGGCTAAATCAAGGACGAAGGCTCCTCCGGCAGAACTGCCAATTAAAACTGTTTTTGTAACTTTTCGAGAGGCAAGAAAGGCTTCAATAAAATCAGCCATTGCCCGTATGCTATACCGTCCTCTTGGTCTCTCACTATAGCCAAAACCTTTAAGATCAAGGGCAAGGGTTCTGAAGTTTTGGGACAAAGGATATAGGTTATTGCGCCACGTATACATCCAACTTTGAGCGCCGTGAATAAGGGTTATGGGAGAGCCTTGACCAATATCAATATAATGGGTTGCCAGTCCTTTAATAATATCAAATTGCGTAGACAGACTAATTCTTTGGCCTTGGCTATTAAGAACCGTTAATTCTTTTGGCCGTACTTGCGACAATGCTTTTTGCCGAGGCAGCATAGGAACGGATCCTGGATTATGGCTAACTATTGCTGGGATATTACCATTTGACATTTCTTAACATATACAATATCATTCATATGAATGTTTTGTCAACTATTGATCTGAATCTAAATAAAGTAACTTTATGAAAAAGTTAAAGCAAAATCAAAATAAAATGCTAGACAAATTGGAGGATATCTTTAAAGTTTTAGCGGATGTCACGCGTATTCAAATAATACTAGCTTTAGCCGAGCAAAGCCGAAGCGTGAATGCTTTAGTTGAGATTGTAGGCACAAGCCAATCTAATGTTTCCCATCAATTACGCCTATTAAAAAACAAAAACCTTGTAATAGCTGAACGAAAAGGAAAGAAGATATATTATTCTGTGACTTGCCAACACCTTGTTAACACATTAGATAATCTCCTGGCCCATATTGGCCACGAAGGTAAAGACTAAAGCTATGTCCCAATGTAGTTGTTCTAGCCGCCAACCCTTATGCTCTTTCCCGCAAACGGAACAATCAGGGGGTAGATTAGAAAAAATAGTCTTTGAATTACAAAATATCCATTGTTTAGATTGCTCCTCATTTATTGAATCATATCTCCTACATTTTCCAGGTGTAATTGAGGCTAAAGCTAATTTTGTTTTAAATAGTATAGCCATTAAATACGACCCTTTACGCATTACTCCAGAGGGATTAAAAAGAGCCTTGCGGCAACCCGGCTTTGAACTTCCGCAAAATATTTTTATTAAAGGGTTTACATATTATGACCATTACCAAGAGATAATCCATACAATTTTAACTGGTTTGTTTTTACTTTGTTCATTTATGTTCTCTAAAATAGTTCCCCCAAGCTTATTTGCCGGCCTCTTTTCTATCTTAGCTGTATTTATTGGAGGATTTCCAATATTCTTAAATGCTTTTTTAGCGTTGCGCATATTTAAACTTAATGCCAATAGTTTAGTCTCGCTGGCCTCGGTCAGTGCGCTGCTTCATGGCGATTTTTTCGAAGCAGGTTTGGTCATTTTTATTATGCTGTTGGGGGAATCTTTAGAAGAGTTTACTTTGACCAAAACTAAGAAGGCAATCTCTTCGATCGTAAAAGGAATGCCGCAATGGGCCATTATCAAAGTAAATGGAGAAGAAAAAAAAGTTGCTGTTAATTCCCTTAAAAAGGATGATGTTGTTATTATTCGGCCAGGGATATATCTTCCAGCTGATGGAACAATTGTTTCGGGGGAAGGTTGCTTAAATGAGGCGGCCCTTACCGGGGAATCTCTCCCTATAACCAAAACCATAGGGGATCAAGTCTATGGTGGAACAATTAGTGAAAACGGAGCCTTTGAAGTGCGGCTTGACAAAGTTGGAGAAGACACCATTTTAGCTAAAGTTAAAAATCTTATTCTTCAGGCGGAAAACAGCCGCGTCCCCAGTGAAAGGGTTGCTGATCATTTTGCACAATATTTCGTTCCAGTGGTTCTTATTTTAGCCGCGGGGATCTTTTTAATTACCAACGATATTAGCAGGGCTTTAACGGTATTGATTGTTGCTTGTCCTTGTGCCCTCATTATTGGAATACCGACTGCAATTATAGCTGGAATTGGCAAAGCGGCGCAAAATGGAATACTTATTAGAGGGGGAGAATTTTTAGAGAAAATTTCTTCTTGTAATGCTATTTATTTTGATAAAACCGGAACATTAACACATGGAAAATTAGCAATTCATCAGATTGTTGTGAACGACGGATACGAAGAAAAAGATGTGGTTGCTTATGCCGCTTTAGCTGAAAAAAGATCAGAACATAAGATTGCTGAAGCCCTTCGTTGTTATGCTGAAAAAAAACATCTTTCTATCCCTGATCCTGAAAAATTTCAGACTTATGGCGGCAAAGGGGTCAAAGTGGTTTATCAGGGACAAGAAATTGTTAGCGGCAATGATCAACTTTTAAAAGAATTAGATATCCAGCTGATAAATTTTAACAATGATCAAAAAATATATGGCACAAAAATTAATGTGGCTATAGATCAGAAACATGTTGGCAGCCTTTACCTTACCGATCAACCAAAAGATGAGGTGTCAACAGTGTTCAAGCAGCTTAAGGGGCTTGGCATACAGGAAATAGGCGTAATTACTGGAGACAGGGTCGAAGCGGCTAGATTTCTAGAAAAAACTCTCCCAGCAAACTATATTCATTCTGACCTTTTGCCTGGCCAAAAACACGCGCTTATTAAGCACTGCCAAGAACAGGGGAAGAAAGTTATTATGGTTGGTGATGGGATTAATGATGGGTCTTCACTTGCACAGGCTGATGTTGGTATATCAATGGGGCAAATGGGAACGGATTTAGCCATTGAGTGCTCAGATATTATTATTTCTTCTGACCGCCTTACAAAAATCCCCCAAGTTATTCAACTAAGCCGAAGAGTGGTTTCTATTATCAAACAAAATATCGTTCTTGCGACTATTTTCAATTTGGTTATGATCCTTCTTTCTATGCTGGGCCTTGTTTCAATGATAATGGGGGCTGTTTTTCATCAAATTAGTTCATTATTTGTAATATTTAACTCTATGCGAATTTTATTTTCTAGGAGGTAATCAGTATGAACAGCAAAAAAGAAACACCAAAAAGGACAAAAAGTGACAAAATATTTTACGACCTAACACGAAGTTGCTGCCCCGTATGCCTAAAGCTAATAGATGCCCAGATCTACTTTGAAAATAATTGCGTTTTTTTAGAAAAACACTGTCCAGCCCATGGCTCAACAAAAGTGTTAGTATCAACAAATATTGAATGGTTTAAATATGTTCGTTCATATAGCGTCCCTTATTCTGTCCCATTGCGTCTTACCTCCAAGCTAAACAAAGGCTGTCCAGAAGACTGTGGCCTTTGTTCAGAGCATCGACAACATACTTCAATTGGGGTTATTAGGGTAACAAACCGTTGCGACTTGAACTGTCCAGTTTGTTGTGTCCATAATGCAAATAATTGGGATTTGCCGCTTTCCCAAGCTAAATATATGTTTGAGCAACTCCAGAAATCTGAAGGAACGACTGAAATTGTTTCCATTTCAGGCGGCGAACCAACCCTGCATCCCCAAATTATTGATATTATTAATTATGCTTACAGCTGTAATGTAACTCGTTGTACGCTTAGTAGTAATGGCATAAGAATTGCGGAAGATGAGGCTTTCGTTGAAGAACTGGCGAAGAGTAAGGCTTATATAAACTTATCCTTTGATGGTTTTAATGCTAACGCTTACTTACAGTTGAGAGGGAAAGACTTGATTGCGATCAAATTAAAGGCTTTACAAAATCTTGAAAAATATAATATCCCGACCACTTTAATCCCGACTATTGCTAAAGATATTAATGAAGATGAAATGGGACCTATTTTTGAATATGGCCTTTCTAAATCTTTTATCCGATCGTTACATATTCAACCTTTGACCCATATCGGTGCAGGGGGGAGGAATTTTAATGTGGATCTTTTGCAACATGTGACGACCAGTGATATTTTGCGGAAAATTGAAGAATACTTCAAGGGAAGAATCTCTGCCTATGATTTTGTGCCGGAGCCAAATGAATGTTTTTTAACCGGGCTTTTTTTAAAGGGGAGTCGGAGGGGTTTTATTTCTCTCTCAAGATTGGGGAATTTACATCCTTATCTTGATAAGTTCTTAAATGAACCAGCGCTTTCAGATAAAGACGTTAAGCGAATAATTATGGAAATATCCATGAATATGCTTATGCCAAAAACCGCCATAAACAAGAACACTTCATTGAGAGAAAAAATAACCTATATCTCCCCACTGCTGGCTTTATCCAAGAAAATAGCTCAAACCTATTTTACTACTCCTAAGAAACAACTTGGTTTTGTTTTGTCAAATTTATTAGAAGAAAAAATGTTACTAGTTAATTTCCATACCATGATGGATAAATATAGTTTTGATCAAAAAAGATTAGTTCAATGCTCCCATCATAGTGTTACTACGGATGGCCAATTAATTCCTGAATGTGCTGACACTCTTTTCCATTCAAAATTTTCAGAAAGAAATTTACTAAAAAAATGAAGGCTAACCCAAAAATATTATATTTGCGCTCTGCTTGGCAAGCACTTTATCCGGTGGGGGTCATACAGTTAATCGATTATTTGCATAAAAAATACCCCTTTTGCCAGCAAAAATTATTAGATTTAACTTTATTCCCCAAAAAAGAGCGCTGGCAACAAATATTCAATGAGATTAAAGCTTTTCAACCAGATTTTATTTGTTATTCCTGGCGGGACATCCAGATTTTCTTGCCATCTACTGATGATAAAAAAACATTGGAATTAACCTTTAAAGCGCTCAATCCTCGCAATATAACAGACCTGGTTTTTGTTATTAGGCAATATTTTAGCAATTATTTAGCCTTCAATGGGCTTATTTATGAAAACCTTTACTATATAAAGAAAATCAGACAATGCTTTCCATCAATCTCTTTTATTCTTGGGGGAACCGCTTTCTCTCTTTTTGGCGAAGCCCTATTAAAAAAATGCCCAAATGGAACCATTGGCGTTGTTGGTGAAGGTGAGCCGGCTTTAGATAATATTATCTTTAAAGGGGATATTGACATTAACAATGTTCTTGTTAAGAAAAATGGGAAGATAGCTCGCGGACAAAAGCCCGCATCCTGTCTAAACTTAGGTCAACAGACAAAAGGAATAGATTTTGAATATATATTTAATGAGGTGTTCCCACAATTGGGATATTATTTTCAAAACCCTAATTCTTATATAGGGGTTCAGACAAAACGAGGTTGTTTGCAAAAATGCATCTTTTGTAATAGTAAGACCCTGGAAGGGGCTACCTTAAGATTTCGCCCAATTCAGGCGGTTATAGAAGATATAACTTGCCTAAATAAGAATTACGGGGTAAAAAATATATGGTTTACTGATTCCCAATTTATTTCCTCCGACGCCTGTCTAGTTAATAATGCACGACTTTTAGAAGAAATAATAATCCGACAATTAGACATAAAATGGAGCAGTTATATTCGTCTTGAAAGAATTGATAAAAAATTTGCTGAATTGTTGGTTAAGTCTGGGTTGGATGTTTTTGAGCTTTCTCTTACTTCTGGGTCACAAAGAATGGTAGATTTTCTAAAGCTCGGATTTTCGCTTAAGGATGTTTATCAAAAAGCAACACTGCTTAAAGAAGCCGGATTTCAGAATCGAGTAATTATTAATTATTCCCTTAATGCGCCGGGAGAAACTAAAGCAAGCTTAATGGAAAGCGTGGTAAGCTATCAAAAATTGGTAGAAATTTTTGGATGGGAAAATGTATGGCCGGAAATTTTTTTTCTGGGGGTAACCAAAGGAAGTGAACTTGAGGAATATTTAATTCGAAATAAGAAAATTCCTCGGGACGGCGTAGAGCCATTAAAGCTAAATCTAAAATCAGCCAAATATTCTGTTTATAATCCTCTGCCTTTCAACAAAGTATTTGCTAGACTATTTTTTGAAAGCCTTAAAGAGAAAAAGCTTTCTCCTGGTAAATATATTATGGAAAATCTTGAGAAGGCTTTTGAAAGGATGCGAAAGGATCACGCATGAAAATTCTTTTAACCGGCGCCACAGGTTTTGTTGGAAGTAATATTTTAGAATTTCTGGTCGAAAATCACGAAGTTGATGAAATTTATTTAATTCTTCGGTCTACATCAGAACAAAATGCTTCTTCACGATTTCAAGATATGGTTGCCGCATCTAATACAATTGCCAGACATTACAACAAGGTGAAGCTTTTTAACGGTGATTTGAGCGTTAGGAATTTTGGCTTAAAGGAAAACGAGTATAAGTTTCTAACTCAACAAACCAATATTGTCATTCATGCCGCGGCCTCAACGCAATTTGACCTAGAATTGACAGAAGCCATGAAAATTAACTTCGATGGCACCAAGCATATCCTCGATTTTTCAGAAGCATGCAAGGAATTCAAGCATCTTTTTTATATTAGCACTGCATATATTGTTGGCAATTACCCCCAGGTTTTTAAAGAAAGCGATTATAATGTTAATCAAAAGTTTGAAAACTCCTATGAAGAAACAAAGTATTTAGCCGAAGGAGAAGTAAGAAGAGGAATTAGCTCTCTACACTCGACTATTATTCGCCCTTCTATCCTCATCGGCGATTCACAAACTGGAAAGGTTCAGGGGTTCAAAGTCTTATATCCATTTATTAAATTGATTGCGCAAAAAGCTCTTTCTATCATTCCATGCCAATCAGAAGCCTGTCTAAATTTGGTTCCAATTGACTACTTTAATCTGATATTTAGCATTCTTTTTAAATATCAACTATCAAAGAATAAACCATCCCATCTAAACATTAGTACTTCCACCTTCCATGTTATTAACAATCAAAATGCCATGATTAAAGATTTAATTGAGTACGGGTGTCCAATTTTAAATATTGAAGCGCCTCTTTTAGTAGATCCGGAAAAATTACCACCTCAAAGAAGAAGGGTTATTAAAAGAATGTTTAATCATTATTTCCCTTATCTCAATCGCCCACATTTATTTGACAATAGTAATACATTAAAAGTTGCTCAGCATCAGTGCCCAATTATTGGCAAGGATATTATAAAGAATATGCTTAATTATTGTTGCGAAGTAGGATATTTAAATAAACATCGATGACTTCATCTGAGATTAATTTTAGAATTGTAGATACTGTTGAGGCTTGTGGAAAAGATCGATGGGACGCTCTCGTGGGAGAACATGGGATTTGCAATTGCTATGATTATCTTCTCGCTTTAGAGAAATCCAAAATTAATGATTTCCGATACAAATATATATTAATTTATCAAGAGAATACTTTAATCTTTGGCATGGTTGTTTTTGTCACCCAGCAACTCTATTTAGATGTTCCTGTCTCGCAAGAGTTTAAAAAAGTTATTAATTTCCTTCGTAATGTCTTCCCTAGATTTTTAGTCGCAAAAGCTATTGTTTGTGGTTCTCCGATAGCTGAATGTAATTATTTTTCTTATAAATCCGGCACTAACTTGCAATTTGTTTTTATGAAAGCCCAAGAAGCCATAGCAAAATTAGAACAAGAAGAAAAGATCAACTTAGTGGTTTTTAAGGATTTTGAAGAAAATCAACAAGTTGACCCCCACCTAAAAAAGCTTGGTTTTACTAAAGTTTATTGCCTTCCCAGCACTGTTCTAAAAACAAGATATGCCGACTTCAAAAAATACCTCAAAAGTCTTAAAAATAAATATAGAGCGAATATAGTTAATAAAATAAATAAAATTCACTGCAATCTTGATTCGGAAATTTCCTGGCAAATAAAAGATAAAATTGAAAGTATTTATTCTTTATATTTACAAACTTATGAGCGAGCGCCAGTAAAGTTTGAAAAATTAAATAAACAGTTTTTTCTGGATCTTTTCTCGAATTTGCCCGAAAAGAAGCGCTGTCTTTTACTCTTTAAGTATAATCAAAATATTATCGCTTTCGCAGTTCTTCTCATATGCAAAAATAATTGTATTAATTTTCGTATAGGAATGGATTACAGTGTCAACAAGGAATTGCATGTTTATTTCCATCTTTTATATCACAACATTGAATTTTGTATTAAACAACAGTTGGATAATCTTTATTTGAGCCAGACCTCATATCGGCCAAAATTAGAGCTTGGTGCAAGACTTTATCCGATCGTTGGTTATTTAAAGCATAGGAATCCTATTTGGCATAGGATATTATCATTATTAATGAAAATATTTTTTAGAAGGTATTCTGAGTTAGCACTGTCCGCCAATCCTATAGAAACTTTAAAAAAAATATTTCCGGAGTATTATTAATAGAAATGAAATACTTAATAAGTATACTATTCGTATGTTTAACTATTTCAATAATTAGTAGGCCCGCTATCGGAAGCGAAGATAAGATTATAGATATATTAAGAAAGGCAGAAAAGGCTTACTCTCAAATTGGAAATTACTGCGCTGTTTTGGTTAAAAAGGAAAGAATTAATGATAAATATATTCTCGAGGAAATTTTGCTTAAATTCAAAAAACCATTTAAAGTTTACCTGAAATGGATTGGAAAAAACCATAAGGGTAGAGAGATAATATTTGACAAAGATAAAAACAATGGAAATATGCTTGTAAGAGAAGGCAGTTTTCTACATTTTCTTACACACTCATTAAATCCCAAAAGCGATATGGCAATGGATGGACAGAGGCATTCAATAGATGAAATTGGCATCGGAAACTTGATAACGAAAATTAGCATGGAAGTTAATAAAGCAGCGCAAAATAATGATATCGAATTATCATTTTCTGAAGATAATAACCACTATGCTCTTTACGGTCATTTTCTGAATGATGAATATTATTCAAAGAAGTTTCATTTATTTGTAAATAAAGACAATTATATGATTAAACGAGCTGTTTTTTATGATTCGAAAGGAATTTTTGAGGATTATACTTTTGATCAATTAGAATTAAACCAAAATTTCAGTGAGAAGGATTTCAGGTTTTATTAAATTGGATTTTAGAAAAGTATGCGGATGAGGGGCAAATATTTTTTAATCCGCATTGGGGGCAAAGCGGCTTTTTAGCCTTGCAGATATTTCGGCCGTGTTCAATTAATAAATACGCGGCATCTCCCCACATCGGCTTTGGAATTATTTTCATTAAATCCTGCTCGATTTTCTCCGGATTTTTATTTTTTGATAATCCCAGCCTTTGCGACAACCGGATTACATGCGTATCAACCGTTATGCCTTCTATTTTATTAAAAGCGGTATAAAGCACAACTGATGCTACGATCTTATCCGCTTGGGCATTTCATGGCGGGCTTTGACCAAAGCGTATTTTTTGTGCTATTACTAATTCTAAAGATCCCAAAAATGAAGGAGCTAAAAAAAATAGCCTCTTTGGAAGAAAGCTGAAAAGATAAATTGCATTAATAGGTGCTGAGCATTATAATCATTGTATTATGAAACCTTGGGACGTAGAAGAAACACGAAAAAAACTAAATAAATTATCATCAACCAGAAGCGTACAGATTTTCTTTGATCTTCAACATGCGGCTTTTAAGATAATTAAAGCGTCATTAAAAGATGAAAATCCGCATCTCTCCGCTGCGGAAATAAAAATTAAAATAAATCAGTTAGCTGAATCTCTGGGGAAATTATGAATTTTGAGAAATTACTATCTGGAATAGAAAAAATATTTAAAAAAAGTAAGATTCCTTATATGTTAGTTGGTGGATTTGCTATAGCTTATTGGGGATATCCTCGTCAAAGCTTAGACATTGATATTGTTGTTGATCTCAATCTCAAAAATATCTTGACTTTTTTATCTTTAGCAAAACAATTAGGATTTAAATTTGATCAGCAAGAAATTCAAATGATACTACCGATTGGTAATCGTTTTGTTATGGAGCTCGGTGATTTTAGGGCAGATATTTGGCTTCCAAAAACTCAATTTGAAATAAATGCGTTAAAAAATAGGAATAGAAAAAAAGTTTTTGGATATAATTTTTCTATTATTAGTGCTGAAAATTTAATTCTTTCAAAACTGTTAGCAGGACGGCCGAGAGATTTCGAAGATGCAAAGACTGTTATTTTACGTCGAAAAAACAAGTTAAACAGGGATAATCTAATGCATCAGGCCTTGGCTCTAAATATTGGCGATCTATTAGATAAATTGTTTGCTGAATAGTAAATATACTTTATGGGACTGTTACAAAATGAGATTTTTTGGAAACCCCACACCTGCCTGCCGGACAGGCAGGGCAGGCGAGGCTTTAGTCTGGGGTGTATTATGCAACAGTCCCATTATAAAACTTATTCATGAAAGAATCGTAAAACGGGCAAATATTTTTTAATCCGCATTGGGGGCAAAGCGGTTTTTTAGCCTTGCAGATATTTCGGCCGTGTTCAATTAATAAATACGCGGCATCTCCCCACATCGGCTTTGGGATTATTTTCATTAAATCCTGCTCGATTTTCTCAGGATTTTTATTTTTAGACAATCCCAGCCTTTGCGACAACCGGATTACATGCGTATCAACCGTTATGCCTTCTATTTTATTAAAAGCGTTATAAAGCACAACTGATGCGGTTTTTCGTGCAACGCCGGGAAATTTGATTAATTCTTCCATAGAATCGGGAACTTTGCCATGATATTTTTCAACTATTATTTTTGCGGAATTAATGATGCTTTTTGCCTTGTTCCTGAAAAATCCGGTTGAGCGGATTTCCTGCTCAAAATCTTTAGCGCTTGCATCGGCATAATCTTTTGCGGTTTTGTATTTTTTAAATAAGGCTTCGGTGACAATGTTTACCCTTTTATCCGTGCATTGGGCGGAAAGGATAGTGGCAACCAGCAAGTCGATTGGGGTTTTATAGTTTAGCGCGATTTTCGCGTTTGGATAAAACTTTTTTAAAAGTTTGAATATTTGGTTCATCGCCGGTAGGCCTTACTCGGAGATGTCTATTGCGTCTGACGGGCATTGCGTGGAAATTTCTTCCAAACTGCATGTTTCACAAGTTTCTTTTATCACTTCAGCCTTGCCTTCCGAATTAAAGCCAAAAACTTCCGGACAGGCATCAACACAAATCCCGCATCCTATGCATAATGATTGATCTATAGTCGCGCTCATTTTTACCTCCCCTCAGCTCATTAGGCCCAAGGCCTGCATAATCTTTGTTTTATTAAAACCAATGATAATAGTACCATTGATGTCTATAACAGGAACTCCAAGCTGTCCAGACTTTGAAATCATTTCTTCCGCGGCTGATTGGCTGCTTGACACATCGATATTTTCAAACTCAATATTGTTTTCATTGAAATACCGCTTGGCCATGACGCAATAGGGGCAGGTTGGTGTTGAATATACTTTTATCATAATTTTATCCCTTATTTATCGCTTCAAGTAATTCATCAATGGGAATCCCATGCACTTCCGCGGCCTGTTCCAATGTTTCCCCCTGGGCTATTACACAGCCCAGGCAGTGCATACCTCGCGACATTAAAACCGCCGCCGCCTTTGGTTTTATTCTCAATATATCAGCAATAGTTTGGCCTTTGGTAATCTTAGATTCTTCTGCCATAGGTAAATTATATTATAGTTTGCGGTTCAATTCAATGTATCCAACAGCCATGATATCGTCGCCGACTTTTTCAACCTGTAAATTTTTTAGTTTAACGGCCTTTGCTAAGAATTTCTCGCCTTCGCCTTCTAATGGGGTTTTTGCTTTTTCCCCGCCGATTAATTTTGGGGCAATAAAAAACACCACTTTATCTACAATGCCGGAAGCAATTGCCAATGCATTGGTATTGCCTCCACCCTCAATCAAAATGCTGGTAATTTTTCTTTCGCCCAAATCTTTCAAAAGCAAATCGAGGTTGAAACGGCCTTTTGCGCTTTTTGCGACAATGATATTAGCTTTTTTTGCTTTCAATTTTTTTATTTTTTGTTTAGGGGCTTTATTGCTGACAACTATTATCGCGTTTTCGGGTTCTATCTTTAATATTTTAGAATTAATATTTATCCTTGCCATGGGATCAAGGACGATTTTTTTCGGATTCTTGGTTTTTCCTTCAAATTCCCTTACGGTTAATTCGGGATTATCTTTAATGGCTGAGTTTACGCCTATAATGATGCCGTCAACAATATTTCTTAAATGATGGGCTTTTTTTCTGGCCTCAATGCTGGTTATCCAGAAGCTTTCTCCTGTTTTTGTGGCGATTTTCCCATCCAAGCTCATGGCCGCTTTTAAAATCACATAAGGCCTTTTTGTTGTGATGTATTTGATAAAAACCTCGTTAAGGATTTTTGCTTCTTCTTCAAGCACCCCGACAACAACTTCAATGCCGGCTTCTTTTAATTCTTTAAATCCCTTTCCCGAGACTGAGGGGTTGGGGTCTTTTATGGCGGCTACTACCCTTTTTATCCCGGAGTTAATTATGGCTTGGGTGCAGGGAGGATTATTTTTTTCAACAAAAAAACAGCAGGGCTCAAGGTTAACATACATTGTGGCGCCAAAAGCATATTTCCCTGCTTTTTTTATTGCCCAGGATTCGGCATGGGGGGTAGTTGCTTCGGCGTGGTAGCCGGTTGAGATTATTTTTCTATTTTTAACTATTACCGCGCCGACCATGGGGTCGGGAGAAGTTAATCCTCGTGTTTTTTCTGCGAGCTTTAGCGCTTCGCGCATAAATTTTATATCTTCTTCAGCTGGCATACTGCATGATTCTATCATATTTTTTCAAAAAATTGTCCAATTGGATGGATTGAAAATTGCAGTAAATAGGAATATCTATTATTATTTTCCCGTTTTTCCTTTGATAGCTTTCTATTGGGAAGAGATCAAATAATTTATTTATTATTTCATCTATGTTTGATGACTCTTCCAATTCCAGCTTAACCGTTTTTATAGGACTGCCATTCGGGTTTTTAAGAGAATTTTTTAAGTTGCCAGCAATTTCTTCGGCAGACAATTTAGAATCAAACATTTGATCGGCAAGCGAGTCTAAAAAAATAATAGAATCCTCAGAGCTAAAATTATCGGCATTAATATAAATTCCAGCCAAGCTTTTTGCTAAGATTCCTTTTCCAAGCTTATGCTTAAATTCCAGGCTTTGGGTTTGGATATATTCATAAAACTTATATCTTGCCAGCGGATTTTTTAGCAGGGAATTATAGTCCCTATATTGAATTTCGTTTGATAGGTGTAGTACAATTACCCCAATTCCTTCGGAGATCGGCTGGTCGATGGGTTTGCTAATATCATAATGAAAGGCATTAACAAGATGTATTCCCGTTTGCGGGTCCGCGATAATAGCCGCCTCAAGCGGAGAAATCCCTCGCGGCAAGAGAACATCTCTTAAATGATTGATCCTTTGGCCTTTTTCATTATCTACTATGATATCGGCAAGCCGCGCTTGTGCCAGGGATTTAGTCAATAAAATTTTATCTCTCCTATCCATTACTGTCAGGATCAATCTCAGCCAATCATTGTTCAACCAAGGCAAATTGGGCTGGATAAATTTTCCGCCCGCCGTATAGGCCCCGTGCAAAACTCCTTCCTGCGCTACTCCTTGCATTTGCTGGGTTCTAATCTGAAATCTAATCAAAATTCCGTTATATGTAATGGCGGTATGAAGCGATTGGTAGCCGCCTATTTTTGGGTCCTTTATATAATCATGCCAGTAGCGGTCCATTGGCAGCCCAAGCCCATGGATTAAATTAATGACCTGATAGCAGTCTTGTTCTGTTTCTACTGTAATTTGAATCATAATAATATCCGAAAAGTTTTTTATCTCAGCATTTTTCATAGTTGTGATTTGAAAAATTTCATAAGGAGTTCGTGATTTGCTGAATATTCTAAATAGTCTAGTAAAATAACTAGAATAATTAAATTGATTTGCACGCATCGATCTTAAAGGCAGGGAGGACAATAAACTCTCAAGATAAAGAGTTTTTATGGTTTTAATTAGATCTAATATGAGCTGGTTGTTTTTGTTATATACTTCTTTTATTGTTGATTGAATAGCCGCGTGTTGGTTAGGATAAAGAGCCTTAAACGCCACATCCGATAAATGCCTGGCCGCTTTCATCAATCCAACTAAGACGCTAAGCGGAACATAAAAATCAAGCGCTTCTTGGGCGTTTCTTATCCTGCTCTCATCCCCCAAGCTTTCTGCATCCAATAGATTAATGGCTCGATCAGTCATTTTAAGCCGGAGCGTCCTGATGTCTTTTAATAATGCCTGCAAGAATTTGTTGATATTCTCTTCATTAATCAATCTGTCGTTTTCAAATTGTTTTATTTTGGTCAACCCGTCAACCAGGCCGGCAACCGCTCCGCCAAATTTATCTTCAATAAAAGACAGGTCTATTTCAGTATCTTCGACTGTGTCATGAAGGAGTCCGGCAATCAGCTCGTCTTCGTCAACAACATGGAGCACCTCAAACTCTTTTTCGGCTAGCGTTATTGGATGGTCGGCGTAGGGGGAATTATTAAATTTACGGAACTGGTTCCTATGGGCATAAACACACAAACCTGCGGCCTCAAAAAATCTTTCTCGATTAAAAATGGGTGAAGCTGCTTTTAGTTTATTTGCTAGAGAATAAATCCTATTGGCAAAAACCGATTTTCTAAGTTCTCTTATAAAAAAATCTCTTCCTGTTGGCACAATAAAAGTTTTCCCGGATTTTTGTATAAGAACGCGGGTTAGGTTAATTGTTAGCATGGCTAATTATATGTCCTGCAATAATTGGAAAAATTTCAGGGGGAATTAAACAATATTTATCTTTTCAGTTTATTGATAGCTTCTCTATAATTGCTGGAATAGAAGATTGCCGAGCCGGCAACTAAAATGTTTGCACCCGCCTTGACTGCTTCTTTTGCGGTTTCGGCATTGATGCCTCCATCCACCTCAATATCAAGCGAGTTGCCTGCTTTTTGGCGCAGCGATTTGATTTTTGGAAGGACTTCGGGCAAAAACTTTTGCCCCTCAAACCCGGGGTTGACTGTCATAAGAAGGATCATTTGCACTTTATCAAGAATATTAAAAACCGATTCAATTGGAGCGCCTGGATTTACCGCAACTCCGGCTTTTGCGTTATTGCGTTTTATCAGTTCCAGGTCTTCGATAAGATTTTTTGAGGCCTCAACGTGGATTGTAATAATATCGGCGCCGGCTTTTGCAAAGTAGGGGATGTAGCGGTCGGGATTTTCTATCATTAAATGGACGTCCAGAGGAAGGTTGGTTATTTTTTTTACCGCTTTTACCACCAGCGGGCCGATAGTTATATTTGGGACAAAGTGCCCATCCATAACGTCAATATGGATTAAGTCTGCGCCCGCTTTTTCTACTGCTTTTATTTCATCTCCAAGTTTTGAAAAATCAGCTGATAATATGGAAGGGGCAATTTTTATCATTGTGCTTCACCTGTGCTTTCTTTTGTTGTTTCATTGCTTTTTATAATGTAGTCGATCGTTTTTGGCTTTCCTATAATAATTGTGACTGCACGGCCTTCTTTTGCCACTCTTCCCGCTTCCGGCCTTTGAAATGAAACCACATCCTCATTTTCATAATTTTTTTCGACAAAACAAATAAGGCCGATAGATTCAAGCTTTTCAAACGCTTCCATTTCTGAAAGACCAATTACATACGGCACCACTGTTTCAGGGAGAGGAGAAAAATGGGTTAATACAATATAACTTATAATTACAGGGGCGGAGATAATAGCCAAAATCATTGCCATAAACCTGAATTTAAACCTAAACTTCAGACGGGAAACAAGAAAGGCGATAAGGAGAGCGATAAAAATAATAAAAATTAAATAGTATGTCAATAATTCGCGCATTATTGCCCCGCCAGTATCTGGGAATAAATTATTGAGTAGATAACCCCTGCTAAAACCGCGAGCAGAACCACAATAGCTAAAAAGAAACTGCGCTTTTGTTCTTTCCTCTCAACTATAATTACTTTTTCTTCCGGCCGCGGCGCGTTTTCAAGCTCAACCATAGGCACGGCTTTTTTATTTTCAAAAAGTGTTCGGTTGTTGATGCTTTCTAAAAGTTCATCCATGCTTTTAAATCGCATAAGGCAGTCTTTTTCCAGGCATTTTGAAAGAAGATCAGAAATGTGCTTTGGCGCCGGGGGGAGTTTTGCTGTTTGGGATATTTTTTCAAGCGGCAGGCCTTTAAACGGGACACTGCCGGTGAGCATTTCATATAATAATATTCCCAGGGAATAAGCGTCTGAAGAAGGACGAGCCGGCATGCCCAAAATTTCTTCAGGGGAGGCGTAATCGCTTTCTGCCAAAATATATTGAGCTTTTTGGGGCATGGATTCCCTTATATCGCCCTCAATGATAAAGTCTGAAACGACGACTTTGTTATCTGGCTTGATAAAAATATTAGTTGGCTTTAAAGCTCCGTGGATTATGCCGATTTTATGGGCATCTGATAAAATCCCGGCGATTTTATAAACCAGATCCAAGGCAAATTGCGGATCAGGATTATGGTTTTTTAAAAAATCCCTGAGATTTTGCCCAACGACAAATTCCCTGACATAGTAAAATCCTTGCCAGCCGTAATCGCCGTCTAAGAGGAGGGCAATCCCTTCGCTTTCAATTCCCTGAAGGGCTTTGACTTTTTCTTTCATTGATTTTATCAATACCGAGTTTAGGGTGCCGCGCTTATAGATTTTTATTATTACAGGTTGTTCTCCAGAAAGGGTGGTTCCCCGGTAGGTGAGGGAAAAAAGGTTTTCGCCGATTTTTTCGCCGATTTTAAACTTGCTTTTTAAAAGCCGTTCCATTGAAAGTGATTATATCATACAAACGTAATGCGTAAAACGCGCAACCATAACTCGTAATGAGTAATGCGGGGCGGCATATTTTGAAGTATTCCAAATCCTACTAAAGTGGGGTATAATAATAATTAAGGAGGGGTATTTTTTATGTTAGTTGAAGGATCAGGAGGAAAACCCTGGAAATTTTCGTTTTATTCAATTTTTCGTCCGCCTATAGTAAGGGAAGGGGCTAGTGTAAGAACAGACCTTAGGGCATTAGATGTTAAATTTTCACCGATAATGTCTAGTATGGTTGATAAGCTTTCCCGCTTGCCGGAAGAAACTTACAACGGTTTAATTGGCTGTATCAAAAGACTTAAAGAGAGATATTCACTTGACACCCCAACTGAGTTGCTTTTACCAAAACTGGATAGCAAACTAATGACTTATCCCTTTAAAGAGGTGCCCCCAAAATTATTATGGGATCAATATTACCAGATTGCGTCAGATCTGCCATTTGGGACATTAGACCTTCGAAGGATAGAAGACAGCAGATTTCGGTTTGAAAAATAAACTGAAATTTCCCCTCATTATGTAAGATAAGAAAGCATAATGAGTAGTGTTGCAGTGTCATTAAGAATTAAGCTTTCAAGCTTGATTTATCCAGAATACAAAGCCGCAAGAAGAATTGTTAGTGAACAATTTGAGTCAGCAGGATTGCATTTAACTTTTCGCTTGTTAAGTTGTTTTGAAGCTCTTTATTTGGATCACCGTGAAAAATATTCAACTTGGCTGGAAATACTAAGCCAGATTGCTTTTGAAGGTGATGGGACGATAAGTCTTTCTGCCCCCCCAATACAATCTATTACTTCATTTGAAATCAATTCGTCTAATAGGGAAGAATTGAAAGATAGCCTTAGAGAGCTGATTGATAACAAGGGGAGAAGAGGTAGATGGCTTGATTTGGCCAAATTAAATTTTTCTGCTTTAAATAGAAGAGTAAAAGAATCTTCTAATCCAAGCATTGAAGCCGTACCTCCAACAAACATACACCCCGGATTTCAAATTCTACCAAATGTTATTGGCGACACATTGGATATTATCCAAGATGAAATTGGATATTTTGAGAAAATTGCAAATAACCCAAAATCAACCATTGAAAGCGTATTTAAGGCGCTTAAATTGGGGATGTGCAAATTTGGGTTTAGGAATATAACTATTTACTTTCCGCTTCCAGATGGTAAAAAGTGGACATTATTCCAAAGATTTAAAGCTGAAAATGGAAATAGATCACAACGGGAACAAAAAGTCAGTAAATACGCAAAAGAAGAAGGGGAAGATCCAACAACAACGCTAAAAGGAATAATTGAAGGGCAATTGAACGTTTATGACTTAGATCTTAACGATACCTCAACTTTTAGTCAGGCAGGGGTGCCGGTAGATGAAAGTTCTCTGCAAAATGATTTAACGACATCGGTTGGGCCGGGACGAACTTTATTTTTCCGGTTAGTTTCAAATGAAGGAAGAGTAGAAGCAGTGATACAAATTGATAACCGCATTGGAAAAGAAAATAGGTTTGTAAGAAAAGAAGATATCTTGCAAATATTTGGCGCCGACAGTGAACAATTATGGGAGAGATTCTTCAGGCATTTGAGTGATGGTGAAAAGCTGGAAGCCGAAGCGCGATTTCCAGGTTCCAACACAGAAGATATTTTAATGTTTAAAGAGGATGTAGAAGGGAATCCAAAACTTAGTGGGCAAATTGCCAAAATGAAAATTACTGATAACCAAAAAACAGCTTTCAAAAAACTTATGCAAAGAGCCCAGGTGAGTGATTATCTTTTACCGAGCAACTCGGCAGAAGGAGTAAAAACAGCATTAGGACTCTATTTTAGAGAAGTTGTATCAACAATTAATGCTATTAGGGCAAGAGAAGAAAAAGAAAAATCAAGAGAAAGAGAAATAAGGGACCATAAAACTATCGAAAAATTGCAACAAGCAAGAACTGATGATGAAGTTGTCGCGATTTATGAAAGAGTTTCTAAGGAAGCTTCAGCAACTCAACCCTCAATAAGCCAGTTTAATGCCGGGAGTGAAGTCTATAACACAGGTGATTATACTACTGAACACGTCATAGAGCCGGCAAAAAGCCTAGCAATCATGTGGAATACTGTAAAAGAAAAATGCAATCGAGTGATAAAAAGTGCATTGGGTGTTGCGGAAGATATGAAACCTATTGAATTGTTTAAGCATGTCATTTTAACAAGCATAGCGCTTTTTGATTGGCATAAAAAAGGCATTGATGAACAAGGTAACGCGGTTAAAGAAGTAACAGGTTTTGCCGTTTCAGATTATCATCATGATTATGTTGATTCTAAAGGAAAACTAAGAGGATTAGTTTATTACGCGGGGATAATGGTTGAAAAAGAGCATTGGGGTGGGAGGGCGGCTTATTTAACCTCTTTAATGATGAAAGTAATATTTAAAGGATTGGGTTTCTTTAAGATCTTGAGAGGAAAAGTCCCTCTAATATTTAGGACGCAAGATAGGGCGATTTTTGAAAAAGGGGAAAGATATTATTCGGCTAAAAGCGATTATAGGGAATTTATAGAAGAGGATTGGAACGCAGCTAGATTTGTTGCTCAAAAAAATGGTTGGACATTAAAGGAAGGGACGAATATTTGCGAGAGAGTATATTCTAAAAAAATGGCGAGAAATGATGATTACATGTTGCCTGAACTGGGAGAATATGACGGCAAAGTATGTGTTGGATATGTCAGCATAAAAAGCTTATGGCGGCTTTTTGTTGATAAGATTACCGCTAGCTTTAAAAGAAAAAAGAAGAGGAGTAAAAAATAATGGCTAGTTTAAGTGCGCAGGGTGTTTTTTGGAAAGCATATTGGGGTATTTATAGTCAGCTTTGTGGTATTCGCTCTTATCAAAATTCCATAAAAAGGGCAATAACACTGTTGGAGGTTTCAAAAAATAGCGTCGCACTGGATATGGGTTGTGGAATTGGTAGTACTGCTGGTGCCCTTCAGGAGCAATGCGGAAAAGTTGTTGGAATGGACAATTCGGAATCGGGATTAGAGATTGCAAAACAAAGCTTCCCAGGGCCTGAATATATTTTTGGAGATATCAATAAGAAACTGCCCCTTGAAAATGAAGTGTTTAATGCCGTTTTAGCGCACAATGTGATGTATTTAGCGGCAAGTCCGGTTCAAACTTTACTAGAAGTTTATCGTATACTAAAACCCGGCGGAATATTTGTGATGTCAAGCCCCAAGAACGGGGGAAAACCAATGGAAATATTAAAAGAACACCTGCAGTTGTTTCGTGAAGAATTATTGGGAACACAAGAAAGCAAATTAGTTGTTTCATTGAAAACTTCTGTTGAAGCAGTCCGCAGTTTTTTATTGTTTTTAGAATTCTTGCCTTTCCAGATCGCGCTAGAAATGAAATTTGGCGGAGCGTCTAATTTTTGGTCACAGGAACGATGGGAAACAGTCATTCAGGAAGCAGGAGCACAAGGGGCATTATTTAATATTTTATCGGTTGAGCCGATATACGGCGGCCAGAATAATATGTTTGCGTTGCAAAAACCCCGCTGATTTAGATTTTCGATAATATTAAATATTTTAACCTAAATATTAAATAAATGGGGACAGACAAAAGCTTATAGTTAATATTTTCACCGTTAGGCAGTTTTACTGAAAGATTGTCAGATTGTAAAACGCCATTATAAAGCCGAATGCCTAGATTTGTTTTACTCCTATAAAGAAATTGGTGCAAGGATTTTAAAGATCCATGTCCTCCGGATTTTACTTCAATAGGAATAAGCTGGTTATTAATTTGAATTAAAAAGTCCAATTCAGAGGTGGCGCCTTTTTCTTCGCGAATCCAAAAATATAATGTATTTCTATTGTCAAAATTTAAAGCTAATAATTCTTGGCTTATGAAGGATTCAAACAATGCCCCGCCGTAGACAGGGCTCATAAAATTTTGTTTAACTTGATCCTTAGTAAGTTTAAGGGCATGAGTGCAAAGCCCGACGTCTAGAAAAGCTAATTTTGGAGCAGCTTTTATTTTTTTTATCAACGGCGGCCTAAAACAAACAGTAGGAAAAATACGTTCGACTAACATTGCTTCATGTAGAATATCAAAAGCTTTTGATATATTCTTTGCCGCGGAATATGACCCCGCAAGATTTGAATACTTGATTCGTTTTCCTATTTCTGTTGGAGCCTTATCCCAAACGAGTTTCATGAATTCAACTTCAGAATGATTTGAATATTTTGCAAAATCTTCTTTAATAGAAAGAATAAGCTCTTCCTGCAGCTGTCTTATTGAGGTAAAGTTTTTATTAGAAAGATATTCACTTACCATTTCAGGCATGCCGCCCACAATCATATAATCGGCCAATAAATCAAAGGCTTTTTCCTGTAAGGGGAGAGGCATGGGCTTTTCAAGACTACATTCATTTAATGATTCAAGAAGGATTTTTTCATTTAGGGCAGCTAAAAATTCTTCAAAGGTTACAGGATACAAATAGAGAAATTCAACTCGGCCAACCGGAAATGACCACCCCTCGGTTTTCATGCGGACTTCCAGAAGGGACCCAGCGCTAATGATATGTAAATCCGGCATCTCTTCATAAAAGTAGCGTAGAAGTTTTATGGCAGTAACGGAATTTTGAATTTCATCTAAAAAGAGGAGAGTTTCCTTTGGCATAATTTTACTATTGGATAAACCTTCGATACTTTGTACTATATCTTTAATATCTTTAACTTCATTAAAAATTTGGCGGATTGCATCTTTTTCCAGGTTTAGTTCAATAAAGCTATTAAATTGCTTGGCAAACTTTCTTACTATTGTAGTTTTACCGGTTTGGCGGGCGCCACGCAGTACCAGGGGCTTGCGGTTTTTCTTGTTTTTCCATTCCAAAAGGTTTTTTTCAACACTTCTGTTAAACATAAGGATATTTTACCAAAAGAATAGGTTCTTTGCAACTACGATTTACCAAAAGAATAGGTTCTTTTAAAATAGGATTTGCGTTGCAAAAACCATAGGGTATAATTACCCTAATATGCTTGATTTTCTTATCCAATTGCAGAGCTTCTTTTTATTGTTCGCGTTTATTATTAATCTCGCCCTCGCGATATTTATCCTATTCAAAAACCGCCATAGCACCATGAACCGTTCTTTTTTTGCTTTGCTTTTAGGCATAGCATTATGGACATTTAGCCTTTTTCTCTTTTTGGTAATAAAAGATACAAATTGGGTTCTATTTATCAGGAGATTAACCCCGATCGGATCTTCTTTAATCGCGGGTTATTTCCTGTATTTTTCACTACTGTTTCCTGACCAAAACCAGACATTGTCTACTCTTAAAAAAAGCTTAATCCTGCTTCCCGGATACTTGTTTTCGTTATTAACAATTTTAACTCCCTTTATGGTAGAAAGCATAAGCATCCAAGACCCCTCGTACCCATTTTTAGGGATCCCGAAATTTGGCTTTCTCTATAAGCTCTTTGCTGTTTACTTTATCACTTATTTTATCGCGTCAATATCTGTCCTGGTTTATAAATATTTAAAAAGCGAAGGAAGGGTAAAGCTCCAGCTTTGGTATGTGCTTTTTGGTATGGCTTTGGCGGGGACGGCGGGGATCATATTTAGTTTAATAATGCCTATTTTAAACATGTCGCAGTTCTTTACCATGGGGCCTATATTTACCCTGATTTTAGCTGGGTTTATTTCTTACGCGATTGTTAAGCATAAGCTTTTGCAGATAGAAGAGTTGTTAACCCGGGGAATTTATCTGCTTCTTGTCTTGTCTGCAATAGTTGGAACCTGCACCTTTATCCTCATCGAATTTATACCAATATTTTATCTGATATTGATCCAAGTTGGTTTAGGCGCTGTGATATATTTTCAAAACCGAAAAAGCGAAATAAATCAGGCATATTCTGCGTTTGTCTTATTTTTTGCCCTATGGAATTTCTTTTCTTTTAAAGTAACCCAGAGAAGCTCGTTTCAGATGATAATTGAAGATAAATTAATCTTTATCCCTGCAGCTTTTTTAATAGCGTTTTTTTTATATTTTACTTATGTTTTTCCAAGAACTAGGAAAAGTTTCAATAATCTTCGCAGGGGGTTAATTTTTATCCCCCCCGCGATTATGGCCGCGCTTGTTCCATTTGATCTGATTGTAAAAAACGTGGAAGTGATAAACGGTGTCTTATCCCCGGTTTTTGGCAAATGCTATTTGCTTTTTGTGGGGTATGCTTTTGTATATATATTCATTGGTTTAAATAATCTCGTTAAGCAATATGTGGCTTCTTCCGGAATTGAAAAACTTCAGGTTAAATATGTTTTTCTGGGAATATTTTTAAGTTTTTTTGTGTTAATTTTAACAAACTTAATTCTCCCATGGTTTGGTGAAGCCCGGTTAACCCCGTACGGATCATTTTTTACGTTGTTTTTTACGTGTTTTACGGGCTATGCCATAGTCAAACACCGGCTGATGAGCATAGAATTTATCATCCAGCGCAGTTCAGTTTATGCTTTTGCTACCGCGCTGATCATGTCTTTATATGTTGCCGCGATTTTTATTTCAGAGGTTTATTTGCGCAAATTTATCGGCTATTCTTCGTTTTTAGTTACTGCACTTTCGGTTTTGCTTATTGCTTTTATTTACCATCCGCTGGTCAAATCGTTTCAGGATGTTACGGATAAAATATTTTTCCGCAACCGGTATAATTACCAAAAAGTATTAAGGCAAATCATTGATACAATGAAAGTTTCAGAAATATCATTTTTACTGCCGGACAAAGAGCATTTTCGCTCTACTCCGCTGGTGTTCCCAAGATATAAAAAAATTGAGATTGATATTAAGAGCCCTATTATTAACTGGCTTTCCGGCAGAAGGGATATTTTAATAAAAGAAGAAATTGAAGAAGAGATTTCAAAATCCTTTTTAGACAAAGAAGAGCTGATACTCAAAAAACAATGCGAAGAACTAAGGGATGCTATTGAAAGGCTGGGAATACCAGTTTGGGTTCCGATAATATTAAAAGACAAGCTGATCGGCATAATTGCGCTTGGCGACAAGCTTTCCGGAGAAGTTTTTACATCTGAGGATATTGAACTCTTAATAACACTTGCCAACCAAACCGCCTTAGCTCTTGATAACTCCCGCCTTTATGAAGAAGTAGTGAATATCAAGGACTACAATGAAGAAGTTTTGCATTCAATGGTGTCCGGCGTGATAACGGTAGATACGCGGGGAAATATTGTGACCTTTAACCCGATGGCGGAAAAAATTACCGGTAAAAATGCGCCGGAAATAATCGGCAAAAACTGCAAAGAAATATGGGGAGAAAGAGGGACAATCACAAGCGTCATTGAAAATACTTTGAAAAAAGAAAAGGGATATAAAAATTACGAATCCGGCATAATTGTAAAAGACAGGGGGATGGTTCCTGTTTCGCTTTCGTCAATTGTAATCCACGACCACAGCAGAAAAAAAGCCGGAGCGCTGGTTAATATTATGGATTTGACAGAGGTCAAAGAGCTTGAAGAAAAAGTAAGGCGCGCGGATAAATTGTCCGCGCTGGCAACCATGGCCGCCGGCATGGCGCATGAAATCAAAAATCCATTGTCATCCATGAAAGTGCTGTCCCAGCTTTTGCCGATAAGATTCCAAGATGAAGAGTTTAGGAAAAAATGCATAGAAATTCTGCCCAGGGAAATAGCAAGGATTGACCGCATTGTTGAATCGCTTTTGGGCTTTGCCCGTGCAACATCTCCAAAATATGAAAAAATGAGGATTGAAAGCGTTATTGAAGAAAATATTGTTTATTACACCGGCCAGGCAAAAACCTCCGGCGTTGAAATCAGTAAAGAATTTGCCGCGCTTCCTGAAATAATGGGAGATCATGACCAGCTGAACCAGGTTTTTTCAAACCTGATGCTAAATGCCATCCAAGCCATGCCGGATGGCGGGAAGCTGGAGATTAAAACCTTTGAAGGGAAAAAGGTTGATGACGTATTGCAAAGTATAAAGATCGAAATATCCGACACGGGCCACGGGATACCGCCGCAAAACCTCAAAAAGCTGTTTGACCCGTTTTTTACCACAAAATATTCCGGCACCGGGCTGGGGCTCACGATAACGCACAACATCATAGAAGGCCATAGAGGGCAGATAGATGTGCAATCAGAGCTTGAAAAAGGGACAACTTTTACCATTGCTTTACCGATCAATCAAGAATTGGTATAATCCTACTAAATGCGAGACCGAATAAAAGTATCAATAATTGAAGACGATCCCAAAATAACTGCGCAGCTTGTAGAAGCATTAAAAGATAAATTTAAAGTTGAAACATTTGAAAAGAAAGATGAATTTTTAAAAGCAGCGGATCCCTCCGGCATTGTGATAATTGATTTTGACCTGAAAGAAATAGACGGGCTCAGGGTTTTCAGGCTGTTAAAAGAACAAAGCCCCAAAATTCGCGCCGTAATGTTATCTTCCTCAAACAGCATCCCGCTGGCAGTAACCGCGGCAAAACACGGGGTGTTGGAGTTTTTCAGAAAGCCATTGATTATTGCCGAGTTTAAAGAGGCGCTCATTAAAATCGCAAACGAGGAAGAAATATTCCTTTTGCCGGATGCTGAAATGGAGGGGACGGAGTGGATGAGGGGGTCAAGCAAGAAGATAATTGAATTAAAAGAATCAATAATCGGATGTATTAAATCGCATAAGGATCTGATCTTGTTTGGGGAGAGGGGAATTGATAAGAAAACAGTTGTCAGGATTATCCATAAAGCCGGAGTCAACTCGGCAAAAAAATTAATTGAAATAGACCTTGCCTCATTTAGCAAAGAATCGCTTGAGGCGCATTTTTGGGCGACATTAAACGAGGTGTTGTCTTCTTCTGAGGCGGACAGCATCCAGAATTTTGCGGAAAAAACCGGAACAGTTTATATTGAAGGGATTGAATCAATCCCAAAGCATTTTTGGCTGAGCGTAATTGACTTTTTGAAAAATAAAAAGCCTTCTTACGGAGGGGGAATCAAAGTCATCATCGGCATTGTTGAGCAAACAGAAATTCCTGCAGGGACAACCTTTGATTTAATAAAAATCCCGCCGCTCAGGGAAAGGAAAGAAGATATTTTTGAAATTGCCGCGGCCTATCTTGAGGGCAAAACCGATTTTACTAATATATCTTTGGAAACGCTCAAGTTTATTTCACGCTACAATTTTTATGGAAATTATGAGGAGCTTTATAATTTAATCTCATCAACGCCTTTGGCGGGCGGCAAAATGTTAAATATTAACAAAAGTATGTTTATTGATTCTATTTTAGAAAACTGCGGGCAAAAAAGCCTTTTGGCCGCAAGAGAGCAGTTTGAAAAAGAATATATCCAGACAGTTCTTTTAAAAGTAAATAATGAAATTCATTTGGCCGCGAGGTTTTTAAATATACCAAAAACTATCCTTGAGGAAAGGGTTCAAAAATTAGGAATTTAAAATATTTTCTGCAAGCTCGTTAGCCTCGTTTGGGCTCTTTGCTTCCGCGATGATCCGTATTATCGGCTCGGTGTTGCTTGGCCGCACATGCACCCATGAATCTTTGAATATTACTTTGATACCTTCTGTAAAATCCATAGTTTCTCCGCGGTAACGTTCTTTAATCCTTTCGATCAAATCTTCGCCCTCCTTGACGTTCGCGCATTCCATTTTCTTTTTTGAAAAGTAATATTGGGGAAGCGCGTTTACGATTTTTGAGACAGGGGATTTTTGGCGTGCCATATAATCAAGGATTAAAGCGATGCCGCATAATGAATCCCGGTTAAAGCCGACTTTGGGATAAATAACGCCGCCGTTTCCTTCCCCTCCGATATCGGCCTTTTCATTTTTTATTTCCTCCGCCACATAAACTTCGCCGACTTTTGTCCTAATTACAATGCCGCCGAATTCTTTGGCAACTTCATCAATTGCCCTGGTGGTTGAGAGGTTTGCGACTATCAGCTTTCGGCTTTTTAGCGATGAAGAAAGAACATGTTTAACGCAAAGAGTTAAGGTATATTCTTCCGATATTGCGATTCCTTCTTCTGTGACTATTGCCAGCCGGTCTGCGTCGGGATCCTGGGCAAAGCCAATGTCGGCTTTTTCTTTGAGCACTGTTTCGCACAGCTGGCTGAGGTTTTCGGGGGTTGGCTCCGCTCCTCTTGGAAATGGTTTTTTTATGTCCGTATTTATTTTTATAACCTGGCAGCCCAGTTTTTCAAGCAGTTTTGGGGTAATGATTGAGCCGGCGCCGTTTACAGAGTCAATTACAACTTTAAATTTTCTCGACTTGATTTTAGAGCAGTGTACAGCGGCTAGTATTTTTTTTATATGCAGTTCGCTTGCCGCATCATAGGTTTTAGTTTCCCCGTTTGGTTTTTCAATAAAACCTTTAGACTCGTATATTTGAATTAATTTTTCCGCTTCCTGGCTGTTTAAAAAAATACCGTCGCTCCTGAAAAATTTTAATCCATTCCATTCTTTGGGGTTATGCGATGCGGTAATCATGATGCCGCCGCTCAATTTATTTTCTCTAATGGCAATGCCAATGGTGGGGGTGGGAACAATTCCCAAATCAAGGATATTTGAACCGCAGGAAACCAGTCCGTGTATGACTATCCCTTTGATAAATTCAGAAGATTCGCGCGTGTCGCTGCCAACTGCAAGCACCCCGCCGTCAAAATAGGTGCCGGCGGCTTTTGCAAAATCGAGGCAAATCTCAGGAGTAAGGGAATCGCCGTAAATGCCGCGAACCCCGGAAATCGAGATCTTGAGCATATTTCATTATAACAAAATTTCTTGATGTTTAATAGTTTTTGTTATATTATTTCATCTGTAATGATAAAATTCGGCGCGGTAATGCCGCATCCGCCGCTTCTGGCTCCCCAAGTGGGAGGGGTAAGGATCAAAGAATGCGAAAGAACCCAAAAAGCCTGCCGCGAAATAGCAAAAAAAATAAAGCTTCTTGATATTGATGCAATAATTATGATTTCTCCCCATGGCGCAACCCTTGGCTCGACTGTTCCAATATACGCCAGCCCGGTTTTTGAGGGCGATTTTTCAAACTTTGGAGCCAGCAAGCCGGCTTATTATTTTAAAGGAGATCCGGAGCTTGCCTCCTGCATTATTAGAGAAAACCCCAGCATGGCTTCCCGTCAGCCAGAGACAATTTTAGACCATGGCTCTCTTGTTCCTCTTCTATTTATCAGCGAGGCGGGAATAAAAAAACCGATCCTTCCTACTGCCATCGCGTATCTGCCCGGGAAAAAATTATTTGAATTCGGCAAATCTTTAGCCCATGCCGCAGAAAAATTAAAAAGAAAAATCGCGATAATCGCGTCAGCAGACTTGTCGCATCGCTTAACAACAGATGCTCCCTCCGGCTTTGATCCATCCGGAAAAGTATTTGACGAAAAGCTTGTAGACCTTATGAGAAGGTATGACATTTCAGGAATAATTAATTTTGACGACGCATTGGCCGAAAGCGCCGGACAAGATGCCCTGCAGTCAATTTCTATTCTATTGGGCGCGTTTGACGGGATAAAAGCCAAGGCCGAAGTTTTGTCTTATGAGGGGCCATTTGGAGTCGGGTACATGGTAGCGGAAATTGCACCCATTAGTTGAGCTGGCCAAACAAGCGATTGAAGCTTATATAACAGAAAAAAAAATTATAAAGGCGCCGGAAATATTAACTTCTGAGATGAAGCAAAAGGCGGGAGTTTTTGTCTCATTAAAAAAACATGGGGAACTTAGGGGATGCATCGGCACGTTTTCCCCGACTTGTGGAAATGCGGCGGAAGAAATTATCAGGAACGCGATTGAAGCCGCGGCGTCTGACCCAAGATTTTCACCGGTAAAAAAAGAGGAGCTTAACGACCTTGTAATTTCGGTTGATGTCCTTTCTGAACCTCTGCCTTCGCCCTCGATAAAAGAATTAGATGCAAAAAGGTTTGGAATTATAGTAAAATCAGGACATAGAAGAGGATTGCTCCTGCCAGACCTTGAGGGAGTAGAAACTCCGGAAGACCAAATAGAAATTTGCAGGAGAAAAGGCGGCATCGGGGCAAGCGAGCCGGTTGAAATTTTTAAATTTGAAGTAAGGAGATATAAATGATAAAAGCAGGTATTATTGGCGCGGGCGGTTATGCCGGAGTAAATTTATTGTCGCTTTTGATTAGGCACCCTGAAGCAAAAGTGGTTTGGCTGGTTTCAGAGGAAGCGCATAAAGGGAAAAAGATTTCAGAATTATATCCGCACCTAAAAGGGATTAATGATCTTTCGTGCCAAACCCTAAACGAGCTTGATGGATTAATAAAAGATATTGATGTTGTTTTTCTTGCCCTTCCCCACGGCATTGCCATAAACTATGTCCCGAAAATTTTAAAAGCGGGCAAAAAAGTTATAGACCTTGGCGCGGATTACAGGTTTAGTAAAGAAGCGGTGTTCGGCCTGCCTGAAATTTATAAAGAAAAAATAAAAGGCGCCAGGTTAATTGCTAATCCCGGCTGTTATCCAACCGCATCAATCCTTGGAATGGCGCCGCTTGTAAAAAACGGGCTGATAGATGTTAGCTCAATAAATTTGGATGCTAAGTCTGGCGTTTCGGGGGCTGGCCGAGGTGTTTCGCTAAAAGTTCAATTTTGTGAGCGCAACGAAGGCGTTACTGCATATGCCGTGAACAACCATCGCCACATGGGGGAAATAGAATACCAGCTTGGAAGAATTTTGGGGAGCCAAATGAATGTTACCTTTGTCCCGCACCTGATGCCGATGAACAGGGGGATTCTAGTGACGGGATATTCAAAACTACGCGACACGCATAACGCATTACGCATTACGGATTTAATTAAATTGTATAAAGATTTCTATAAAGATGCGGCGTTTGTAAGGATATATGAAACAGGGGAGCCGTGCACGAAAAATGTTTCAGGAACAAATTTCTGCGATATAGGATTATCCATTAACGAAGCCACCGGAACAGTTATTGTCATGTCCGCGATAGACAATTTAATAAAAGGCGCGGCGGGGCAAGCAGTCCAAAATATGAATTTAGTTTTTGGCAATCCTGAAAAAATGGGATTAGAAGGGATTTCGATATTTCCATGAAACAAACAGGCATAACGGCTCCGGAGGGGTTTTTGGCGGGGGGGATTGCTTGCGGGATAAAAAAATCAGGCAAACCGGACTTGGCGGTTATATATTCCGAGGTTCCGGCTGTTGCGGCTGGAGTTTTTACCGCGAACCAGTATAAGGCGGCGCCAATAATTGTATCAATGGAGCAGATAAAATCAAAATCTTGCCGGGCGATTATTTCAAACGCCGGCAACGCGAACTGCGGCACGGGGAAAAAGGGGATCGAAGACGCGAAGCTGATGGTAAAAACCGCGGCTGAAGTTTTTAATATTAATTCAAAGCAGATTTTGGTCACATCCACCGGATCAATTGGCAAGCAATTGCCGATGGATAAAATAGTTGGCGGGATAAAAAATCTAAAAGCGACAAAAGACGGTGGCAGCGACATGGCGCAAGCAATATTAACAACCGATACCAGAAAAAAAGAAATTGCCTTAGATATGGGCGGATATACAATTGCCGGAGTGGCAAAGGGATCGGGAATGATTCATCCAAACATGGCGACAATGCATTGTTTTATCACAACCGACGCAAAGATTGAAAAATCAACTCTGCAAAAATTATTAAAAAAAGCCGTCGAAAATTCTTTCAATATGATTACCGTTGACCAGTGCATGTCAACAAATGATTGTGTTTTTGTCCTTGCGAATGGGATGTCTGGGGTAAAGCCAAAGGAAAACGACTTTTATACGGGACTCGAAAAAGTGTGTAAATATTTGGCAATTGAGATAGCGCGGGATGGAGAGGGCGCGACACAATTGATAATTGTCAATGTATCAGGAGCAAAAAATGAAAAGGAAGCAAAGACCGCGGCGCGTGCAATTGCCGGGTCAGACCTTTTAAAATGCGCGGTTTACGGAAAAGATTATAATCTGGGCAGGATATACGCGGCGGTTGGCGCGACTTCGGTAAAAATGGATGCCGGTAAAATTAAAGCTGATATGAAATTTGGGGAAAAAGAGACGATAATTATTTGTGACCTTGGGGCGGGGTATGCTAGGGCGCAAGCTTGGGGCTGTGACATGACAGAAGGGTATGTTAAAATCAATGCCGATTACCATACATAGGAGAGAAAGTGTTTGAACATTTAATAAAAAGGGCTAACGCGGTTATTGAAGCTTTGCCGTATTTAATAAAGTTTAATGACAAGACAATAGTTATAAAATATGGCGGGGCGGCGATGCAGGATGAAGAGCTTAAAAAGAGTGTTATTGAAGATGTGGTGCTTTTAAAAATGGTGGGGATGAATCCTGTTTTGGTTCACGGCGGCGGGCCTGAAATTAATAAAGAACTTATGAAGCGGGGGATTGAGCCGGTATTTATCGGCGGCTACCGGCTGACTGACAAAGAAACCATGAAAGTTGTCCAAAAGGTGCTTGGAGAAAAAATCAACCAGCAGATAGTTTCACTTATTAAAAAAGCCGGCGGCAAGGCAAAGGGCTTTTATGGAAAAAAAGGCAGGGTAATCAAGGCTTTTAAATATTTTAAAAAAGATGAAGCAGGCAATAAAATTGATCTTGGCTTTACCGGCCAGGTTGGCGGGATCCGCTACCGGTTTTTAAACAAGTGGATGAAGCTTGGATATATTCCTGTTTTAACATCCATTGGGGTTGGCAAGAGGGGCGGGGTTTATAATATCAATGCGGATAAGGCGGCGGCGGCGATTGCGGCGTACCTAAAAGCCGAAAAAATGATTATGCTTACTGATGTTCATGGAGTGCTGGATAAAAACAGCAAGCTTATTTCTGAAATAAACACATATAAAGCGGATAAAATGATAAAACTCGGCCAGTTATCGGGCGGGATGATCCCAAAGGTAAAATCCTGCTTGTACGCGATAAGAAAAGGCGTAAAAAAGGCGCATATCCTTGACGGCCGGATTCCCCACGCTTTACTGCTTGAGCTTTTTACCGACTGCGGTATTGGGACGATGGTGGTGAAATAAGCGTAAAACGTAAAGCGTAATTCGTAACGCGTTACGAATTACGTCCTCCGCATTACGTTCCCGAGCGAAGTTTACTTTTCCATGCAAGTTTTCTCCCCTCTGAAGCGATATATATAATGAAATGCCATATGCCTGTGGATGGTGTATTTTTTTTGAGGGAGGAATAATGACGACTCCGGCAAACAATTTGGAACAAATAAAATCAGCGTGGAATAATTTTTTCCGCGTGAATATTGCCAAGCAAAATACTGAAATACTAAATAAAATTGTTGAAGTATTAAAAAATAATGACAGCAAGCAATGGATTATCTATGTTAAAAAAGACGTACAGGGAAAAATCCAATTATGCAAACAAGGCGATACTGGCGCGATAAAAATTGACCTGCATGACGGATTAAGTGTGGCTGAAGCGAAAACTCTTGGCATCGATATTACCCGGGGAATTAATAAAATTGCCGCGCACGGATGGAGATTAGATAAAGAAAAAGGAATCCAGCAAGGTCCCGGCGCGCAGGTTATTGATGGCAACGAGGTTGTAAAATTTGACCAGGCGATAAGGGAATATGCCAGCGCGAAGGGCTGGACATTTGAAGAAGCGCAAAAGGCATACTACTCAAGAGAAATCCAATTCGGCCGGCAGGACCTTGTACTGCAGGCAAAAAACAGAGAAGCCGCTTATAAAACACTGGTTGAAAAAACAAAAAACTGCAAGAAATATGATGAATTTATCAAAGTAATTAAATCCGAGTTTGGGATTAAAAGCGAGCAAAACCCAATCCTGTTAAATTTATATAATTTGCATGAGCTTAAGAAAATTGGCTTTAAAGACGCAGAACAAAGGGCAAAAGCTGCAGCATTAGTCATAAAATTTGCTTCTGCATCACAAACAAGCAAGCAATTTCAGGAAGAAGTCTTAGGATTGCCGGCGCCAATAAAGACAAGATATGAGGGCCAAATGGCTTTGCCCTCAATTATTGCCTGGGCAAAAGCTGCGCAAGAATATGAGCAAGCAAAAGAAGAAGATTCTGCCGCAACAATTCCAGGAGATTCGATTCCGCCAATTGAGCCTCAAGCAGATAATCCTCCCCTAAGTATGGTTGGAAAAGGAGCCCCTCGCGTTCCTGAAGGCCAAGGTCTTAAAATGCAGCCGCTTAATCGAAGGGAATATGTTCGCGATCTTTCACAACAGAGTACCAACCTTAGAATTGACAGACAAAATGATGCGTCGCCGGCAGCTCCTAATTCTGCGCCTAAGCCTGACCCGTCAAAGCCAAGCTCAACCCCTGCGGCTGGCTCAAGACCTGCTTCTCCAGCAGCAGCTCCGCAATTAATTACAACAAATTCAAATGCTGTGCAGAAAATTGTTGAATGTCAAGCCCCAATAAGACAAATAGAGGTATTACGCAAAACTTCTGAACAATACCACGCAAGACTTAAAAGGTTAAAAAAGCAAATTCAAAGGGCCGGAAAAAACACAAAAAAACAGAGAAGATTAATTCAGCAATATAATCAGAATGTAGATAGATACAGAGCAATTAATGAACGATGGAGGGAGCTTGCGGCTGTATTAGAAAATTCAACTAAGGCGGTTTTTACTTACATTCAAGAGATATATTTCAATGCATTTATGGCGGCCAGCCCTACCAGAGAAGCGGCAGCTAAATGGAATGCCTTTGTGCGAATGCTCGAAAGTGCACAGGTAAATTACAGGGAGATAAATTTATTTATCAGATTATCTAATCCAAGACTTTCAAAAGAAGACAGGAACTTACTTTTTAACTTTTACGCGAAAAAAGATAATAAGCTTGAAGCGGCAGTAAGGCAAAGGATTATCACGGCGTGGCGCGAAAGTGTTGATTCTTATAATGGTTGGCATGGAAGAAATTATCATATCAGCGCTTCAGTATTTCTTGATATTGTTAGTCAGCAAAGCGGCATTCTTAGGAATGAACGAATATTAGGAAAAATTTTTAAAGGTAAGCTAACGGAAGTATTAACAGTTGTCGGGCCGCAGGAAATGAGGCGATTGCTTGGTCTTTCAAAAGAAGAATTATTTAGGGAAATAGATATTGCATCAAAGGAATCCTCATCTTATCCCATTGGCTCATCCTCAAAAATATTGGCCATGAAAAGGTTGGGAGATCTTCATGCAATTGCTTATGCGCGGGGATTTTCTCTTTTTGATTATAACTACCAGCATTTTATTAAAGAACTGCCGGGCTTAGAAAATCAGGATTATCGTTTGGTTTCGTTTTTTAATGAAGTTGCGGAATCTCATGAAAAAACTGATGACGCAAAATATCGGCAGGAATTTTCAAAGTACCTAACTTCGGTCTTTGAAAGATATTTAAAATTACCGGTAAATCAGTACGATAAAAGAATTCTATTTTTAAAACTTTTAAGCACATTATACGCAATGGCATTAAAGATTGGCATATCAAAAGAAGAATTTAATAAAATATATGCGTCGGCAAAAGATAAAATAAGACCTCCAGTTTCCGGTGGACAGAATATTAATACGCTTGCAGAACTAAAAACAAGGATCCCAATTTCGGTTGGCTCTAATGGCTTGCCGCAAGAAGTAGTAGCAATTTTAAGGGCTACTGGAGATTATGCCTTGGTTGCGAAAAATCTGAATGAGATAATATTTACTAACAATATCCATTCGGGACCATTAGGCATTAAGCCTCAAGGGCTTGCGTTATCCGCGTTTGGAATAGTTGTTATTGACGCGGTTAATGAGCGAGGCAAAATCAGGTCTGCTTGGGAAATTGCGGCAATATTAGTCCACGAAGCGGCGCATGTTTTATGGTTCAAAAATGTCCAAGGATTGCTTTTGAGCTCAACTCCAGATGAAAGAAACGCGTTTTTAGCAACAAAGAATTTCCTGGATAAATATTTGCAAAATAATAAATCTATTGATAGAAATACAAAACAAGAAATACTGAGATATATTGCTTTAAACAAATACGCGGTAATGGGGGCAAATTATGCTTTGGGATATGAGCAAAATAATATGCAAGTGAATCTTTATCAACAAATGCCTGTTATGAGGGAGGGATTGCCAAAGCCCGAAGATTTGGACTTGGAGAATTACCCTGCAAACCTAGCGATGCACTTTGTTGATAAAAACTTTGATGACATTATTAAATACTTGGAAATTAATCATGCCGGAAAGGCATTTATTCAATCTTTATTAAAAGGCGAAATATCTCTAAAAGTGTCATATGCCCAGAGCGGCAAAGAGCCAATCAAGGTAAAAATTCAGGTTGTGGGGAGCGATGGAATAATTAGGGACATAAACAATGAAGAGTTGAGTGCCCTGCAAGCGATTTATAAAAAATTGTCTCCTACTCAACAGCCAACCCCGGAATATTTAGCGGCATGGTTTAACGCTTATTCTAAACAAAACTTTCGGACAAAGAGCAAAACAATATGGGGTAAGGCAATTGTTTTAAAAGCTATTAAGCGGGCGAAGAATTACCGAAATGTACCTAAAAACATACAAACCAAGCATCGACAATTTATTAGAGGATTATATTCAATTTTTAGTTCAAAAAAATTGTCAAGAGCAATTGATTCGGGGAGGATCAATGCAATATTTGATGCGGTTTTTGGTTTGTTATTTGGAAAAGTTAATATGAAGGATTTACAAAAATTCTTAAAACTAAACCCAAACAATTTTGACGTTTGGGCAATTTTAATGATTTATAATCTGGTTAAAAACGAGAAAAATAAAAGAATACAACTTGCATTGATTAACATGGCGACAGGGAGTATGAATCAAACATTACAGAAAGCGGGAGGGAGATTTGAATTAAGTATTGAGTTTACAAAATTTGAAGCGTATCAGTTGTTGACTGCGGTATTGCTTTGTCAAGAAGCTGAAAAAAATATGCCGCCTGTTCCAGCTCCTACTCCTGCGCCTATGCCTAAGGTGTCAAGTCCAGCTCCCGCAGCACCCGTAATGCCAGCTAGGACAGCGCCACCCATACCTGCAGAAAAAACTGTACCGGCGGCTCAAGCAAAAGCACTAGTGGATGAAACATGGGGAAATTTTAACCTGTTTGAGAGAGTTGTTGGCAGATTGAAAACGCAAGAAGCTTTAGATTTAGCTTCCGGCGGAAGAGTTAAAATGGGAGATCAAAATGCGTTGGATGCTTTAGTTTATGGGCAGAGAAGAGAAATTCAAGCGCTGGTTAGGCCTATTTTGGCATTAACCGCGCAAGGTAAGCCAGTTTCAGAAAAAATGATCCAAGATCTGCAAGCGAAAAAACAACAATTGAATAATAGCAGAGAAAAAATTTCAGATGTTTTATCAAATAGATTTGACCAATACTCAAAATTAATCGTTGGGTTAAAAGAGCTATATGTTAGAGTAAAAACTTCGAATCCAGAATTGGCAGTACAGCTTAAACAAGCACATGATGAGTATGTTAAACAAGTGAAAAATCCTGAGAGTATAGAAGCTTACAATGAAAAAAGAAAAGCTCTTGAAAATATTATTAAGAAAGCAAAGATAATTCCCGTTGCAGCGGCTTCCTCGGCATCGCCAACTGTAAAAAAGCCCGCGGTAGCCAAAGCAGCGCTAAAGCCTGTAGTATCTGGCTCAACACTGAAGATTACGCCAAGTTCTTCAGATGTATCGCCTGCTTCAACGACAGGGCAAGAAAGTTGGCATGCTCGGTTAGAAAAGCTTGCTAAAGCAAATGAAGAAGTACGGCTAGATTTAGAAGCATATCGAAACCATGAAAGAAAAATCAATGAATTGGACAAACGCATACAAGAAATAGAATTGCGATTAAAAACACTTCATGACTTGAAACAAGATTATAAAAATAAGGGAAGAATAACGCCTAAAAGTATTCTTGGAAGAATAGAAAACAATACAATAGAAAGAGGCAAGCTTATGCAATCATATCAAACATGGTTTAAAAGCCGCGAAAGACTAAAAAGAAGCCTTGATAGTGTTTTATCAAATCAATAACTTAGCATACGCACAATGCGTAAAAATCGGTTGACAGTCCAATAATTACGGCTATAATTTACCTAGTGATCAGTGAACAACCCCAGACGTAAGTCTGGGGTTGTTCACTTGCTTGTTGTTTTCTATCTTGTCCTTCCTGGCTCGCTTTGTGGAATATTCATAAATGACACTTTCTTGCTTAAAGATATTTTTGTCCGTTCTCCCCAACATTGAGGCAATATTACGAACCTCTTCAAGATTAAGCCCTCCCATGCGAGCTCCTACAACGTAATCAATTTTATGGTTTTCAAGCTGAGTTAAATTTTCAACACTTAACATTGCTGCGTCAGCTATCACTGTAATTTGATCCATATGATATTTTCTCTTAAGTCCTAGGATCACGGGAAGTATTGTTTTGCCTTCGAAGGTATTTCCTTTGAAAATATCGTAACAAATGGGGAACCCGATTTCATTGACCACCAAGCCGATTAAGATCTGGGGCTGGTTGATCTTATTGTCTTTTGAAAAACCATTTAACCTAAAATCATCCTCATTATGGGTTTCAAAATAGAGCGTGGTTACGTCATAAAATACCAATGAAAAATTAAAGCCGAGATTGTTTTTGGCATATTTTGTTGCCAGGTGTTCAACCTTTTCTTTTAGGCTGGGGAGTTTAGCCAGCTTCCTAAACACTGTCGTTCTTTTGTATTCGATATTAAAGTACTTATTAAGAAGCATGATCGATTTTGTCTTGGAGGCAGGCTCTAAAACCCTGATGATGGCAAAATGTTTAAGCACATCATTTTTTAGGCAATTAAAACCAAGCTGCTGATATATGTTTTCTAAATATTCGGAAGCTGTTTCAAGGATGCTTTTTTCTACCTTGATTCCACGCTTAAAGAGAATTTCTTTCGATTGGGGGTTAAAATCAAATCTTAGTTGTGCTGAGTTGGAATTAACGTATTCATTTGTAATCCCAATCAATTCATCGATCTTATGAATATCTTTGGAAGATCCGATATGTTTTTCAAGGATGAATCTTTTTCCCTTGTAGAACCCGACTTGAATTGCAGTGCTACCGGAGCTGGTTTTTACTTTTCTGACCCTGTAGTGTGGTTTCACACTACTTTTTTATATCATTTCCCTCGTTAAATCAAGGCTTTTGTCCCTAATCCCGAAAAACGGGAAACTCAGGAATTTTTACCCTGGCAGCAATTCCTCTCGCAAATTGAACCAACATAACCCCGCAACCCTGCTACCTTGCTACCATGTCTTGTCCATGCAAGTTTTCCCCATCTTATGCCGATGATTAATATGTATATGGGCTGAAATTTTGTCTTAAAACAGCCGATATATATAATGAAAGGATCCATAAGAGATCTGTACATTCCCTTAGAGGAGGAAAAAAATGAGCGAACCTAATAAAATTGAATCCAAGCTAACCCCGGTATATGTGCCCCAAAAGCCCAAAACAACTAAAGAAATTGCAAAAGACTACCAACCAAAGGATGTTGTAGATATTGGGAACGGCGTAACCATGAAAATCCCAAAAGAAGTCCAGAAAAAAATTGATAAAACAGCAGAAAAAATCCAAGAAAATGAAAGACAAGAAATCGAACGAAGAAGCGATGTAACGGATATGGTTGCCTATGACACTGCACAAATAAGCTCAAAAGCCGCTAAAGCCCTTAAGGCAACTGAGGATTTTATTAATGACAGGAAGCTTGTTGCCCGACAAACTACAGAAAGTAAACCTGCCGTAAAAAAAGTAAATTGGAAATGGCAGCCTTTTCTTCTTGGTTCAAAAAAGAAAACCGTCCCGGCCCCGTCAGCGCCGCCGGTAAAAATTAAAGCCCCGCCAGCTTATTCAACATTTACACTGGAAGCCGGCACAAGGGAACGAGAAACAACTGCTTTTGAAAAAGAAGAAATTCCAACCACAAAAGATACTAGTGTTGATGGAAAGAAACTTACCACAGCTTTATCAAGGCCAACCAACGCAACAATTCCTGGTGGATTAGACACAACTAAAACAGATGATATTACTTCACGAGCCGGGAAATTGGCGGCTAAAAAAGTTCCATCCCCGCCAGCTATTGCTCTACCTCCTCTTGATTCAAAAACTATAGCGACGCCAGCTCTAAAACCGGCTCCGAAACCTACACTAGCGCCAAAAGTAATTCAACGCGTTGTTGGAAAAAGAGATCAATATCAGGTGCCTGGACAGGTGACAGGATCCCTTCTAGGAGTCGAACAATTGAAAAAAACTTGGGATGAAAAAATATTGGAACTTGCCAGGACAAACGGAGAAGTAAAGCTAGATTTGGAAGCATATCGTAATAATGTAAAAACAGTCAGCGGATTAAGAACGGCTATAAAAGAAAAAGAAAGAAAATTAGAAAACTTTATTGAACTTCAAAATAGGCGTGAGCAAGAGGGAAAGCGGCCATCTGATGCAATTGGGAGACGAATCGTCCTCCTGAAAAAAGAAATAGCCCAGCTTGCTCAAAGATATGAGGTTTGGGTAAGAAGCCAGCGGAAATTAAAAGATGCACTTGATAAAGCTCTGGAGGATGGCAACTAATACAAATTGCGCAACCCGCGCCTTGCCTGCCGGCAGGTTGCAAATGTTCCTATTTATATCGACTAGCTTCTTCCTGAAGCAGATTGCATGTATTGTAGGGTTGCTTGGGAGTATGAAATTTCCGGTAATGTTCTTCCGCTTCCCTTATTGTTTGCCTGCATTTTTCGGTTTTATTGTCTTTACAGTCAATCCCAAGCCGGGGAAAATATTGGAAGCACTGGTTTTCCTTGTTATTTCTATCAATTGCCAAAGCTTTGTTAGCATATTTAAGCGACATTGCATATTCGCCAATTCTTGTGTAGATTAAACCCATAAGACGGTAAAGATCTGAATGCTTAAAATATTTCTCAGCTTTATTTAAAATTTTAATTGTTTCCTCATATTTATTTTTATCTGTCTTGAAAGAGGAAAATATAAATAAGATAAATCCTCTTAACCGATTTGCAGTAATTTTATAAGGTTGTGTTTTTTTTATTGCTTGGTAACTAAATACATTGGGGCGCTGGTCTGTGCAAGCAATTTTTTTATAACATGCTACCATATGCCTATTGCCCAAATACCCAAAAACCGGCCAATTTAACTCATGAGCTATAAATATATAAATAAGCGCCAAGGAATAACATTCTAAAGTTTTAATGTTAAGCTGTTTGGCTAAACCTGGTAAGTCAGTGGTATTATAGTTGAGCCTATGCTTGTTTAATATTTCTCTAACTAGGGCGAGTAATTGCGCGGGAGATGGGGTGATTTTTGCTTTTTTATAAGCCTTGAGCTTTTCTTTGACATCAGAAAGGATAATCCATAATTGCTCGCAGGCCAACCGCATTTCCGCTTTTGGGACTTCCGTAGCTTCAAGCGTAAAAAGCCGGCCGGTCACCGGATTATTGCTTTTAAAACCTAACACTGGACTGCAAACTGTCATTTGTTCCCCTTTCTATTTGTTTGTCCGATAAATAGTAGATAAATTTCACGGAAAATGAAATTTCCGCTGGTTTTTGACGATAATATACTAGAGGGAAATGAATCCCCCTCAATATATGAGTAGCGAGGTGACTGCCAAATGAATACAACTTTACCATTAGGAAATCTAAAAACACCGCAGCTTGCCTGTCAAGCCCCGCCGCATATTTATCCAGGGCAAAAAATTGGCAGTTCTTACATTATCAAAGGAAAAATTGCTGAAGGGGGAATGGGTGTGGTTTATAAAGCTTTTGATGAACAAGGGAATCCGGCAGCCGTAAAAATTGCTGTTTTTGGCACGGAATGGTTTAAAAGAGAACAAGAAATCTTAAGAAGACTTGAAGGAAATCCACATGTCCCGCAATTATTAGAAGTGCCAGTTACAAACAACAATTATTATGTTATGCAGTTTATTGACGGGATCACATTGCATGATGAGATTGAAATAAACGGGAAAATTTCTTTGCCAAAAGCCATGGATTTAATGGCCCAAATTTGTTTCGGTTTAAAACTGGCGGCAGAAAAAAATATATGCCACAGGGACATTAAACCGGAAAATATTATGCTAACAAATGAAGGGAAATCTTTTATAATCGACTTTGGCATAGGCAAGATTGGGAACAGCAATGGCGGGAATTACGGTACTGCACTGTTTTCTTCGCCGCAACAGATGAAGGGCGAGCCTACTGGCCACCGAGATGATATTTATAGCTTGGGAGTCGTTTTTTATTGCATGCTTAGCGGACATTCTCAACCCTTTATCTGCGCAAATAACGATGATGCGCTTTATATTGAAAAAACTACTACCGATTTACCTCCTATCAAGATTAAATTCCCGACATTGAAAGATCGGGTTAATAGTATGCTTAAAAAAATGCTGGCGGTATCCAGGGAAGAAAGATGCCAAACTTATGAGGAGATTCTTGAGGCAATTGAAGAAATTAAAGGAGAAATAAAAAAATTAGAGGAACAGGAACAAGCAATTAGAAAAGCTTCTATAATAGCAACACTCAGGGAGAAAAAGCGTGACACGTAATTCGTAACGCGTTTCGTATTACGCAACCCGTATTACGGATAATTGAAAATACATTGAAATCTACAACAAAATTAGCAGAAAAGATATCATGCAAGCATACAAACTTGGCATGGGGCAGATAATCAGCAGAATTGGGAATATCGCTTTTTCAAAAAATCCAACCGTACTAAGGGTTAGGGTTGCGGGGAAATGGGATGAATTAACTGAATTATCTTTTGATGACCTTCATAAAACGCTTGGCACAGCAAGACAAGTAAACCAAGATTTAATAATGGCAGTTGGCGTCGAACATTTACCGCAACAAATCCTGGAGCCCATTAAAACCCTCGGCTTTGAAAATGAATTTAGGCAATTTTGCCGATGCTTGGCGTTTTGTTCCTCTATATCTATTTCTGCCACACAACAGCCTTTAATAGGGTTTGTTTTTGATAATCAATTCAGGGATTCCCTATTTACTCTACAGCAAGGAGAAATTGATTTGCTTTCAAAGCCAAATTTTATTCCAGAGATAGAAAGGACGCTTTTCCTAAATGCATTTGATAGTGACGGCAAGCTTTTGTCTGCTATTGATCAGGTTGTATCAATATTGAATCTTGTCGGTTACTTAAGAAGCTATTCTCTTGGGCAGGAACATGGGATTGAATTAGAATATTATCCCAGACGCTATTTGGCCACACTCTATCAAAGCAAAATAATTCGACAATTTATAGAAAACAATAAAAATGCTTTAGCCCAAGAACTACAAAATCGGTGGCTCCCCCACATAAGTAATGAATTATATTCTTTAGCAAGTTTGTATTCTGAGCAAGAACAAGCACTTTATAACAGATTAATTGGATAAACCTGCTTATTTCGTGCTAGAATAATTCTAATGAAATATCTTGTAATAATCGGCGACGGCATGTCAGATTACCCGTTAAAAGAGTTAAATAACAAAACCCCGCTTGAGTATGCTAACACCCCAAATATGGATTATTTAGCCCAAAACGGCGAATGCGGATGGGTGCAGAATATCCCTGAAGGCATGAACCCGGGATCAGATGTTGCCGCAATGTCCATTTTTGGCTATGACCCAAAAAAGTTTTACTCGGGGAGAGGGCCGCTTGAGGCCGCGTCGCTTGGCATAAAACTTGGCAAAGGGGACGTTGCCTTCCGCTGTAATTTTGTCACTGTAAAAGACGGCAGGATGAAAGATTTTACCTCCGGCCATATTTCAACCAAAGAAGCAATTGAGATAATTAAAACTTTAAACAAAAAACTGGGTTCAAAAGCGGTAAAATTTTATCCCGGGCTCTCGTATCGGCATATTATTGTTATATCCGGCTGTGATGAGCTTATAAAATCTTATTGTGTGCCGCCGCATGATATTACCGGCAAAATGATTGAGGAGTATTTCCCTCTCGGTCCCGGAGCCGATTTGATTAAGTATTTGATGAAAGAATCTATAATGCCGTTATTGGAGCATCCGGTAAACATTAAAAGAATTAAAGAAGGGAAAAACCCGGTAAGCATGATTTGGATGTGGGGGCAGGGGGTAGCGCCTAAAATAGAGACCTTTAAAAAAAGATATAAAAAAGTTGGAGCAGTAATTACTGCTGTCCATTTGCTCAAAGGTTTGGGCAAGGCGCTGGGATTAGACGTGATAAATGTGCCGGGAGCAACCGGATTTTTGGATACGAATTTTAAAGGAAAAGCAGAATACGCGCTAAGGGCTTTAAAAAAGCATGATTTGGTTTTTGTCCATATTGAAGCGCCGGATGAGGCGGGGCATATGGGCGATGTTAAAGGAAAAATAAAAGCTATCGAAGATATTGATAACCTTGTGCTGGGAACCATTTTAGAAAAAATAAGAGGGGATAAAAATATCAGGATACTATTGCTGCCTGACCACCCGACGCCTATTTCACTAATGACCCATTCCTCAGATCCTGTGCCGTTTGTGATATTTCCCGGTAAAAGAAACAATGAAATCCATGGTTTTAACGAGAGGGAAATTAAAAACTCCAAACTATTGGTTAAGCAAGGGTATAAATTGATTAATAAGCTTTTAGTCTCTCACTCGCGCTCCCATAAAGGCGCTGCTACGCGATAGCTCCAGACGTCTTGCTCTGCATCCACATATCTGGGAGCTGAGTGAAGTCGAAGCGCAAGCATAAAAAGCCGTGCTTTCAATGCACAATAAATTGTGCTATAATTGATATGTTGTTGATATATTTGTTGTTGTAGCGGTAAATATCTAATTGGAACAAAACTTGTTATCATTGACTAAAGAGGTGGTAAATATGGAACAAAAAGTAATTGAATCTACGAGCCAGCCGATTGAAATTCTTCCCTATATGCTGGGCAAGAGGAAGCTAAAAAATAAAGAAGCCTCAAAAATAGATATTTTTGAAAAAGGGCTTCAAAATGAAATCAAAAAGACAGACACGATAAACAGTGCAATAACTAAAATTGTGCGCATGGCGCTTGCTTGCGAGTATGGCGCGGCATTGGCTAAGTCAAAAGGGGCTGACCAGATGATTAATGCCATAGTCGCCGGCATTTTATCGGATCAAGACCTCAGAAAGCAGGCCTTGTTTATTATTGACCGCTTTGCGGCATGAGTTTAGTTTTAGTTGTTGATGACGAACAAAGCATAAGGCAGTCTTTTGAGCTTATTTTATCAGACAAATATAAAGTCATAACTGCCGCATCCGGCGAAGCCGCGATAAAACACACAACTGACGAAAACCCTGATTTGGTATTTTTGGATATCCGCATGCCCGGAATGAATGGGCTTGAAACGCTTAAAAAAATCAAAGAAATCAACCCCGACACTATTGTAATAATGGTTACCGCGGTAAATGAAATGCAAAAAGCAAATGAAGCGATTAAGCTTGGGGCATTTGATTATATCGTCAAACCTTTTGATGTGGATAATATTTTAAATTTTACCGCTAATTTATTATCTAGAAAAAACATGCTGGATGAAAGCAGTAGGCTAAAAGCTGAATCAAGGCGGCCGGCAATTTTGGGAAATTCGGAAAAAATCGAAATAGTTAGGAGCCAGATAGCTGATGCCGCGAAATTAAAAGGCGGAGTTATTATAATCGGGCCTGATGGAGTAGAAAAAGAAGCGGTTGCTTTTGCAATTGGAGCCAATGCCGCGTATGACTGCCGCCAGCCGCTACCCCTGCTGTTTGGCAAAAGCGGAGGATCTACCGTCGCGGATATCAATAGAGTTTTTGGCGCGGTTGACTTGGCTTCCGGGGGAGTGCTTTTTATCGATCATGCCGAGCTTTTGCCTGCGTGGGCGCAGGAACAGCTATTGCAATATAAGGATGTCCGTTTTATTTTGGGGATTGCCCAAGATTTAAAAGAAACTGGATTTAACCAGGAATTGCAGTCTTCTGAAAAAATTATTGAGATACCTCCGCTTAAAGACAGGGCAACCGATATTCCTTTAATAATTGATTATTATTTAAATGAGGCGAACATAAAATATTATAGAAATGTAAAAAGCTTGTCCAATGAGGCAATTAACCTGCTTTCTTCATATGATTGGCCGGGAAATGTGTCTCAGCTAAGGGCGGTAGTTTGCAACATGGTAATGCTTTCAGAAAAACCAATTATTGAAGCCGATCAGCTGCCGTTTGATATTTTATTAGATGAGAAGTCGTTTTATTCAATATCATTTGAAGACATTTATTCCGAATTTGAAAAAAGATATATCCATGATGTGTTCAAAAAGTCAGGGCAAAACAAAGAAATTACGTCTAAAATATTAGGGGTTTCAAGCAAGGTTTTAGAGGCAAAGCTATAAGTTTGCCGCGGGCCGGAATCGAACCGGCATGGCTTATGCAGCCAAGGGATTTTAAGTCCCTCGTGTCTACCAATTCCACCACCGCGGCGGGGGGTTATTTTTTCCGGGAACGGACTCCTTGTTTTTCCTCGAGGTTTTTCTTGCAGTCCAACAAACGCTCTTCGCTGTCTTTTAAAAACCTATTAATTTTATCTTCAAAAGATCCGGGGATTGCTTTTTCTTTTTGGGAGGGCCTTTTGTGGTAGGTTGGGACATATACTTTGCCGGCTTGTTTAATTGAAAGGTCGTATTTGCCGGGCTTTACCAGGCTCATTACCCGAACCTTGACCACATCAGAAACCTTAATGAATTGGTTAATGTCTGTCACATACGAATCAGAGATTTGGCTAATGTGCACAAGGCCTGTTTTACCTTCGCCGAGGTCTATAAATGCTCCGTACTTTGTGATTCCTGTAACTTTTCCGTCTACATCTTGTCCGATTTCAACCGGCATATTTTAAACGCTTTCTCCCCTTTCTTAACATAAATCAATCTCTCGCGAGCTAAACACTCTATAAATTGCCCGTCATCTAAAGACGCTATCCTTGATTTCAATGATTGGTTCTTAAGAACAGTTTCTTTGATAACAGCTTCAAGTTTTCGGCATCCTGAAACGAGACCATTATATCTTAACACATCTTCGCGGATTTGAAAAACTAAATATAAAATAATAAACGCGAACAAAACGCCGTATAAATTTATTTTCATTTTAATTAAAACACCGCGCGAGATAAAAATTGATAATCGCGCCGCCCCAAAAAAGGGAAATTATCGCGCCAATTGACAAGCCCGGACCAAAGGGGATGGTGTCGCCGAATTTTTTAATTTTAAAAACCATTAGAAAAACAACCCAAACAGCGGCTAACGCGTAGCCCAAAAAGAGGGCAAGTAAAAGCTTGTCGGGCAAAAGCCAGGCTCCCATAAGCGCGGCAAGCTTAACGTCGCCAAAGCCGAGCGCTTCTTTTTTATACGCGAATTTTCCAATTTGGCCTATTAAGTAAAGCGATAAAAAGCCGGCCAAACAGCCGATTATGGATGATGCCAGATTATTTGAAAAATAATTAAAAAGAAAACCCGCGGGAATGCCGATAAAAATCAATTCGTCCGGTATGATGCCGTGTTCGATATCAGAAAAAGAAGCCGCGATTAGTGAGGAAATAAAAAAAGCAAACGCGTAAAATCCCAGTTCATTAAAACCATAATATGTGGAGAGCAGGGAAAAAAATAAGCCGGTTAAAATTTCTATAAATATGTAGCGGGGAGAAATATTATTTTTGCAGGATCGGCATTTGCCGCCAAGCATGATAAAGCTGATTATTGGGATGTTGTCAAACCAGGCGATATTTTTTTTGCAATGAGGGCAATGGGACTGGGGAAAAATAACGGATTCTTCCCTTGGGAGGCGATGGATAAGCACGTTTAAAAAGCTTCCTATTATGGAGCCAAACGCGAAGGAAATTATAATATTGACAACCATTCTGCTAAATTATATAGTAAGCGGTATGGAAATACAAACACTGCTCAAGCTAATGACCGATCAAAACGCTTCTGACCTTCATCTGGTTGTTGGTTCGCCGCCAATATTAAGGATTACCGGAGTGTTAACACCCACTTCATATGCCAGCCTTGCTCCGGAATCGGTAAAAAGCCTGATAACCCCCCTGCTAAATGAAGAACAAAAAACATTTTTTGAGAGAGAAAAAGAACTTGACCTGGGCTACGAGCATGGGGATTCCCGCTTCCGTATAAATGTGCATTATTCTAAGGGAGCAATGGGTGTCGCGATAAGGCGCATACCTAAAAAAATCCCAACATTAACCGAACTGCGGATGCCTAAGATAGTTGAAAGTTTTTGTTCTGAAATAAGGGGGCTGGTTTTGGTAACAGGGCCCACCGGCTGCGGCAAAAGCACCACCCAGGCGAGCATGATTGATTTAATAAATACTACCAGGGGCTGCCACATAATAACAGTTGAAGATCCAATCGAATACGTGCATGCCCACAAAAAATCAATTATTGAACAGCGCGAAGTGGGTCTTGATACGCTAACCTTTGGGCGCGCCTTAAAGCGCGTATTAAGGCAAGATCCCGATGTAATATTGGTCGGGGAAATGAGAGATTTAGAAACTATCCAAACGGCAATTACCGCGGCAGAAACCGGGCATCTTGTTATTTCAACGCTCCATACCCCCGATGCTCCGGGTTCAATTGACAGGATGATTGATGTTTTTCCCCCGCACCAGCAGGCGCAGGTGCGGCTTCAGCTCAGCATGGTGCTAAAGGGGATTATTGCCCAGCAGCTTATTCCCCGCAAAGATAAAAAAGGCATGATCGCGGCGGTAGAAGTATTGGTTGGGATTCCGGCGGTTAAAAATATTATACGCAAGGCAACTACGCAGGAGCTTTATACCACAATTGAAATCAGCTTAAAATACGGCATGCAGGGCATGGATACCTCGCTAAAAGAGCTGTATCAAGGCGGGGTAATTACTTATGAAGAAGCAATAACCAATGCGCAAAATGCTGAACAGCTGACAAAAAGCATAAAACAGGTAGTATAGGTTGGCGCTTCCGCTATTTTTAAAAAAGAAAATTCCAAAAGCAAGTAATATTGGCCGCTTGAGAAAAATCATCAACGATTCAGAAATAATTACCGTTTGCGAAACTTTAAAATGCCCAAATATCGGCGAATGCTACTCCGGCAACACTTTGACATTTATGATAATGGGAAATAACTGCACCAGAAACTGCTCATTTTGCGCTTCTTTAAATGGAAAGCCGGCTCCCCTGGACATAAATGAGCCGGAGAGAATCCTCAAAACCGCAAAAACATTAAAATTAAAATATGTGGTAGTTACCTCCGTGGCAAGGGATGATTTAAAAGACGGCGGAGCCAGCCATTTCGCAAAAGTGATAAAAACGCTTAAGGAAAACAGCTTAAAAGTTGAAGTATTAATCCCGGATTATATTGGGGAAGATTTGGATATCATTATTAGTGAAAAACCGGATGTGATTAACCACAACATTGAGTGCGTATCGAGGCTTTATCCCCAAATCAGGCCGCAGGCGGGTTACCAGCGCTCCCTGAGTATACTAAGCAAAGTAAAAGAAAGCGGTATTTACACTAAGTCGGGTTTTATGGTAGGATTGGGAGAGTCCGACAGTGAAGTGATAGCACTGCTTTTTGACTTAAAAAAAGCCGGTTGCGATATTGCGACTGTTGGGCAATATATTTCTCCATCAAATGGCCATCAAAAGGTTGAAAGATACGTTGAGCCGGAAAGATTTGATTGGTACCGCAGGGTTGGAGAAAAATTAGGTTTTATGAAAGTGTTTTCCGGATCATTTGTCAGAAGCTCATACAAAGCAAGCGAAATAATATGATTATAGAAGAAGCCAAACGTTTAAAAAAACTCCCGGTTTATGTTTTTGCCAGGCTGGATGAATTAAAAGAAATCGAGAGAAAAAAGGGCGCGGATTTAATCGACCTGGGAATGGGCAACCCTGACGTGCCGCCGCCTGCCGGCGTCATTAAAAAAATCAAGGAAGCGGTAGATGACCCTGAAGTTTCGCGCTACCCGCTTTCCCAGGGAGCGGAAGACTTTCGCACGGCTGTTTCCAAATGGGTAAAAAAACAGTACCAGCTTAATATTTCCCCCCAAGATGAAGTTGCCACGCTCATCGGCTCCAAGGAAGGGCTGATCCATTTTTCTTTTGCTTTTGTAGATGCCGGCGACCTGGTCATGTATGTTGAGCCGGCATATCCTGCGCATTTTAACGCAACGATTTTATCCGGCGGCACGCCTTTTGCCATGCCAACAACCAGTAAAGATTCATATTTGCCTGATTTTGATAAAATCAGCGCCGAGGATTTCAAAAAAACAAAAATCATGGTTTTAAGCTATCCGACAAATCCCACGGCGGCCTTTGCTCCCAGGGAAATATTTGAAAAAGCCGTGAGCCTGGCTAAAAAATATAATTTTATCCTTTTGCATGATTTTGCTTACGCGGAGATTTACTTTGACGGCAACAAGCCCATTTCGTGCTTATCTATTCCAGGGGCAAAAGAAGTCTGCATAGAGTTCCACTCCCTGTCAAAAACCTTTGGCATGGCGGGATGGAGGTGTGGGTTTGCGGTGGGGAATGAAAGTTTGATTAAAACCCTCCGCCGCATAAAAACAAATTTGGATTACGGGCTTTTCCGCGGGGTGCAGATCGCGGCAATTGAAGCATTGTCAACCCCAAAAGAATACATTGATAATACTCGCGCGACCTATCAAAAACGCCGGGATATTTTTGTCGAAGGTATAAATTCTTTGGGCTCAAAGGTTGAAAAACCCAAAGGCAGTATGTATGTTTGGATTCCGGTGCCGCGGGGAACTGATTCGACCAAATTTTCAATTGAAGTATTAGGAAAAACCGGGATTGTCCTTTCGCCCGGCACAGCATTTGGAGCTCTTGGCGAGGGATATGTCCGAGCCGCGCTGGTAACAAGCGACGCCCGCATAAAAGAAGCCATTGACCGCCTCAAAAAAGCCAATATCAGGTTTGATGCGTAAGCCGATTATCGGTCTGACCATGGGGGATCCGGCGGGGATAGGATCCGAGGTTTGTGTTAAAGCCCTTGCTGATCCTCAAATTAGCCATATTGCAAATTGTCTTATAATCGGCGAAACCAATTCAATAAAATACGCCCTTAAAATTTCAAAACTGCCCGAAATAAAAATTAATCCGATAAAAAAAGTAAGCGATGCGAAATTTATTTCCGGCACAATCGATGTTATTGACCTTGAAAATATTAAAAAAGTAAAAATGGGAAGACTTTCTTCTGCCTGCGGAAAAGCAAGCATTGAGTATGTTGAAAAGGCGATAGATCTGGCAATTGAAAAAAAGATAGACGCGATTGTTACCGCGCCGATTAACAAAGAGGCGATACAAAAAGCGGGATTTAAATATCAAGGCCATACTGAAATTCTCGCGGAAAGAACAAAGACAAAAGATTTTGGGATGATGTTTGTCGCGGATAAATTCTGGCTGATGCTGGCGACAACCCATATCGCATTAAAGGATGTTTCGCAAGCTCTTGATAAAAAAAAGATACTGGAGAAGATAAAATTAGCGCACAAGACAATGCTAAAAATACGCGGCAAAAAGCCAAAAATAGCAGTGGCCGGGATCAACCCGCATGCCGGAGAAGGCGGGATATTTGGCAGGGAAGAAATAAAATTTATCGAGCCTGCGGTTGAAGAGGCAAAAAAATTGGGCATTGATGTGAAGGGCCCAATATCGCCCGATGCGGTTTTTAATTTAGCTAATTCAGGAAAATTTGATATTGTAATTGCGATGTATCACGACCAAGGACTTATCCCGCTAAAATTATTATCTTTTAATAAATCTGTTAATGTGACAGTTGGACTGCCGATTATCCGCACATCAGTTGACCACGGAACCGGTTTTGACATTGCAGGCAAGGGGAAGGCAAGTCCCGACAGCATGATTTGCGCAATCAAAACTGCGGTGAAATTTGCAAGAGCATGAATCTTTACCAAACAACAATCGCGCTTCTTAAGTCTTTTGACCTGCATCCTAAAAAGCGGATGGGGCAGAACTTTTTAGTCGACGAAAACGCGCTAAACCGGATTATTAATGCCGCAAACCTTAATCCTTCTGATAAAGTCCTTGAAATCGGCACGGGGCTTGGGGTATTGACAGAGGCCTTGTCTGACAAGGCAAGCCATGTGACCAGCCTTGATTCCGACAAAGACATGATCCTTATCTCCAAAAAAGTCCTGGCCAAAAAAGATAACATAGAATTTATCGCAAAAGATTTCTTAAGATGGGATCCGGCAGGGGAATTTAATAAAGTAGTTGCTAACGTGCCATATTATATAACCACGCCGATTATTGAAAAGCTGTTGGAGCTTGCCCCGCACCCAGAATTGATTGTGCTGACTGTGCAAAAAGAAGTAGCGGAAAGAATTGCGGCCTGCCCTCCTCCGGCGGGTAAACCGGGGGGTAGGGGGAACGGCGCTTTTTCGATTTTTGTCCAAAATCGGGCGGAAGCATCGATTGATTCAGTTATTTCAAAAAACTCATTCTTCCCTTCTCCCAAGGTTGACTCTGCTATCCTAATTTTGAAACCATACGCCCAACCGCTTTATGACATTGATGAAAAAATTGTCCGCGCGGCTTTTTCGCAGAGGAGGAAAATGATAAGGTCATCTCTTGCGAAGTTTAATATTGATTTTAATAAGGCGGGAATTGATTCTAAGCGAAGAGCCGAAGCGTTAACTTTAGGGGATTTTGAAAAGATAACTAAACTTGTAGTACGTAACTCGTAAAGCGTAATGCGTAATTCGTAAAGCGGGGTGCATTGATTTTTTACGGCATCGTATTGACAACTTCTATTATGCGTCGTAAAATAGAAGCATGATACAAAGACAAATTAAGATTCCGCTAACAAAAAGCTTATTTTTATTTGGCGCTAGGCAGACAGGAAAGAGCACTTTACTGCAATCTCTTTTTACTGAAGGAAACTCTTTTTATTATGATCTTTTAAAAAGCGAGGAATTTACGCGTTTGGCCGCCCATCCAGAAATCTTTCGAGAAGAAGTCTCATCTCGCAGCTCAAAAATTACCCATGTTATTATTGATGAGGTTCAAAGGATTCCAGCTCTTTTAAATGAAGTGCAATATTTGATGGAATCTTCAGCGGCTCCCTATTTTGCGCTTTCGGGTTCAAGCGCGCGAAAATTGAAGCGTTCTAAAGCAAATCTTTTAGCAGGCAGGGCATTAAATTATAAATTATATCCGCTCATGTCCAGTGAAATTGGCCGTAGTTTTTCCTTGACCAGGGCATTGCAAAGAGGGACCCTTCCCAGCATTTATTTGGAAGAATCAGATTCTATCGCGCAGGATATGCTCCGGGCTTATGTAGATGTATATCTAAAAGAAGAAATCGAATTAGAAGCGCAGCTAAGAAACATTGGTTCATTCCTCCATTTCTTAAATATTGCGGCTAATGAAAATGGAAGGGTGATTAATTTTTCTAATATTGCCAGAGAAACCGGGGTTTCATATCAAACAGTTAAATCATATTTTCAAATATTAGAAGATACTTTGGTCGGGAATTTTCTTTTCCCCTATCAAAGATCTTTGCGCAAGCGCTTGGTTCAGCATCCAAAATTTTACTTTTTTGATACCGGAGTTGTGCGGGCGCTAAGTAAGAAAATTTCTGTGCCGCTAGAGCCAAAAACCCCTGATTATGGAAGGATATTTGAGCACTTTATTATATTAGAAATTATGCGGGCAGCAGAATATAATAAATTAGATTATAGCTTTTCTTATTATCGGACCGAGAGCGGGGCGGAGGTTGATTTGATTATCGAAACTCCAAAGGGACAAATCCTAGCTATAGAAGTCAAAGCGACAAATATTATTGAATCTCCTCATATACGAGGATTAATTTCCTTTAAAGAGTCCTGCCCTGAAGCTATTCTATATTGTGTTTGTCTTGCTCCGCATCGAAGGATTGTTGATAAAGTTACAATTATTCCCTGGCAAGAAATGATAAAAGAATTAAAATAACTCCCTACATATTATTTCCGCAGAGAATCAAAAATGATTATTTGGGATAGATGCGAGGAGGAGGCCGGAGACGCTGGCGCTTGCTGAATTCTACAAATTGCAGGGTAACTCATAATGCATCGCGCAGACCTGCCCCTGAAATTCATCATTAAATCATTTACAACGCCGCAAAAGTGTAATACAATATTGCATTATGATCAAAAGATGGGTTAAATTGCCTGAAAATATGTCTTTTTTCCTTTTTGGGCCTAGGCAAACAGGGAAAAGCACTTTGATTGGAGAAAGGATAGGAAATGATTTTTGGACAATAAATTTACTGCTGAATGAAGTTTTTGCTAAATATTCCAAATATCCTGAATTATTTCATAAAGAGGCGCTGCATAAAATTGAAAAACAGGGCATAAAAACAATCTTTATTGATGAGATCCAAAAAATTCCCGCGCTATTAAACGAAGTCCAATTTTTGATGGATCAGAAAAAGACCCAATTTATTTTAACTGGCTCAAGCGTCCGTAAGTTGAGAAAAGGGGGCGCAAATCTTTTGGGAGGGAGGGCGTTGGAAAGGTTTTTGTTCCCGTTTGTATATTTTGAAATTGAAAAAGATTTCGAACTCGAGGATATTTTGAGATTTGGCTCTTTACCTTCTATTTATGGCAATAATGAACAGGAGAAAATTGATCTGCTTACGGCTTACACCAGCACTTATTTGCGTGAAGAAATTCAGGCTGAAGGAATTGTGAGAAACCTCGGCGGGTTCTCAAGATTTTTAGATATTGTTGCTAGCCAATTTACAGAGCTTGTTAGTTTTTCCAATATCGGAAGGGAATGCCAATTATCAACCAGGACCGTCCAATCTTATTATGAGATTTTGGAAGATACATTGGTTGGCTTTCGCCTTGATCCATGGCGCAAGAGCTTGCGTAAACGGCTTAGCGGACATCCTAAATTTTATCTTTTTGATTTGGGAGTAACTAATGCGATTAATCGTCATTTGGGCACTCCGCCAGATAACGTTTTGCGCGGGCGTCTTTTCGAGCAATTTATTATTGGAGAAACTTATCGTATTTTAAAATATATTCAAGGGGAAGCAAGGCTTTATTATTGGAGGACCAATACAGGGGCAGAAATTGATTTAGTTATTGAAAAACAAGGGAAGTTATGTGCGGCTTTTGAGATTAAAGCCAAAAAGGAAATTGGGGGAAATGATTTATCTAGTTTTCGTTCTTTTTGCGCGGATAATCCAGAAGTCCCATGCTTTCTTATTTGCGAGGCCAATGAACCATATCGAGATGGAACAATTGAAGTTCTTCCTTGGTCTAACTTTTTGAAAAGACTCCCTGATTTTCTATAGCCATCTCTTTCAACATTCTACGCACCCCGAATTACGAAGTGGGACTGTTGCAAAATGGAACCTTTGCCTTAAAAAACAGGTTGAGACCTGCCTGACCGGCAGGCAGGCAACCTGTTTTACGCGTAGTCGAGGTTGTCTCAACCTCGACTAAACGCATTATGCAACAGTTCCAATTTAGATCATTAAAACTAACGGCCTATGAGCTTTTGCTTCTCAAGCTTCTATATAATAAATCAACACATAACTACCTGTTGACTTATTACATAGAATGTAATATGATAGTACATATGTTCAACAGGAAGATAATTGAATATTTAAAAGAATGGAGCCGAAGAGATGGCCGCAAGCCATTGGTTATGAGGGGCGCTAGGCAGGTAGGAAAAACTTCGGCAGTTTTGATCCTTGCAGAGAAATGCTTCAAGAGTATTATTCATATTAATTTAGAAAAAGCAGAACATTCAAGGTTGTTTAGAAATGAAATTTCTTTAGATGAATTTTTGATGGTTATTCAAGCAGAGTTTAAGCAGGCAGTTGTTGCCGGAGAAACGCTAATATTTATTGATGAAATACAGAACTCCCCATATTTAATAAAGCTGCTTAGGTTTTTTTATGAAGAACGCCCGGATCTGCATGTTATTGCCGCCGGGTCGCTGCTGGAAGCAAAAATAGAAAAAGAAGGATTTTCTTTTCCGGTTGGACGTATAGAGTTCTGCTATATTTATCCTTTGGATTTTTTTGAGTATCTTGAGGCAAAAAATGAAACAGAACTTCTTAGGATATTAAGGGAAATAAAATTAGATCAAACCATTCCAACTCCGATACATGAGATGGCGTTAAAAATTTTTTATGAATACGCCATGATTGGCGGCATGCCTGAAATTGTCAGCGATTACACGAAGAACAAAGATATTAACCGGGTAAAAACTCTTTTTGCGTCATTATTAACAGGATATATGGAGGATGTTTTTAAATATGCTTCCCAGGCAGAAGCAAAGTACTTAAGCTACATTATAGAAACAGCTCCTCTTTTTGCCGGCACCCATATAACCTATGAAAAATTCGGGGGCTCTAATTTTAGGAGCCGTGAGATGAGCAAGGCCTTTTCTCTTTTAGAAAAAACAATGCTTCTTTATCAGGTTCGCTCTACGCAAAGCAAAGACCTTCCACTTATTCCTAAAGAAAAAAAGGCCAAAAAATTGATTTATTTAGACATTGGATTGGTCAATTATAGGATGAATATTATAAATGAATATTTAGGCATAGTTGACTTCGATAAATTTTATCAAGGACGGCTGGCGGAGCAAATTGCTGCCCAGAATTTGCTTTCTTTATTTGTAGATGTTCCTGCGGAAATATTTTATTGGGCGAGAGATAAAGGGGAGGGGAATGCGAAAGTTGATTTTTGCATAAATTATGCCGGGCAAGCGCTGGGAATCGAGGTTAAAAGCGGGAAAACCGGGCGTTTAAAGTCTCTTGCTATTTTTTCTGGCCAGAATCCCAAAAGCCGGCTGATGCGAGTTTATAGCGGGAAACTTATTCAGGAAAATATACAAAAATCAAAGCTTCTTTCCTTGCCATTTTATCTGCTTCCAAGGTTGCTGGAGTTTGCAGATACACGTAATACGTAAAGCGTAATTCGAGTTTACTTTTCCATGCAAGTTTTTAGCAGATGCCTCCGATATATAGGGTGAGAGAGAAAGTCAGGTTGCCTGTAGCTGATTTTTTTAGAGTATAACAAGGTCGCTTAACAGGCGACTATTTTTTTATTTTGGAGGAGATATAAAATGGGAGAACCAGTAAGACCAACATCAAGGCGAGTACAAGCGCCAGCTTCACAACCAGTGAGACCAGCTTCACGACCAGTAAAAAAGGCGGGGAGTTTCGAAGGGCAACCTAAGAGAGAACAGGCCTCCCCGCTTAATATTTCTATAAAAGCTGCTACTTGGCAGCAAGCGCTAACCCTTATGGGGGTCAAGATTCAAGGTGGGGATAAGAAAAATGACCAAGACTTTCAAAAGGAAATTGAGAAAAAAGCAAAAGTTAATCTTTCTAAAGGGCTTAAATGGGATGACCTTCAAAAAATAGCCAAGGCCTATGGAATTAAAATAAACGAAGCATTTTTTAATTTGTTGAGCACTGGTGGAATCAGCACGACAGGGGATGGAATAGTTACTCTTGATGATGTTAAAAAATTCTTTGAAAAAGTAATTGCACGAATTGCGCAGGGGACCGGACAAACAACAGAAATATTAAAACGCTATATGCAGGCATCAAGCTTTGAATTTGTGGATGCAAGCGAAGCGGTGAAAGCTTTTAGGGATGGGGTAAAAAACGATAAACTTTATTCTGGTGAAAATATAAATGTTAATGAATTGATTGATAGCCATACAAACCCGGCGCTTAAAGATGTAGCAAAAGCTGTAATAGCTAAAATTCTTAAAATGGATGTTAAAAATATAGATGCTAAAACCACGCTTACCCATGACCAGCTCCAGACATTCTTTTTAACCATGTATTTCTTGGGCAAGGTTGGCAATCCTGAGAAGATAATTGCTGAAGCAAAAGGAAAGCCAGCAATGACAGGGTCTTCAGCAGGGGATTTGGTGGCATGGTATACGAAGGGGGCGGTAAAGGGAGAAGTGAAGGCGGCTGCGGCGGGGGGGACGGCAGCGACGGGAACGGCGGGGGCGGGAGATACAGAAATTACACAAGCAAATTGGAAGAAAAAAATTCAGGAACTTAGTAGGAGGATGACTAGTGGTCACTATAAAGCAGCAACAGCGAGATTGATTGAATTATTGAAATATTTAAAAACCCAAAAACCAACCTTCTTGCAAGCAGGTTGGCAGGGAGCTTTTGTAGGATTATATCAGCAATTTATAGTAGGAACGCGACAAGGTCAGCAAACAATTCCAGGGATTAATTTTAAAATAACTGCTGGAGATGAGGAAGGAAAAAAACTTATTGAAAATCTAACTGCTGTGTTGAAAGAAGCACAAAAAGATAAAGATCTTCTTGCTTTTGCTGCTAAAGAAAAAAATGAAGCAACACTAATAAAACATATTAGCGTTATCCAGGTAATTGCAGGACTTATGAAACATGCAGGGGTAAGCGCCCAAGATATTATTAAATTTATGGATGAAAATATAAAACCACTACAATTAAGTGCTTCAAGTATTGATGTTGAGTCAAAAACTATGCTATTACGAATGATTGTAGTTTTTAAGTTGAAAAAGATATATGAATCAACAACCGCAGGGCAATCACAACTTAAAGGAAACGAAGCTATTGCGGTTGTGAGAGAAGAACTAGAGCAATTGAAGGCAATACTTGGGAATGCGGCATTGTGGACTGGCAAAGAAGCCTTGAGAGTGCTTCTAACCCACGAGCTTGCCAAAATGAAGACAGAACTTTTTATTGAAGAAAATAAAGATAAGACTAAGACACCTCGATTTACGGTATTGTCCGGCCTAGACATATCCGCGGAGCTTAAGATTATCGCGGAAAATTGGATGGTGAACTTGGCGGCACAAGGAAATTCAACAGTAAGGGCACTTATAAATAGCAAATCAATGCAAATTAGACGAGGAGGCACTCAACGGACAGCGTTATCAATGGCAAATGCTGTTGATGCCTATATTGCAAATAAAATTTATACCGATGAAACGCTCCTGAATACAGCCAAAGAAAAAGAACAGAAAGATTGTAAAAATAACAATAAAAACGCTGAAATTGCATATAAAAAAGTGTTTACAAATGACAAAATTGAGGGGGAAGATGATACTAAAAAGGCGGATAAAACTAAGAAGAAAACGTCCAAGGCTGAGAAGAAAGGAAGTTCAAAAAGCAGAAAATCCGCAAGGGAAAAACTAAGAAGCCAAAAAAATTCAAAATACACTTTTAGGACCGGGAAAAATAGTTTAAATCAAGATGTTAGGTTTGTAATTAATAAAAAACTTTATCCCATAGCAAAGAAAACAGGCAATAATTGGAGCTGGAATGAAGGGGTTTTAGCCGCCGATAAATTTCCAGAAAAGGACATAAACAAACTAAAAACTGCAGCAAAAGAATGGGGCAATAAACAAAAACCAGAAATAGAACTTCCGTAACATATCAAGCGAATTTCATTGAGCATTTCGAAGCATACAAACATGCAAGTTTTCCCCTTTATAATCCGATATATATAGTATAGAGAGTGTTATTTACCGTTGCCTGTTACCGGTATATAATATACAGCACACAGTTCCTTACAGGCGTGCTTTTTTGTTATATAAGGAGAAAAATGAGCATACCAAGAGTATCAGCGGAACAAGAATATAATAAAATTTCGCCATATATAAACCCGCTTGGGCAATTACTGAAAACCCTTGATATTTACCTAACTTTGCTGGACAGCAAAACTAATGATGTTGACTATCCTGAAACAGTAAGGAGAACTAATGATTTTTTCAAGAACGAAGGAATTGAAAAAAATAAGCAATCAGTTGATAAATATGTCGCATGGCTTTCTGAAAATAAACAAAACCTTGAAGCATGTAAAAAGCTAGAAAAAGAATTGAAAATCCCCCAATTAGGGCATATCGGCGGGATAAAACATCCTAAAAAAGCACTTGAGCAATTAAGGGCTTTCCTTGCTAAAGTGTTTGGAATTGAGGCCTCAAAAGTTGATATCCAAAAACACACAGAACAGCTGATAGCGCTCCGTAAAAAAGTATTGACTGGATTAGAGTATATATCCCAAATGGTTGGCGATATTAAAATAGCCCCAGATGAAATTGCGGATTTAAATAAAAAAGCTCTTGAGTTATATAACAAATATGGAATTAGATTGACCGTATTAGACCCCAATGAAGGGGATGTAGACAATAAAGCGACTGCTGTAAACGTTAAAAACTTTTTATTGGCATTGGGAGTTAAAAATGAAACTGAATATAAAAACCTAATTCAAAAACAAGTAAAGACGGATATAGATAAAAAAATAGCCGATTTAAAGAAAAAAGCTTTAGAAATATTTGAGAAATTTGGAATCAGGCTAACAATATTGGATCCAAAAGAGGGAGATGTTGACGACATAGCTACCGCCATAAAGGTGAGCAGCTTTTTATTGGCCTTAGTAATAAGTACAGAATATGCGGTATTTATAAAAATATTGGAAAATGATAACTTAAATCTTCTTATAAAAGCCAGCAACAACCTTGAGGCGCCGAAATACCTTCAATTGATCTTTCAAAAAGCAAAACAGGCTGAGGATTTTAAAGCGCTTGCCAGAAAGATAATCGATTTAAACCTTCAGCTTATTGCGGTTGAAGCTGAAGAAAATAATAAAAAAATATTGCAGTATTATTGGCTTTGCCCCGACGGAAAAGTTGAAAAAGTATCAGAACAAGAACAAGGGATATTGTCCGACAGCGCAGTTAAATATGCTTTAGAAGGCGGGATATTTAAAAGGCTTAAAGAGGTTGACCGAACACAAAACTATTTGCAGACTAAAAAAGCGAGAATGGAAAGACTGCTTGTCCTTATTGCCCTTATAAATAATGTCAGCCCAGAAACAATATTAGCATTAAAATCCATGCTGGCCGAAGGAAAAGACATTAGCGAAGTTATTAAAAAGATCGTAGAAATATTTAAACGCGTGGGGATTCTCTCAAAGTCAACAAAATCTGCCGGGAAGAAAACAGTAGAGCTTTTGCAGGATTTTAAGAAAAAAGAAGCGGAAATTATTGAAAAAATAAAGCAGATTAAAAAAGACAAGTCAACCTTTAATGCTGATGAATATAACAGGCAATTAAATGAATATTATGAAAAAAGAGATGCTATGCGCGCCCAGCATAAGAAATACAAACGATTGTTTGATAGTGCCAAGAGCACGCAGTCTAGCGCACGAGCAGAGTTTAAAAGAATATGTAGGAGATTGAAAATTGATGAAAAAGATTTAAAAAAGGCAGAATTATTACTTGCATTTTTAGAAAAACTTCAGACAATTTATGCAAGCTCGCCAGAGGTGAATCTTGAGTCAGTTGCCAGCCAGCTCCAATCTGCAAATCCTTTAACAGGGACATCATTAAAGGGGGTAGGAAATCCGGCTGCCGTTTTTACTCCTGACTTTTTTAAAGAAGCTACACAAAAGCCCCAAGACGCCATCGCGCGATCCGGCTTTAAAGTGTTAAGAAGAAGAGAACCTTCTGAGCTTTTAAAACACCCGATTTTATTAATCAAGGCGGCACTAAACGGAGCTGGTGTTGCTGGGATTGTACTCGACGCAGAAACAATTACAAGTGCGGAACTTATAAAAATCGCGCATACATTTTCCCCCAGGTTCAGTCTAGAGGTTCTTGGTTTTGCGGATAAAACTAAAAACCTTAAGACGCTTGGCTTGATTCAAAAGGGAATAGAAAAGGCAAAAACAACAGAAGAAAAAGAAGTATTAAAAAAACTATTTGAAAGTTTAAGGGGAAGCGATAAAGTATTTTATACTAAAGCCGAATTGGAACTGCTTAAGAAAATACTTGCCGCGATAAATTCCAGGGAGGATGGAGTCCCTGTGGAATGGCAAGAAATCCAAGACAATATATTTACCGAAAAAGAATATACATTTAGAGTGAAACCCACCCGCGGGGGATTAAGCGAATATGACCAGAAAATATTAATAAAATTTGCCAAAGAAAACCCAACTTATGTATTTACCACACTTTTAAAGGCAAATGACTCCGCGGAAGCCATAAAAGTAAAACAAATCCTTTTGACCATTGCTAAACAGCTGGGAGAAGTATTAAAAAAAGAACAAGTTGAAACATGGGGAGATGTTTTTCGCCCCGGAAAACTATGGAAATTTGCCTTTAGCGAAATGCTGGGTAAAAATGTACAGGAAGCGGATCTGCCATCAGGCATTGAAGACCACTTGTGGCTGGTTTATAGATGGGAAAGAATGGGGGGCAATAAAGGGGAAAGAGAAGCATTTACAACCGCGCTTACTAATTTTAGGAAAGCAAAAAAAGACCTGGAAAACCTTGGAACCGTTTTAAAATCACAACTTCCTGAAACAATGCGCTCCAATATAAAGCTCCTTGAAAAATTCTTTAAAGACCCAAAAAAAGACAATCTTGTTATAAAGGGAAAAATAGAAGATTTAGAAAAATTAGCAGAATCAGAAATTAAGGATAAAGAGGTAAGAAAAGCATTTATTGAGCTTCTGAAAAAAACCAAGAAAGATGTAGAAGAGAAACTAGAGCCCATGCAGAAAGCCCAAAAAGAAGCACTCTCCAATTTAATTGAATCCCTTTCCAAGAACCGCCTTGGCGGGAATATTATTCAAGAGGATATAAAAAACATCTTAAATACCGCAAGGATGGATTTAGTCATGCCCCATTTGGATGCTTTAATGGTTGAACAAAACGGATTAAGGCTAAACAGCATCTTAGGGCGCGGCTTCTTTAGAAACATGACTGTTGACCAGCTAAAAGAATTTATCCTGAAGCAAATTGGCAATGGTAAATGGGTTTCTCTTACCAGCGATCCGGGCGAGGACATTAAGACAACTATCGCAAAAAGGATAGTTTCGCTTCTTCTGACCCAAATGTACTTTAACAAGATAAGGCAGGGAAATCTTGTTTTAGCGCTATTGGCGCTTCCTCCATATGCTGGAGCAACAAAATTTGTTGCCACTTTAGGTTTGGGGTTAGCTTCTTTTGGGATGGATAGGAAAGAAACAGGCGATAATGCCCCAGGCGGATTACTGCATTGGATTTCTACAAACCATGCGCGGTATACAGAAAGCATACCGTTTATAAAACAATTATATGGTGCGGCACAGATGAACCAGCCTGGAAACAATACAAATTTAGCGCCATATATCCATCTAATGTTGGTTCAATTTGGAGTAAAGGATCAGTTCTATATTTATGACATGCTTGCGAAAGGGCTCGGAAAAGCAACCAGGGATGAAGTAAAAGCACTTGTTACCCGTCTATTAGGGGAAATAGCTCGGTTAAAAGAGTCTAACCCATTGGTGATAGCGGCAATCGAGAAGCGACTTCCTCCTCACCTTAGCAGGTATTGGGAAGCTTTTAAGAAGGGAGGTAAAGTTTGGGAAGAAATGTTTGAAAAGTTTTTTGCAAATAATGATCCGCAAGAAATAAATTCTGCTTCGGCCACAGGAAGGGAAATATTATATCTTATCCAGTTTGCATCGCACCTTTTGCAAAAAGAATCAGATATATTAGCTCCAGCAATCCAAACAACTTCCGGCGGCCATATTGGACATGCCCAAATCCAAAAATCACTGGATAATGGAATTGCTTTTAGGCCCTCGGCCAGCCGGCAAATTCCAGGAGTATTAAGATGGGGAGGGACAAGCGCTCCAGGCCGGCCATTTGAACTTACAGGAGTTGGTTTGGGAGCTGTTAACACAGCAGCTACTTTTAGCTTGATGCCTTATACATTCGTCCAGCTTGGAATTAAATATACTAACGATCTTATCCAGGCTGTAGCCGAATGGAAAAATTTCGGCGATACAAGAAACCTTAAGAAAGTAGCTAAAGCATATTTGGGGCTTATGGCTGGGATTATGGGGTGGCAATACGCGCCTATTGTATATTTTAACGATGCCATGCAGTTATCAGATGAAGGGCATAACGATATGGCAATTGGCTCTATCCTGGTTATGGCTAAATTTTTTATAGATATTTTGAGGATGCATATCTATCAACTTAATGAAGTTCGCAATTTTGCGATGGATAGGCCAACAAAGATGAGAACGCCTTTAACCGTATTTAACTGGCCGATATATCTTACTGGTAAATTGGTTTCCGCCCCGGCCAAAAGCGCAATTGGCTGGTTTTGGACTCCAGAACAGAGACAAGCGGGATTATTAAAACTTGATAGCTCTTTTGAAAATACAGGAACCTGGTGGCCAAGATCAAAAGAATGGGCAGGGAATTTAGCTCCAATACGCTCCACAGGAAATTGGTTGGCTAGAAAGGGCTGGGGCCTTACCCCAACACCGGATAATAGATTTGGCCAGTGGGCCTTGGGCTTTGGAAAAACGCTGTTTGTAGATTGGGGATTATTGGGTGTTTTTGGCCAGCGTTTTGCCCATCAGTATTATGGGTGGGGTTCCAGGAACAGGTTCCTTGGATTTAATTTATCTGAAAGAAGAGACCTGATGGCTCAAATAAAAGTGCTTGAAGATAATATCTCTGGAATCGGAAAAAGAATAAAAGGAAGTTTGAGGCGTTGGTCGCTGGCAAGCTATGCAAAAAAATATAATGTTTCCCCGGATAAGATTATCGAATATAAGGGCGTCAAATTAACAGTTGAACTTGCCTCAAACGGAAAGCTCATCTACCAAAACGGCGACATCGTTTTTATGAGCAATATGGAACAGCGCATAAAAAACCTCCCAAAATCTTTAACTGTAAGCCTTGATGGTGGAGTCACTACGCATGAACTTCAGGTGAGGGAAGTAAAAATAGTTGAAGGAAATGGAGTAAATATACAAGTTGTCCAAAGGTTAGGGGGTGGTGATTGCCTCCGGCTGATTGTGGGAGCTGATCGTTTGGCGGACAAGCAGAATCCAATAAATGCAGAAACATTCAAGGATGTAATTTTACGGCTTAAAAAAGTTACTGGAGATATTTATGATAAGACCCAATCAGCGGTAGCTAAGACCACATACACCCCTGAGCAAATAAAAAGAATACAAGAAAACAATGACAGAATAGCGGCCAACCTTGATGGAACCGAAAAAACTGAAGGGCTTTGGGAGAAATACAAAAGAGGCGAAATTAGTTTTCAAGAACTTGACGGACTTATGAAAAAGGGCTCTGCTTTTGATGTTGAAATGAGAAAAAAGATGGAAGGAAAAGAACATCAAGAACAAATAAATATAATGGATAACGCAAAAGTAAAGATCGCTGTCAGAGGAGGGGTTAGGGAAATGTCCTATGTTGAGGCGAGAACGCTTTGGGTGAGAGCATTAATTTATGAACACGATAAAAAACATAATCCCGGAAAAGAACCTAGAACGCTTGTTACCTCTCAGATCAAAGCAATCCTTGCTATGCATTATGGATTATCTGCCCAGGTTGAGACAAGCGGAGGTAAAACCATTATCCGCTGTGCGTTGGATATTTTGGATTTTGTAACCGGCAGGAAAATGATGGCAGTTACACATAACGACTTAACCGCAAAAGATAACCTAGATAAAATGAAGCCAATATATGAAAGCGCTGGGATGAAATCTGCTTTTGTCCGCCAAACAGATGCGGGGCTGCAAAAAACCTTTGCCAATAGCGATGTAATTTACCTTTCAATGAATGACTTAGCATTTATAGAACTTAATAATCGCATGACAATTGATAAAAGGGTTGATATTCCCTGGGAGAGGGCGCTCTTTAGGGTTGACGAATTTGACTATATTTATGTAGACGAAGGATCAAACCCATATATTATTGCCGGTGGGGCAAAAGCAAAAGCAGAGGTTAAGGCATGGCGAAACTCCAACAAAACAGCGAAGTATTTAAAAGAAGGTACCCATTATACTAGAACAGAACATGGATACGAGATAACTCAGAATGCCCAAAAAGAGGCAAAATTTTATGACGAAAAAGGCAATCCAGTAAAATGGATGGAACTTTCTCAAGCACAGCAAAAAAGGATTCTCCGTTCACTTGAAGCCTGGCATAAAAAAGAAGGAACAGACTACACCGTAGACCGCATAAAAAAGGACATAGTCCTTATTGAAAACGGAGCGGCAAAATACGGATCACATTTTAGCGACGGGCTCCAGCAGGCCTTGCAGGCAAAGCATGAAAACCGATTTTGGGGAACCCGCATAGTTCCTGAAAGCTCAACCATTGCACAGGAGTTATGCCGGACATTGGTAGGTAAAATCAGACATATAGTTGCATCTTCCGGAACTTTAAATGAGATAAGCGGCGTACTTCAAAAAGCAGGTATCCAATACATTAAAATTGAGTCCACAGTCCCTAATTATGAATGGCAACCAAACGAGAGTGTTGCAGAAAATATACGCCTAATAAGAAAAACAATTGATGACAGGGCAAAAGAAGTAAAAATCGGCGATAAGAGCATCCAGATTAGGGGAAACTATGCCCAACAGCCAGATATTTCCTCAGCTATTTTACAATTAAGTAATGAAGGATATAAAAACATTACTACTTTATTTGAATATCCCCGAGAAGTTTATGGGAGTCAAGAAGAAAAGATAAAAGCAATCTTAACGCAAGCAAAAGCTGACTATGAAACCGGCCGCCCAATTGTGATAAGTGTAGACGATCCGTCCTTGGCAAAAGAAGTTTATGATAGGCTAATTAAGGAAGGAATAGTAAAAAGTAAAAGGATTGGGTTTTTATCTTATGGTAGTGAAAGCAGGTACCAAGAGGTATTTAATAAACCGATTGAGCAGAATTATGACATATTGGTAACCACCCTAGCTAGAAGAGGAACAGATATTTTCACCAAAAAGCCTCTTGGCTTTGTTTTATACCTAATTGACCAAGAGGTGGGGATCTGGGGAAAAATACAGAAAAGAGGAAGGGTTGCCAGGTTGGGGACTAATGGTTTTATCAGAGAATTTGCATCTCCTGAGAGCAGTATTTTTGCCTCGGAAGTTCTTCAAGATATGGTTCCCAGAGAACGTTTTACCAATGAACAATTCGAAAAAGTAAAAGGTTTATTTGAGAATCAAAAGGAAGGAGAGAAAACCCTTAAGTTTAAAGAAGGCATTACAGTACAACAGATTGATGCCTTGCAAGATATTTCACAAGAAATAAAAGATGAATTAAAAACAAAGCTAGAATATTCGATAAAATTAAACACGATATTGAAGAAAATTGGGCCGGAAATATTTACAGCATACATGCAATATTGTATAAAAAACGGCTCCAAGTTTACTTTTAACAGATTAATAGAATTTCTACTGACTCCGCAAGAAGGAATAACAATCCGCACGCCAACCGACCCACTTTTAAAAGAAATCATGGATCTGGCGCAAGTGGCATATGATGAGGTTTTGATAAAACGATTTGAAAAAGGGGCAAAAGCAGAAAAACTATTGCCGCAAACCCTTAGGGATAGGCTGGAAAATATCCGCATTGATTTATGGCTGCATTTAAACAAAAGCAATTCTCCGGATATTGCCAAGAGGATTATTGTAGAACAGCTGAGGTATATTTGGGGAGCTATTGCAGCCGAAAACGACGGCGTTGTGGATATGGATAAAATTGGCTATGAAGATGGGCGAAAGCTGAAGGAAAGATTGCAGGAGTCCGTGAATAAAATCGCGAAAATGTTTAAGGTTAAAATAAATCTTGAGATTAAACTGCCCACATCAGGGAAATTCTCATACAATGATTTTGCCTGGAATCTCGCGCAACAAATCCATAAGCAAGTATTTTGTATTGATTCAGAACGCATTGTATCGAGAAACCTTCTTGATATATTTACCCAGGCATATATTAAGTTTGAACAAGAAGTAAATGAGGCAAGAGAAGAGCTGGTAAAAAAACATGAAACCGAGAGCAAAATATTATTTACCTCTGAGGGTGAGGATGGTAAGGAAGTAAAAGCAAGGGAATTATTCACTGAAGAATTTGGCAAGCGGGTAGAGATATTGTTTGAAAAATTCAGGAGGAGGGTGGCTTGGGCGGTCAGGAAACAAAGGATTATTGAAGCTCTCCCGATATTTGGAAGATTTGGATTTTTTGGTAAATGGCGCTTGCAGAGAGTGCAAACTGATCCTGAAAAAGTTTTTGCGCCGCATGTAGGCAATGCTGTTTTTGAAGCCGCAAGGGAAAAAGGGGTTGAGGTGCTAGGCAACACAAACGGCGCTTTTAATAATGTCAGCAGTGAAAATGTAAAAGATATACTTAATTCCCAAAAACTTAAAGGGGTTAAATATATTGGTGTTGAGGGGAATGTTGCAATTCCAAATGATCCGAAATTCCTTGAAGGGTTAAGCTTAAATGAAACAGGCGGCCGGAAGCTAATTGTTTTCTATTCTGAAAATGGAGAAATCAAAGCTTGTGTTAAAGTTGTTCCAGAAGGTGCGGTAGTTGAGTCTGCTGGGAATGGATATGCTTTTGTTGATGCAAAAACCGGCCATCCAACAGAAACATTTATTTTAAGAAACGGGGAACTTCATGCCCAAGGTGGACTTGTGAATGCCGACCAATTGATTCAAAGCTATGGGGGAGAAGCTGCCAGACGTATCCAGGCCCAGCGATATGAACTTATTAACAGGGAAGCTTTCCTCCAAGACCAAAAAGACCTTGAAACTTATAAAGAAAAAGCGAAAAAATCACTGACCCCTGAGATGGAAGGGAAATATAAAGAAATTTTAACAAGATTGGGATACTCCGACAAAGCCATTGCCGAAGAAACCGCAAAATTGCGCTGGTCAAGAATTGAATACCGCTTTGGCAAGAAAGTTGTAGAAATCCTAAAAGCGGCAAAACTGGCAATCATGGGCGTTAAAAACCTTGAATCATTTTTATCGATGCTTTTTAAATTTGGCAATGGCGACCAAGAAGCCGCAGATAAAATGCCGGTGCTTAAGATTGTTGGAAAGGCATTAGTAAGAGCGCTAAAAAACAGCTATAAGAGTTATTTGGAATCAATGAGAAATCGAATCAACGAAGCAAAAAAGATTGCCGCATCCGCTGAGCCGCCAAGAATGGGCAACGCCCAGTATGAAAGAATGATTGCCCGTCTTAATGCGATTGCCGGCCACAAAAAGCTTTTAGCTGAGCTTGGGATTAGCCGCGAGCAAATAATCAGCCTCAAACAGCAATTGACCGATAAACTGGGAAGAAATCCTTATCAAGATGGGGATCTTGGAATTGAGCTTAGGGGAAACATGCGTTTGATCAGGGATAAAAAGACCGGCGTTATTAAACTTGAAGTAAAAGCCGCAAGATGGGCGCAGGTTGAAGAGTTGGCGAAAAGATTCAGCACTGAAAAAAAAGTTCCTATCACTCCAGAAATGATGGCTAAAGCATATCTTTTATCTCAGGACAAAAGCTTTTTTGGTGAAAAGATGAATAACTTCACCCCGGAAAGACTGCAAAAGTTCCTTGAATCCCCAGATGGAAAACTATTTATCGCAAAAAATGCGGACACTCTTCGCAACCGCTTAAAAATGGGATCGCCTTCGCTGGCATTAGAAGTGTTGGCGCTTTTAGGAGTTGAACAATTAGCAAAAATTATCGGCATTGATGCAATGAGAGATCCGGTTGCCCACTTTGCTTTTGTCCTTGGCGTAACCCATGTATTCGGGTCATTCTCGCGGCCGATAATGCAGAGGATTTTAAGCGGAACAGCCTTGCAGATTGCCAGTCAACCGGCGGTGCAGGGCGGCAATATTCTAATAAAATTCTCAAACAATACTTTTGCAAACATAGTAAGGCAGAATTTGGGGCTTGGCGGAGGAGTGTGGAACGGGGCAAAAGGATTGTTGAAATTCCCATTCCACATGGTTTATGGCATGGGACCGGGAATGGCTTGGGCGGCTATGATTGATAATCTATTAGTGAACTATGGGATAGTCAGTGAAAATAATCGCCACAGGCATTGGATCGGCTTTAGCGCGTTCTTTATTCCCTCTGTAATGGGAATGCTTTCGCCTACCATTGTCCGTGGTGCTGGCTCTTTAGTGGGAGCGATTGGCTCAAGAGTACTTCTGGGGTTGGGCAGGTTTAATGTGTTTGCGGGAATACCGTTCGCGGTTGGATTTGTGTTAGATATGGGAACAATAATTTTAACCTCAATTTTTGAAAAACACGCCTCTTATGAGAGGCATGTGCAGGCCAGAGCATTGGATGGTAAAATGATAAGCATGGTTGGTGGAGAAACCCGTCCATGGTACAACCTTCCGGCGGCATTTTTCATAACTTATTTCAAACCGCTTGTGCAGGTAACTATTTCTCGGTTTGTTTCGGATAACAAAAATATAGAAATCATAAAAAAAGCAGACCATAGAATGTCACAAGAAATGCAGGGAGCGGCAAGGCAGTATATCGCCGCAAAACTACTTGCTGATTATTTAAATATCGGCTTAGTTGATTTTTCTTTCTTGAGCAAAAAAGTCAGCTTAAGAATTGATGGAAAGATAATGCCATATAAGGATACTAAGTATGCACAGCATCCTGTAACAGGCAAGTATATGGCATTAAAGATAGATGGAGAGAGATATGTTCCTGGGATAAAAGACCAAATTGCAGAAAACTATATGAGAAATTATGAAAAAAAATATTCCAAAGGGGAATGGACGCCGGAAAAGATTGCCGCTGAGATGAAAAAAGATGGGATAGACGCGACAGTCGAACAAGTTGTAGAAGTTTTAAAGATAATCCAGAACATGAATGTCCAGCAAAGTATAGGCCTTATGCATTTTACCGGTTTGCCGATAAATGACCCGATCAGGAAATTATTTAACAAACACGGCTTGCTTATCCCCGGCAAAGAAGCGGAATTATTAAGATGGGTATTTGGTAAAAATGTCACAGAAGCGGATATCATTAAAATCCGCCAGACCCAAATACAGATAAAAAATATGGTTGCCGAAATTGACAAGAGCGTCAAAGCCGGCAAGGGAATACCGATAAATATTAAAAGAGATGCTGTATTTCTGTCCGCGCTTGGCCTTTGGGCAAGAACCGCAAAAAACAGCCGCCCGGCAATACTTGCCAGGTTTGAGCAAATTATTGCACAAACAAGAAAAGTAAAAAATGGGCAGGAGCTGGCCATTTTAATCCAGGAAGCTAATGCATTGCTTCAAAAGACCATGGAAGATATCCGTATGAGCGTCCACTTTACAGGCAAATTGCCAAACATTGAAAAAGATAATTTATATTTTGCGGCGTTAAGCAGGTGGGTCGCGTTGTCAAAAAATTCGCCAAGAAAACAGTACGCGATAAGAAAGAGAATAGAGGAACTAACAGTTACGCATAAAAACGCCAAAACCACCGCTGAAAGAATTAAAATTTCTAATGAAATATTAGCGTTGGGATACAAGCCCCGATTACTTATTCGTAAAGCGTAATGCATCTCTTGACAAATGCTGTCCGCCGCCGACCCGCAACTGATGCGAAACCAACTTATTTTGAAGAAGACCCAAAAGACATTTTTTTAGTTTTATATACAGTTTTTCCGTTTTTTAATATATATCCTAAAAAATTAGTTGATCTTGCTTCTTTTAAATCATCGGGAGTATAAGCTTTAATTTCAATTTGCGGAGAACACTTGACAGCTAATTCGGCAAAAATATGGATTATTTCTTCAAATTTCTTTCCCTTGAAATCAGGAGAAATTACAGCCAGATCAATATCGCTATGTAGAGTGGCTTTGCCAGTCAATTGTGAGCCAAAAAGTATAACCTGATTGACTTTGATGTAATTATTTAAAAAAACAATGGCTTCTTTTATGATTTTTTTTAGGGCAGCTTTTTCTCTAGGCAATTCCATATCTCCTTTGTTTTAACCAAGTATTTCTTGGCAATTTCTTTGCTGAGTTCAGCGGCAACTTTTTCTTTATACTCTGGATATCTAGTTTCTAGATAATAGTAATTTAATTTCTCTAAGAACTTTTTCTCTTCTTCATCGAAGTTTAAATTTGCAAGTTCAGCCAAACGGAGCAAGTTATGAAGTTTTGGAGGAAGCTTCTTTGTTTCTAAAGTTACAAAGGCCTTGATGATTTTTTCTAATGCTTGCTGGCAGGTAAATAAAACATATAAATATCTGCAGGCCTTAAACATTGCTTGAGCAGTTTCAATATCATACTTGGAAATGTTATACCAATAACGGACATCTTTATTCATTTTAATAATTAATTATACCATAAACAAGCCAAATTGCTTCCCCCCTCTGCATTGCGATTTTTAATCCAAAAAAATCACCTGAAATTATTTTCTATCCCTTCGCAGAATATTCCCATTTTGCGGTACTTATTGTAGCAACAGGCGGTTGCTTTATCCCAAATTTACCAGAAATATACTCTTCACCAGCATCTAAAGTCGTTAGGCCAATAGTCTGGATCAAAAGCGTATATAACATATTTATTTTTTGTTCCTTCAATTTTTTTTATTTCAACAGTTGTTGGCCCATGTGTTCCAAGTCCTCTATATAGCGTTGATGCTATATTATTTATGTCCGGGACCTGAACATGGAATTGATCATAAAATCTTTTTAGTTGCGGGAAGGGTAACGTTGAGATAATTTTAAACTCCGCATAGTAATCGCCATGTTTACTGCAAGTTCCAAGATTGCCGAAATTTTTTATTACTACGCCAACTCTTTCTGTTTGGGAAGGAAGCGGTATCATGGCCAACTGCCCAGCAAAAGAATCTAGACGATAGTTGTTGATCAAATAGGGGAAGGGAACTCCTACTAACAATAGCAATCCTACAATTGCTATTATAACCGTTGACAGGCAGACCCATCTCACGACAGTATTGACTTTGCCATTTGATAAAATTCGGTTGAAATTTGTACGCATCTTTTTGTTGTCGCGCCTTTGATGTTTTTGGCATAGCCAGCAGAATAAAGATAAGCTAATACTTTGTTTAGTTTTGATATGTCAACTTTCTTGGCTCTCCAAAAATCAATTGATATCCTTATAGCAGCAGCAGAAAATTGGATTGAGTGTCCCGGCTGGTATAAGTAAAACCAAATTTGTAATGAGGGTGATTTTGCGGTAATCTTTCCTGGCGCAGGATTATAATATTGCTTCAAAATAATTTCTCTGGCCGTACTAAGTTTTATCTGTGCTATACCGACAGAAGTATTTTTAATGTTTAGGGCGCCCAACCAGTCCAACCAATCATCCCATCCCATACGACAATATTCATCAATTAAAATGGCGCCCAAAAGAAAAGGATCAATCTTTTGCTCTTGCGCGGCTTTTAAAATAATGCTTCTATGTTTTTTTAGGTGACTTTCAATGTCATTGTCCGTTTTAGTTGAGGCAAAATCCCCCTTATCATCCCTGACAATGATGGAGCTTTTCTTTTGCCGTTTCCTGCGGACATCATCATATCTTTTTGCCAAGATTTCGCCCTACATTCCGCAACTCCACCTTCAACCCATCAAAATCCACTTTCAATTCATCTTTCATTTCATCAATCTTTCTGTTCAAAACCTGGTGACCCTCAAGCGCAAGCTTGACATCACCCCTGATCTCTTCCAGCAATACTTCAAAATGTTCCTTTTTCATATCCTTTTAAATTATACTCTCATGTCCCAAAAAAATCACCTGAAATTATTTCTCCACCCTTCGATACAAGAATACATGGAAGGGAGATTTGAAAATGGGTAGAATTACAAAAGTAAAACCGCCGACAAATTTTGAAAGATCGCAAGCTTTTCAAGCAAATCTGGCGCGGAAGGAAATTCAAGAAAGTATTATCGCGTATATGTGCGCGGAATTTGCGATACCCGGGATGCCAATATATTCGGGAGGGCTTGGCGTGCTGGCTGGCGACACGATGAGGTCAGCGGCTGATTTGGGGTTGCCTTTTGTTGGAGTGGGAATGCTTTTTCGAGATGGGTATTTTAACCAACTTATAATAGATGGAGAGCAGGTAGCTTCCCCAGTGCAATGGGATCCTTATCAGGACGAAAGGCTTGTTCAATTAGTAGGTGAAAATGGGGCGCCACTTAGTGTGGCAGTGCCTATGGCGAATGGTTTTGCTAATGCGGCATTGTGGGGGATGATGCTTCAGGGACAAAGCGGGGCAAATGTCCCTTTTGTTTTTTTAGATACGACAAGTACTCCAAACCTCTCTGAATTTGCCGGAATCACAAACCAGCTTTATGCTTCTGATCCTGATGGGGCAAAAGCCAAAATGATGCGTATCATGCAGAATATGATTTTGGGGATCGGCGGGATGATGGCATTAAGCCTTTTAGGGATTGATCCGGATTTTATCCATTTAAATGAAGGCCATCCTGCTTTTGCAATACTTAAATATATCCAGCAAAATAGCTTTGGCAAAGAACTAACCCCGGAACAGTTAACAAAAGTCATGAGCGTATTTTCTTTTACCACACACACGCAAGTGCCGGCAGGATTTGATTTTTTTCCAAAAGAATTATTAAGAAGGATTATGGCAGATCCTTTCCTTTTTGAGCTTGCTGTGAAATATGGGTTTAATCCCTTAGATTCCAATTCTATTAGCTTGGCGCATCTGTCGCTGAGATTAAGCGGAAGGATAAATGGGGTTTCTCAACAGCATGCTGAAATTTCTAGAGAAAGAATATTTCCTGGGCACGATGAAATTTTTGGGATTACTAATGGTGTCCACCTTCTGACCTGGACTTGTAGGGAAATGGCAAAACTTTTTGATAAATATTGCCCGGAATGGAGAGAATATCCATTAAAACTGGGAGATATTTTATCACAAAAAGGCAATAAGCAATTTAGGGAAGAATTGTGGGAAGCTCACCAACAAGCCAAAGGAAGGCTTTTAGAAAAAGTAAATGCGATGAGAGAGGGAAAGAAACCCTATGAAAAAGAAATCCCAACAATTGGTTTTGCCAGAAGGTTTGCTTCTTATAAAAGAGCCCTTTTATTATTCCAGGATGAGGAACAATTAATAAAAATAGCCAAGGAATCAGGGGGGCTCCAGCTTGTATTTGCCGGAAAAGCGCATCCCGCGGATAATATTGGAAAAGAAATGGTTGCTGAGGTTATTAGGAGGGGCGAAGCTCTTGAAAAGCGAATCAATGGATTAATTAAATTTGAGTTCTTGCCGCAATATGACATGGGAATAGCGCAGGACTTAGTAGCTGGCGTTGATTTTTGGTTAAATACACCAATTGAAACTGAAGAAGCATCCGGAACTTCAGGCATGAAAGCCGTGGGCGTATTGAATATCAGTACTTTAGCTGGCTGGTGGATAGAGGGCGCATTTGAAGATGGAACAGGCTGGACAATACAATCTGACCCAAGTTTGGCAAGGCCGAATGATCCAGATCACTACCGGGAAACCGCCCCTGGCTTGTACAAAGCGTTAGATGAAGCCTTGCGAGCATATAGGAACAAGGAACCAGATATAGATAAAAGGATTAATTCTATTGGCCTGATTGCTTCATATTTTAATACCCACCGGATGGTTTTGGAATATATGGAAAAGGTATTTCAACAGGAAAGAAGAATACAATTGCCTACTGGCCTTGCAAGCGCTGAAGCTCCAAAAAGTTTAGCGGAACGCCTATATCAAATAAATAATGCTATACAACAAATTATGCTTGCCGGGACAGAATTTTCAATAATTCACAGCATATTTGCTTCTACAGCGCTGGATATTATTCCCGGCAGTTTTAAAATTACAAGATATGAAGTCCATGGTTATTCGGCGCGGGTTGACGCAAGATGGGAGAAAAACCAAAGAGGAAGAATTATAAATATTAAAAACCCGGAAGATTCCGCGTTTATTCGCTGGAGAGATTTAGAAAAAGATTTTGCGCATGAAGTTATGGCGGATGTTATTAAAACCAGATCGCCGCAAATAATTTTTAATCCGGAAAACGATTCCCGCTGTAAGCGCGACGGCCAGATTGTTTCAAAAACTCCATTTATCATGGTTCCGGAATTTTTAAACGGGGAAGTAATAGGAGTATATAAAATTGATTTTAAGGATTTTGACAAAGGCAATGCCGGGGTTGAAGCGCTTGAAGGGCTTGTGAAAAATATTTTGCAAGTGGTAGGGATAAAAAAAACAGAGATTTGGCGCAAAAAACTTGAAGACGACCTTTATAGCTTTATTGGTGAAAATGGGCTCATTGAATGGGTTTGTACTCTTTTAACATCCGGCGGATTTTCAGAAATGCCTCGATATGCGTCCCAAGCAAACCGGGCGGCAATATTTTTGGCTGATGACAAAGGTAATTTAACAGGAAAAACCGCGGTTGGAAATACCCAAACGACAGCGCACTGGAAAGATTTAGAAAAGCTTTCAACAGGATTGCATGAAAAAGATGTTGAAAGCCATTTAAGACAGCTTGACCATAGTAAATTATCATTAAATGGGCATATAGTAAATGCAAATATTGGGAAGGGCATTAATACGGAAATTTCTTTTCAAAACGGCAGGGCTGATTTTGTGCCGATTGAAGGGATTGACAACAGGGAAGTTTATAAGTGGCTTAAAAAAATATCCGGATTAATGAGAATAGATGGGCATAAAGAACCCGATAAATATGTTGTTGTGCCAATTCGGGATTTGAACGGAAAATTTTTGGGCGTGATTTATGTGGACAATGCTTTTTCCCCAGACGAGCCCATAAACATTGAAAAGATCAGGTTTATTGCCGAAGCTTTAGGAAAAGCGCTTGGCAGCCTCAGAAGGCATAGATCTTAAAGATTTGCAGAGTATTTTCCAATACAAGAATGTCCCTGAAAACTAGTTAGGAGAAGATGCCATCAAAGAGCTTATCTTGAGCCTTCACCATCCTTTCAGTATAGTCATT
>WPAF01000047.1 GCA_009772965.1 Candidatus Saganbacteria bacterium
ACGGCATGGCCTGAAGGCATATTTTCGGTAAGCGGGATAACGCCGACCACATTCTTTTTTGGCTTAAGGTCTGAAAGCAGGCTCATAATGCCCAAAACCGCCGCCGCCCCTGCCATATCAGTTTTCATCTCTCCCATATTTTTTGACGGTTTTAAGGATATCCCGCCGGAATCAAAAGTGATCCCTTTTCCAATAAGCGCGATTTTTTCTTTTGATTTTGGGTTGCCGATATATTCAATGGCAACCAGTTTTGGCGGCTCGTTTGATCCTTTCGCCACAGCCATTAAGCATTCCATGCCAGCTGATTCCGGGTCTAATAAAGTGAATTTTAATTTATTAACTTTTGCTATGCCCTGGGCAAGCTTGGCAAAAGCGGTTGGAGTCATCTTGTTTGACGGGGCATTTACCAAATCTCGCGCGTGATTTTCGGCTTCGGCGATTATCCTGCCCAGTTCGGCTCCCTCATTAGCAGCTTTTATCTTCTTTTTGTCCCATTCAACCAAAAACAACTCATCAATAATAAATTCCAGGGGTTCTTTTTCTTTGGCATAGCCGGAAAATTTATAGCCGCCAAGAATCGCGCCCTCAACCAAAGCTTTTGCCGAATCAGCCAAGTCAAAAGCAACAATTGCGACAATTCCAGCTTTTATTTCTTTTGCTTTGTTAATTACTTTTGAAGAAGCGATCCTGATCCCTTCCAAATCCAAATCTTCTTTTTTTCCAAGCCCGATTACTGCAATTTTTTTTGCTTTCAAACCACTGATGCAATGGATTACTGTAATTTCGCCCGGCTTGCCGCAGATCTCGCCCTCTTTTACCAGCCTTGTAATCATGCCTTTTACTGCTTTATCCGCCTGCAGGGCGGCGCCGCTTAGTTTTTTTTCGTCTTCAAATATTCCAATTGCCAAAATGTCGCACTTAATATTCTCAAGCTTTGAGCTTAGGACTTTGATTTGCATTTAATCCTCCTGTTTAAAATTTTACTTTAGGCGCTTCTTTTGCCTGCTCAGCCGCTTTAAAAAACATCTTTTCCAAGTCAAAGCCAAACATTTTGACAAAAAATACGGTTGGTATTTTGCGGGCAACAGTATTGTAATATTGGACAGCTTCGTTATATCTCATGCGCTCAACCGCGATCCTGTTTTCAGTTCCGGCTAATTCGTCCTGGAGCGCCCTAAAGTTAGCGGCCGCCTGCAGTTGGGGATAATTTTCAACCACCACCATCAATCTTGCCAGCGCGCCTTCCATCTGGTTAGCGGCTGATACCTTATCAGATTGCGACGAAGCTCCTGCCCAGGCAGACCTTGCTTTTGTTACGTTTTCAAAAAGCTCTTTTTCATGCTTCGCGTATCCTTTTACGGATTCAACCAAATTCGGGATGAGGTCGTACCTTCTTTGCAATTGATTTTCAACCTGCGCCCAGCTTTGTTTTACCGCTTGGTCAATCCCCACCAAATTATTATAAATTCCGACAATAAAAAATCCGACAACCGCGACAACCAAAAGAATCCAAATCCAAGGTTTCATTGTTTTTCCTCCCTTTTAGCAATACTTTCAACCCAAACAGGATTTTCGCCAGAAGCCAATAAAATCGTTTCTCCTGTTTTTCTATTTGTAATAAATATTTTAGAGAGATCATCTCGATCATAAGCATATTCGGATGCAATAAATTCCTGGAAAGCATTGTTTTCTCTTTTTTGTGGGGTCATATTTACTTTTTTCTCAAAATTCGCATTTGTAATATCTTTAAATTTTCGATCTAACAAAGAAAAAAGATATTGCCGATTATTAATAGTAAAAGTTTCGTTAAATACTATCCCCCCATCTTTATAATCACCAAAAAATCTGCCCATTATGTGTCGATGGTATAATTCCTTGCCAAAAATAATAGAATGAGAAAAAATAATCATTCCCAAAAATACCCAAATTAATTTTTTATTATCAATCCCCATAAAAAACAAAGTAAGCAGGATTAAAAATATAATTATCCCAAAAAATATTGTCAAAACAGCAAAGGGAATTAAATAAATATTCTGTATTAATCCGCTAAAATTTGGGGCGGTATAAATCGCATTAAAAAACACGCCTGCCTGAAAAACAAAAAGAATAAAAAGAAAAACGGCTATGTAATAAGCAGTAATTTTTTCATGCATAAACTTTAATAATATTAAGAATGCCAAATAAAATATGGAAAGAAGAAAAAACGCCCAACCAATTCCCCTAAAGAAGAAAGCCTTATCTCTGGATAAAGGATCAAAGATCAAACTGCCTAAAATCAAAATTAAAAATGGCAGATATATTGGAACTGCCATAATCATTTTTGCTTTCCAGCTTTTCATTGCTCCAAAACCTTCCTGGCAATTTTATAAAATTCGCCAGCAATTGTTTTACCGCGAGAGCCAGCCTCCCCAAAAGAAGAGGGTTTGCTCCCGGAATACAATCCTGCCAAAATTGCTAAATTTTTGGATCTTCCCCAAAATGAGTGAGTAAGAATCCCCACATTAAAATATGGGGAATTATGCAACATATAAATCCTTCTTTTGGTTACGAATATAATTGGCAGTTGTTTGCAATCCCTCCATCGCAACCTCTTTGGCGCCATATTTCCGCGCCCAAAAGTTATTTGTTCTGAATTCTTGTTTTAATAATTTAAATTCCTGAAATATCTTTCGAGAAGAAATGCCCTTGAGTGTCTTTATTGCCCATGATAGATCTTGATAATTTTCCAGTCCCATCAGCAAGTGTATGTGATCCAGCAATGAACCGATAGCCAACAAACTGATTTTCTTCTCTTCTGCTATTTCTTTGAAGAGTTCGTGAATCCGGCAATCGATCATATCCACCAGCAGGTATTTTTTAAGCTTAGTTTGAAACCAGACATGATAATACCTCATTTTATTATTCCCCACAATTTATTGTGGGGTTTTAGTCCTCCCCATATTATGCCAAGTTTTTTAAGTTCTTTCAACATTTGCAACCTTTTCATCACTCCTAAGTTTTTAAACCGGTGCCAATTTGTCACCAGTTCCTGTTTCTCCCTATTTGTATAACATTTTGGAACCCCACACTAAAGTGTGGGGAATTCCCCAGACTTTAGTCTGGGGTGCATTTTGCAACAGTTTCCCTTTCTCTAAAATGACCTGCCGCTGCCTCCACCCCCGCTCCTTCCCCCGCCAAAACCACCAAATCCACCTCCGCCGCTAAATCCACCTCCACCAAAACCACCACCAAATCCTCCACCGCCAAAACTTCCGCCTTTCATTATACCACCACCAGAACCCAATAAAAACGCAACTACCGCTCCGATAATAATGCCAGCCATTCCTCCGATAAAATAATAACCCAATGCCCCACCCAAAATCACGCTGGTTGCTTTGCCAAAACCAAATTTAAATAATATTATCGGTAAAATCATAAGAACCAATATCAATATAAAATAGAGATCCGGCGAAGAATCACCCTGCGACTGTTTGCTTTCAACACCATTATATTTATCTATTATCCTCTTGGCAGTTGCTGAAGCGCCGTTTAACATTGCTGTGGAATAATCACCCTTTGACAGGGGTTGTATCATTTTGGCATCAATTATTTCCCCAGCTTGCGCGTCATTAATTGCTCCCTCAAGCCCGTAGCCAACTTCAATTTCAACCCTTCTTTCGGAGATCGCAAGCAAAAGCAAAATTCCGTTGTCTTTTCCTTTTTGCCCGATTCCCCATTTTTTAAAGAGGTTTACCGCGTATGTTTTGGGATCAAGCGGTTTTGTTGTGTTTACGGTAATAACTGCCAGCTCGGCGCCGGTTGCATTTTTTAATTCCCGGCAGACGGCATCAATTTTTTGTTCAGTCGCGGGTTCAATTACATTTGAAAAGTCGTTTACATATCCGGAATAATTTGGAAACGCCGGCTCCAGGCCATATGCCGGAGAAAAAAATAAAAGGAAGATTATGCTAAAAGAATATAGAAATTTCATATTTTGCGTTTTCTTGCGAATCGGAGCCGTGAATTATATTTTTCAGTATGCCGTCATGGTTTAAGACCTTTTCTTCTTTCAAATCGCCCCTGATCGTTCCAACCAAAGCTTCCCTTGGGTCGGTTTCCCCCATAAGCTTGCGAAGTTTACTGACCGCATCATCACCCTCTAATACCATCATTTCAACCGGGGCGGAAGTAATAAATTTGACCAGCCCTTGATAAAAAGCCTTGCTTTTATGCGCCGTGTAAAGCTTTTCCGCCTGCTCTTTGCTGATATTGATGTTTTTATTTTCTTTTATTGCCAGCCCGGATTGTTTTATCCGATTGGTTATTTCTTCTGAAAGTCCTCTTTTGACTCCATCAGGCTTTATCACGCAAAAGGTTTGTTCGAGCACTTTTAATTGCCTCCCTAACTTTTTTTGAGGACGTGCCGCCAACAGTTTCTTTGCTGGCAATTGACGCCTCCGCGGAAATTATCCTCTGCACATCATAGCTGAATTTGTCTGAGAATTCTTTTAACTGCTTAAGCGATAAATACTCGAGCTCCATGTTGGATTCCACGCAGTGGGCAACAATTTTCCCTACATTTTCATGCGCGTCCCTAAACGGGACTCCCTGCCTTACCAGGTAATAAACAATATCCGTTGCCGTCAGATGGCCCTTTCTCACCGCTTTATCGGCAATTTCTTTATTAAATTTTGCAGACTTAATCATTTCGGCGAATATCTGGAGCACTTCTTTGATGGTATCAATTGAATCAAAAAGCGGTTCTTTATCCTCCTGCATATCTCGGTTATAAGCCAGGGGCAATGCTTTCATCATAGTAAGAACCGAAAATAGGTTGCCGTAAATCCTGCCGCTTTTTCCTCTTACAAGCTCGGCTATATCAGGATTTTTTTTCTGGGGCATGAGAGATGAGCCGGTAGTATAGGCGTCCGAAAGCTCAATGTAATCAAACTCAAAGGTCGACCATAAAATAATTTCTTCAGAAAACCGGGAAAGGTGCATTATTATCTGGGCTGAGGCAGATAGGCAGTCAATTACAAAGTCCCTGTCAGAAACCGCGTCCATGCTGTTTTGGGTGATTTGGCTAAAGCCAAGTTCTTTTGCCAAAAAAATACGATCCAGGTTAAAGTTGACTCCCGCCAAAGCCCCCGAGCCCAGGGGCATAACGTCACACCTTTCATATGCCTGCCGAAGGCGCGCTTTATCCCTTTCAAGCATTTCATAATATGCCATCAGCTGATGGGACAAAAGTACCGGCTGAGCCCTTTGAAGGTGGGTGTATCCGGGAATCATAATGGAAATATTTTCCTCAGCAAGCTCAAGCACAACCTGTTGGAGCCTTTTTATTAGCGCAATTACTTCAGTTATTTCACCCTTAAGGTACATCCTAAGGTCAGTTGAAACCTGGTCGTTGCGGCTTCTTCCGGTATGGAGTTTTTTTCCGGCATCGCCGATTTGGTCGATCAATAATTTTTCGATGTTCATGTGGATATCTTCAAATTCTATCGAATATTTAATCCTGCCTGATTCGATTCCCCTCATTATCCCCTCAAGCCCGTTTGTTATTTTTTTAAGCTCTTTTTCGTTTAATACTTTTGCCTTTTTTAACGCTTTCGCATACGCGATGCTTTGCAAAATATCGGCCTTATATAACCTCTTGTCAAAATCTATTGAGGCGGTAAATTTTTCCGCGTTTTTAGAAAGCGGCATGCGGAATCTTCCGCCCCAGGCTTTGTTGCTGTTTTTTTTCATTTTTTAACTCCTCTCAAAATCGCTTCCGCTTTAATCGGCAAGCCGAAAAGATTAATAAACCCCTCAGCGTCTTTTTGGTTGTAAACCGCTTCACGCTCAAAGGTTGCAAGTTCAGGATTATACAATGAATTATTAGATTTGCGCCCGACAACAATCATTCCGCCCTTATATAACTTTAGCTTTACACTTCCTGAAACATTTTTCTGGGTGGAATT
>WPAF01000048.1 GCA_009772965.1 Candidatus Saganbacteria bacterium
GAAACATTAAAAACACTAAACCCAGGGAGGTGATTACGGTTAGGTCTTAGTTGATTTAACGATACCTATTTCGGTTAGGTTTTTATTTGATTTGACACGTTCCTTAATCAGAAAAAGCCCGTTTTTGGCCCCTCCTTCCCCCTTCGCTCTCCGAGCTTCGGAGGACAAGTCGGACTTCGGCGGGCAGGCAAAATAAAGTTTATCCCGAGCGGAGTCGAGGGATGCGAGCCGATATTTTTAAAGAAAATTGAAGATGGGAAGGTAAGATATCAAAATCTGCCGGGCAGGGATTCGAACCCCGACTGCTTGCTTCAAAGGCAAGTGACCTACCGTTAGTCGACCCGGCAAGCAACAAAACAAATTATATCAGATTTCTTTCTTCTTTTGTGAGGTTAAAAACGGCTTTAAGTTGTAATTCATCCTGTGGAGTTAATTGCACATTCCTTCTTGCCATCATAGCCCGCGCCGCAGAAATTGCATCTTCAACTTTATAAGTCCCTTTTGCTCCCCAAGAAAAAGAAGGGATAAATTTCTTATAATAATTCTCTCCAAATAAATTGGCCGATACGCCAATTACGCATCCGGTATATATCATAGAGCCAATCGCGGTTTTAGTATGATCCCCTATAAAACATCCACAAAAAGTTTCACCAGTGTCTACCTGTTTGCCGTTAACCTGTACTTTTACCGGACTGTAATTATTTTTAAGGTTAGAGTTGGTTGTGCCGGCGCCAAGGTTGACCCATGGGCAAATATACGAGTGCCCAATAAATCCATAATGCCCTTTGTTCGTATAACTCATGATGATGCTTGATGTAATTTCTCCTGCGATTTTGCAGTGCGAGCCGATTGAAAGCGGTCCACGCAACAGAGTGCCGGGATTGATAATTGTTCCTTTGCCGATGTAAATTGGCCCCTGCCGGGCATCAAGCACCGAGCTTGCCTCAACCTCCACGCCTTCCTCAATTAAAATGTTGTTTTTATTATAAATTGAAACTGATGGATGAAGAGCTCCTTTTATGCCTGTTCCAAGAAATTTAAGGTCTTCCTCAAGTTCTCTTTTTAAATTTTTAATAAGATCCCAGGGATAAATAATTTCTTTGCCGCTTAAAAGCATTCGAGCATTTATTGTTTTGCCTTCAGTTTTTTTATTGTCTCTAGTTGAAAAAATAAATTCTGAGCCAGGATTCTGGCGTTTGATTTTTTCTAAAAGGGTAGAAGCGCCGCAGACAAGCTCCCAAACCGGCCTCATATAAACCAGAGGAAGCAGGTTTTTATAGCCGCCATCCTCAACAATTGTTATTTTCAAGAAATTTTCCTTCTTGAATAATTGGAAGCTTCAAAAGAGTAGGTGAATTTTGTGTGAGTTTCGTATCTTCCTTCAAGGATCGCGACTACATCTTCTATAAATACCATTTCCTCGTCAGTGGGTACGACGAATATTTTTACTTTTGAGTCGTCGGCCGAGATATCTGTTTCTTTATCTTTTGACATGGCGTTTTGGTTTTTAATGCGGTCAAATTTAATGCCTAAATTATCCAGATTAGTCAAAACCTTTTCCCTTAACTGCCAGTTAAGCTCGCCGGCGCCGGCGGTAAAAACAATTGCGTCAACATGCCCCAAACTGGCCGAGTATGAGCCGATATATTTTTTTAGCCGATAGGCCTCAATCTCAAACGCGAGCTGGCATCTTTTATCGCCTTCGCTTGCCGCCTTTTCAATATCCCGCCTGTCCATGTATTTGCCGGTTATCCCGATCAGCCCGCTTTTTTTGTTTAAAATGGAATCGATTTGTTCCGCGTAAAAGCCTTCTTTTTCAATCATAAATAAAATAATTGCGGGGTCAATGTCTCCACAGCGAGTGCCCATCACGGCTCCCTCAAGAGGGGTAAGCCCCATGCTGGTATCAACTGATTCGCCGTTTTTTACCGCGGTAATTGAAACTCCATTGCCGATGTGCATGGTTATCAAATTTGTTTCTGATGGTTTTTTGCCAAGAAGCACAGATGCCCTCCTTGAAACATAAAGGTGGGAAGTCCCGTGGAAGCCGTACCTTCTTACTCCGTACATGCCATACCACTCGTAAGGGACAGCGTATAAATACGCATTTTCCGGCATGGTTTGGTGAAAGGCCGTGTCAAAAACTGCGATATGGGGGACATCTGGAAATAATATTTGCGCGGCTTCAATGCCGGCAATGTTTGGAGGATTGTGCAAAGGCGCTAAATCCTGTACGGCTTTAATCGCGGCCAAGACTTCCGCGTCAATTTTTACCGAGCTTTTAAATTTTTCGCCGCCGTGCACCACGCGGTGCCCGATCGCGCTGATTTTTTCATCCTGCAGAAGTTCCGCGATTAATTTTAATGCTTCTCCATGGTTGGGGCATTCATGGTTTTGGATATGCGGATCGCATCCCTGCTTTTCATGGCGGATAAAGGATCCGGTGATTCCAATCCTCTCAACGCTTCCTGATCCGAGAGTTTCTTTTGTCCCCCAGTTGAAAACTTTATATTTTATTGATGAACTTCCACAGTTTAATGCCAATATTTTCATAAATTATGCCTGTAAATTTTTCCGTCCGCGCCAATTATCAGCGCTTTAAGGTTCAGCTCTTTTGCCAATTCAAGGCCGGCTTTGGGTCCCATCACAAAAATGCCTGTAGATAGCGCATCTAAAAATCCCGCATCGTTTCCAACAATGGTGACGCCTTTAACCAAGCTGGCTGGCTTGCCTGTGCTGGGATCAATTATATGCGAGCCTTGTTCATAATCCCCGGAGGTTGAGAGCGCTTCTGGCCCGTTCAATTCAATTACTTCCAAAATCTCATTTTTCTTTTGGGGATTGACGATGCCGATTTTCCAAGGGCCGCCGAGAACCGCAATGCTTGATCGCATATCAATCATAGCATTTTTTACCCCTCTTTTATATAAGAGCTGTCTTGCTTCTTCTGCCGCGAATCCCTTGCCAATGCCGTCTAAATCCACTTTGCCGTTATAATAAACATTAAAGGTGCCGTATGTTGCTTTTTTTGCTTTTTCAGAAAGCGATAAACAGCGGGAAAGGTCTTGGGACATTTCAAATGTTTCGCCGCGGTTCAGCCGGCTTACTTCGCTGTTTTTGTCATATTTGCTTAACGCTTTTTCTATTTCGCGGATGCGGTTTGCCGCCGCCCGGATATTGTTTCTTGCGTAGCGGTCTTTGATAAATATTTTAACTTCGATGCCCATGGCTTTAAAAACGGCTTGCTGGTTAAAAAACTTTAGGTAAATAACTGCGGTTGTGATTATCGCGACAGCAATAAGGGAAAAAACCAGAAGGCGTTTCATATAATATTATGATACAATAAAAATATCACATGAACAAGGTCAAAGGCCTCTTAAAAAAAGATCTTTTAGGCCTGCGGGATATTTCCTGCGAGGAAATAAATTTAGCGCTTGATACCGCGTCAAGCATGAAAGAAGTTTTTTTTCGCCCTGTGCCAAAGGTTCCCGCGCTTTTGGGAAAATCAATCTGCCTGCTTTTTTATGAGCCGTCAACCAGAACCAGAACTTCATTTGAGGCCGCCGCCAAAATGCTTTCCGCGAGTATTACTAACGTCGCGATTGCCCAGAGCTCAGCCCAAAAAGGCGAAACATTAATTGATACCGTAAAAAATCTTGAAGTAATGGGGCACCAGGCTTTTGTCATCAGGCATAAAATGTCGGGCGCGCCGCTTCTCGCGTCAAAAAATCTTACAGCATCTGTAATTAACGCCGGCGACGGGTTTAATGAACATCCAACCCAGGGACTGCTTGATATTTTTACCATGAGAGAAAAAAAGGGAAACCTAAAAGGCAAAAAAATAGTAATTGTCGGCGATATTGCCCATTCCCGTGTTGCTCGCAGTAATATTTGGGGATTAATAAAGCTTGGGGCAAAGGTTTCGGTGGTGGGGCCGCCAACACTCATCCCAAAAGATATTGAAAAAATGGGAGTTAAAGTAAATAATAATATTGATGAGGAGCTTGAGGACGCCGATTTTATAAATGTTCTCCGCATCCAGCTAGAGAGGATGGGGAAGGGGCTTTTGCCTTCCCTTGAAGAATATCATATGATTTACGGGATTAACGCGAAGCGGCTAGAAAAATGCAAAAAAGATATTGTAATAATGCACCCGGGACCAATAAACCGCGGGGTTGAAATTTCATCCGAGGTTGCCGACGGCCCATACAACGTAATCCTCGACCAGGTTCAAAACGGGGTTGCGGTTAGGATGGCGGTTTTATTTTTACTTTTAGGCGGCAGGCAAAACGCCGCTGAGTAAAATATGCCTGCACCAAAACAAATAATTGAATTAGTCGAACGATTCGAGCGCAATTTAGAAGAATACAAATCAGGACGCTATAACGAAACCCAGCTAAGAAGAGAATTTTTAGATCCTTTTTTTGAAGCGCTTGGCTGGGATGTCAACAATAAACAGGGACATGCCCCTGCTTACAGGGATGTTACTCATGAAGACCGCCTCTCTGTTGGGGAATGGACAAAATCTCCTGATTATTGCTTCCGTGTCGGTAAAGAACGGAAGTTTTTTCTTGAAGCAAAAAAACCATCGGTTAATGTCAAGGAAGATATCAGCCCTGCCTATCAGTTAAGGCGATATGCCTGGTCAGCCAAACTGTCGCTTTCGATCCTTTCCGACTTCGAAGAGTTCGCAGTTTACGACTGCAGGATAAAGCCGATAAAAACCAATGGTGCAAAAGTTGCGCGAATCATATATTTTACTTACAAAGATTATGTTGAAAAATGGGATGAAATAGCAGGGATATTTTCGCGAGAAGCGGTTTTAAAAGGATCTTTCGACAAATATGCGGAATCCGGCAAAAAGAAACGGGGAACAGCGGAAGTTGACGAAGAATTCCTTAAGGAAATTGAATCATGGAGAGAGCTACTGGCAAAAAACATTGCCGACAATAACCCAAAGCTTTCCACTCGTGAATTAAATTATGCAGTCCAGAGCACCATTGACCGGATAATCTTTTTAAGAATTTGCGAAGATAGGAGAATAGAAGATTATGCGAGGCTAATGGCTTTGCAGAACGGCGATAATACATATCCGCGCCTATGCGAATTGTTCAGGCAGGCGGACGACAAATATAATTCTGGCTTATTCCATTTCAGTGAAGAAAAAGGAAGAACCGGCCATCCCGATTCCCTGTCGCTAAAATTAAAAATTGACGATAAACCGATCAAAGAGATAATTAAGGGATTATATTATCCAGACAGCCCTTATCAATTTGATTATATGCCAATCGAGATCCTCGGGCAGGTTTATGAGCAATTTTTGGGAAAAGTTATCCATCTTACCGAAAGCCATCGCGCGGTGATAGAAGAAAAGCCGGAGGTGCGGAAGGCGGGCGGGGTTTATTACACGCCAAAGTATATTGTTGATTACATCGTAAAAAATACTGTTGGCAAACTGCTCGAAGGCAAAAATCCGAAGCAGGCGGCAAAGATAAAAATACTTGATCCGGCCTGTGGTTCCGGGTCGTTTTTGATCGGGGCTTATCAATATTTGCTTGACTGGCACCGCGAATGGTATGTAAATGACGGTGCTCTGGAGTGGGCAAAGAAAAAATCTCCGGCGCTTTATCAGGACACACAGGGGGAATGGTAGTTGACCATTGCCGAGAAGAAGCGGATATTGCTTAACAATATATTTGGGGTGGATATTGATTCGCAGGCAGTGGAAGTGACCAAGCTTTCTTTATTATTAAAGGTTCTGGAAGGGGAAACTTCACAGACGATCCATTCCACGCTTCGGCTGTTTCATGAACGTGCTTTGCCTGACTTGGGCAACAACATCAAGTGCGGCAATTCTTTGATAGGACCTGATTTTTACGATAACCAGCAGATAAGCTTTCTTAATGAAGAAGAAAAATACAAAGTCAATGTATTTGA
>WPAF01000008.1 GCA_009772965.1 Candidatus Saganbacteria bacterium
GCTTGGAGTAGAGGTTCAATATGTGTAACTCGCTAGGGTTAGATTCTTAGATGTCTCAACGAATCACCCTAAAGTTAGGTTTTTAGATGGCTTGACAGGGCACTTATTTTGGATCTTGCGGGGGGGGGGGCATCAAAAAAGAACACCAAAAACCGAGCATTTTGACACAAAAACAATTTAAAAGTGATATAATAGGCCTTGTTTCATAAGATTATATCATGGAGGTAAGTATGAAAGCGTTAAAAATTGTTTCAATCGTTATAGCAATAATAGCAGTTGCTCTGGTTGGCATGGCATTTTACATGGGCCTATTTTCAACTTTAAAAATTTCCGAAATCAAAACCGAACCGATGACCATAGTTTATGAGGAATTTATTGGCCCTTACAGCGAAACCGGAAAAGTATTTGGTAATCTCTATAAGACATTGAAAACTGAAAAGATAGAAACCTCACGGGGCCTTGGCATATACTTTAGCGACCCAAAAACTACCCCCCCAGAAAAACAAAAAAGCCAATGCGGCGCAATACTGGGAAAAGAACAGCTCAAAATGATCCCTGAAATTGCCAAGAAGCATAAAATTAAAACAATCCCCCAAATGAAAGCGCTGGCAACAGAATTGCCCATAAAAAATGTACTTTCTTACATGATCGGCCCAATGAAGGCCTACCCTGCCCTCATGAAATATGCTCAGGAAAAAGGGTATAAAACCGCTCTGGCCATGGAACTTTATGACATGAGAAAGAATGTCATAATTTATTTGCTTGAGATAAAAAAATAAGTATCAAAAGGAAAAAATGCGGTTAATCATTCCAATTAGTTTCTTGTGCTTTTTATTATCTCTGCCGGCTTTTTCTCTTACCTGGCCTGAGGCAAAAGACCTCGCGGATAAGAACAATGAACAGTTATCCTCAGCACGCCTTCAGTTAGAAACCTCCAATTGGCAATATAGGCGCTCATTTTCACCGTTTCTGCCGCAGTTATCAGCATCTGCCGGAATGAGCGAAAGCTCCTCCGTTAAATCATATTCCTACGGCCTTAGCGCCTCCCAGTCATTATTTCAAGGAATGTCAAACTATTATGGCCTGCAGTCAGCATTTGCTAATTTAAAATATTACGAATCTTCCCTTAATAAAATCGAGTCCGATGTATATTATGAAGTGCGGGGAGCTTACGTTGATTTAATAATTGCAAAACAAACAGTCGCGCTTCAGGAACAGATACTAAAATTGCGGCGCAAAAACGAAGAACTTATCAGCATGTTATACAAAAACGGAAAAGAAGATATCGGCAACAATATGCAGGCAAAAGCTGATGTTCTAGACGCGGAATTCAGTTTAAACTCTGCTAAGCGTGCTCTTTTACTTATCTGTTTAAAGCTCAGCCAGCTTTTAAGTTCAAAGATTGAAGATGCGGATAAAATTACTGAAGTTAAGCTTCCGGCTAAATCCGACTTTGAAAATCTATTAACAAATTCGCCGTCTTACCTAATGTTAAAATACAAGCTTGAGGCCGCGGAAGCCGAACGCGCAGGCAAATATAGCGAAGTATTGCCTTCTGTTTCACTGAGCGGCAGCTGGCGAAAAAGCGGCAGTGAGTGGCTGCTTTCATCTTCATCAAAATCATGGAGCTTGAATATCTCATACAGCATATTTTCCGGCGGCAGCAATATTGCCGACCTTTTTATCGCGGGGTCTACCCTTGAAAAAGCAAAAAAAGATTTTTCATCAGGCGCGAAAGACCTTCGTTATGCCTTGGAATCAGCTTATATCGACTTGGCCAATGCCGTTGATGCGGTAAAAGTAAAAAAGAGTTTGCTTTCTGCCGCGGAAGAAAGGGCAAAAATCAGCCGCGTTAAATACATTAACGGATTGATTAATTATGATGAATGGGATCGTGTTGAAAATTTACTTATCAGCGCGCAAAAAGCCATGCTTAACCAGCAGAAATCCGCATTAATAGCTGAAGCGGCCTATTTTAAATCGTTTGGAGGAAATATAAAATGAAAATAAGAAATCTGGCGGTTTTTGTCGCAATACTTTTAATGCTTTCTTCCTGCGCCGGGAAGAAAAAGGCGGAAGAATATAAAACTGCAAAAATAACCAGGGGAAACATTGTCGCCAATATACCAACCAGCGGGATTGTGATGCCGCGAAACCGCCTTGAAATAAAGCCTCCTATTTCTGGCCGGGTTGAAGAAGTACTGGTCAGTGAAGGGCAAAACGTAAAGCGCAGCCAGGTTTTGCTCTGGCTTAGCTCCAACGACCGCGCCACATTGCTTGACGCGGCAAGGTCGCAGGGAGAAGAAGAATATAAAAAGTGGCAGGAAGTTTATAAGCCCGCGCCTATTGTCGCGCCAATAAACGGCTTTATCATTAAAAGAAATATCGAACCCGGCCAATCGGTGTCGCTAAGCGACGCCGTGCTGGTAATGGCCGATAAATTGATTGTCAAAGCCCAGGTGGATGAAACTGACATCGGCAGGATACGCCTCGGCCAGCCGGTAAATATTATCCTTGATGCGTATCCCGAAAAACCCATTCGCGGAACCGTCAGCCACATTGCCTACGAAGCAAAAGTAATAAGCAACGTTGTAATGTACGAAGTTGATGTAGCTCCACAAAGTGTGCCTTTATATTTCCGCTCCGGCATGAGCGCCACAATTGAATTTAAACAGGACGGAAGAACCAATGTTTTGCTTGTTCCCATTAATGCCGTAAAAAAACGCGGCAGCAGTTCATTTGTTTTTGTTAAAGATAAAGACAGAAAGCCCAAAGCCCAAATGGTTGAACTAGGGCTTGAAAACACTGATCATGTTGAATTGCTTTCCGGTCTAAAAGAAGGAGATGAAATATTATTGCTGCCGAATGAGGCGGCCCAGGAATTGCTTAGCCGGAGAAATCGCGGTCCACAGTTTAATCCTTTTAACAGCCGGACAAGATAAGAATGTTCAGGTATTACTTCTTTGAATCGCTGTCAGCCTTGACCACCAACAAGCTCCGATCATTTCTTTCAATCCTCGGGGTTTTGATTGGGGTTGCGGCTGTTATTGCCATGCTTGCAATGGGAACCGGCGCGCAGAAACAAGTGGAAAAAAATCTCGCCGCCCTGGGCACAAACGTTTTATCGGTCAGGACTTCATCTTCCTCACGGGGTGTAGCTTTGGGTTCCGATTCTGTCACAAGGCTTACTTTTAGCGATATGGATGCATTAAAGCGCATTGATGGTGTAGAAAAGGTTGTCCCCTATGTTTCAGGCAGAGGGCAAGTGGTCTACGGCGGCCGCAATTTAAACACATCAATAATCGGGACAAACGCAGATTACCAGTATGTCCGCGATTCATTTCCTCGGGGAAGATTTTTTACTGAACCTGAAATGCGCATTCGGGCTAAAGTAGCAGTACTGGGCAAGCAGGTTGCCGACCAGCTCTTTATGGATACAAATCCAATCGGCAAATGGATCAGGATAAACCGGATAAATTTTTTGGTAATTGGGGTTCTGCCGGAAAAAGGAATGTCCGGCTTCCGCAATGCTGACGACCAAATACTAATGCCTGTAACAACCGCCATGCAGCGTTTGCTTGGCCAGGAATATATCAGCAATTTTGACATTAAGGTAAAAAATGCCGAATCCATTAATGCGGTACAGGAAGAAATTTTAGCTTCAATTATCCGCCTTCATCGGATTTCCGCGGCGCAGTCAGACCAAATAGAAGTCCGCAACATGGCAGACATCCAAAAAGCAGCGGGTGAGATGGCTCAAACCTTTGCGTTATTGCTCGGCTCAATTGCCGCGGTCAGCCTGCTGGTGGGAGGAATCGGCATTATGAACATAATGCTGGTAATGGTAATGGAGCGCACTCGCGAGATTGGTTTGCGAAAAGCGATCGGCGCAAAAAAACGAGATATACTTTTGCAGTTTTTAACTGAATCAATTATTATCTGCACCTTTGGCGGAATATTCGGCATTTTAATCGGCGTAATAATATCTTGGGCAATTTCATTTTTTGCCGGATGGGCAATTGTAATTTCCAGCTGGTCGATAATACTTGCATTCTCGTTTTCGCTTGTTATCGGCTTGATTTTTGGCCTTTGGCCAGCTTGGGAAGCATCAAAACTCCAGCCAATTCAAGCGCTGAGGTATGAATAGATGTTGGATTCCCACGTAGGCAGGAATAATGATAGCTCCCACTCGCGTAGCCGAGCCTCTTAGGCTCGGCAATCAGAAAAATTTAACTGTTTTTTTGGCTTCTTCCAGCCAGCTTGGTTTGCCTGACAAAGAATACTGCGCGCAAATAGTAACTGATCTTCCTTCAAATGGCGTGTCTGTAATTGTGAATATCCCCCAATCTTCATTTAAAACATATCCTTTATACCCCTCACGTATTTGCGGATCTTCTATATAAATTGGGATCTTTTCTCCGATCCTGATTTTGGTTTTTGGAATAATTACTTTGATTCTTGGATCCACTCCTAATTTTTGCAGCATAGGATCAGGAGGATTAAGGATGAATCCTATCCGTTCTTCTGTTTCTACAATAAGAGGATTTCTAATATAAGTAGTAAAATTTTCTTCGTTTTTTTCCTGCATAAGCCAAAATAATCCGGCCTTATATAATGGAGGGAAAAGCCCACCGCTTCGAAATTTTGGATTCGTCCTAAAAAAATTCAAGTGTGCCATCTGCTCGGATGCAATTATTTGCAGGTAGGCAATTGGCTCTAAATCTGGGGTTGTAAACATTAAAGTTATTATGGAGTTATTTTTACCTCTATCTATCCCGTGGTATATATAAACAATTTCATTTTTTAATTTTACAGTGCCGATTCTCTTTTCCGGCAAAGCGGTATATCCTATTACGATGTCACAAAGGCTTTTCCCCTGTAAAGGAGTAAGCTGATATGGCGGGGCAATTAATATTTCTCTTTTCTTCTCTAGCTCTGTTCCATTTGGCCTAAACGGGGTTGCGATTAAATCCGCGGCTTTTAGAAAACCAAGCTTTAATCTTGTTTTTGTGCCTAGATTTTTGCTCCAGTAGCTGAATGGGCCAATAGAATTCCAAGTTCTTTTAAAAGCACTAATTAGCATATCCCTATATCTTAATTTCTAAGATAGAATTTCAGTTTGAGGTAATACAATCCGTTCGCCTGTACCTTTATTTTTGGGGGGCGTCCTAGCAGCTAAGCTTTTTTACCGGGGATTCTTTTATGTCTCCGATTATAGTCAGGGTAAGGTATTTTTCTTGGAAGATATTTTCTGCAAGTTTGATAATATCATCAAGTGATACTTTATCAATTTTTTCAAATAATTCCTCAATAGTTATAACCCTGTCATAATAAAACATTGATTTTGTTATATAGCTCATCCTGGATAAAGTTGATTCAAGCCCTATTACCATTGTCCCTTTATGGTGTTCTTTGGCCCTTTCAAACTCTTTCTGCGTCAGCCCCTGCTTTTTCATTTTAGTAAATTCTTTTAATATAAGCTCAATTACCTGCTCAAGATTTTTCTTTTCGGTGCCGGCATACACATAAAAAATACCAAAATCGCGGAACGGAGAGCTGGTTGAATAAACCGCATAAGCCAATCCACGTTTTTCCCTTACTTCCTGGAAAAGGCGGGAACTCATCGATCCGCCTAAAATCGAATCCATCAGTGAAAAAGTATAGCGGTTATCATCAATCTGGGATAACCCTTTAACCCCAAGGCAAAGGTGTATCTGTTCGGTTTTTTTATTTTTTACCTTGATCTCGCCGTTAATTTTTGGCTCCGGCTGGATTTTTTTATCCCTTTTGCCGGAAAACATTTTAAACTGCTCCCCTACCATCTCAACAACTTTTTTATGTTCAAGGTTGCCCGCGGCCGAAACAATTACATTGTCCGGCCGATAAAGCCGTTCGCGGTATTTAACAAATGAATCTCTTCCAAACCCGCGAATGCTTTCTTTACTGCCAATTGTTGGCAAGCCAAGCGGATGGCCGTGGAGGATGGTTTCGGCAAAAAGATCATGGATTAGCTCGTCGGGAGTGTCTTCATACATATTGATTTCTTCAAGGATCACGCCCTTTTCCATATCAATATCTTCTTTTTTCAGCAACGGATTAATAAATATGTCAGAAACAACATCTATTGCTTTATCTAAATGCTTATCCAATACAACCGCGTAATACATTGTTTGCTCTTTGCTGGTGTAAGCGTTGAATTTTCCGCCCACTTCATCCAATGCTTCCGCGATCTGAAAGGCCGATCTTTTTGGCGTTCCCTTAAATGCCATATGCTCGATAAAATGCGTCAGTCCTGCTTCATCATCAAGCTCATCGCCCGATCCCGCCCCCACCATTATCCCAAAAGCCGCTGACCGCACGCTGGGAATGCTCTCGGTTATTATCTTTAGCCCATTTACAAAAACTGTTTTTTCCGCGTTAGGTATCATAAAGACCTTCCTTTCTTATATAATTAAGCACCGTCTTGGGCACAACTTTTAAAACCGATTTCCCATCTTTAATCTTTTTTCTGATATCCGAGGATGAAATATCTTCTTTAAGCTCCATTAAATGGATTTTATCCACCTCTTTTTCAAGCGGCGGAAATTTTACCAAACGCTTAAATGTCCTGACCTTTGTCCCCGGCCTGGTGCCAACGATAAACTCGCATAACGTAAAAAGCTCAAGCGGCTTTTTCCAGCTCAATATTTCATTAATCGAATCAAGCCCCATGATATAAAACAATTTTACTTTTCTTTTATATTTTTTCTTAAGGTCGTTAAACGTGTCAACCGCGTAGGAAAAACCCTCACGGTCCAGTTCTAGTCTTGATGGGGAAAAATCCTTTTTATTCTTGATGGCCAATTTAACCATGTCATAACGGTGTTCTTTATCAACTACTTTATCAATGTTTTTATGGGGAGGGTTACCCGATGGCATAAAAATTATTTCAGACAGCGCGAATTCTTCTTTTGCCGCGGCCGCTAAAGCAAGATGTCCGTTGTGTATTGGGTTAAACGTCCCGCCAAGTATCCCAATCCTTTTCATACCGCCCTAACTTGTCCGGCTCCGGAAATAACATACTTATATGAGGTAAGTTCTTTTAGCCCCATCGGCCCCCTAGCATGCAGCTTTTGGGTAGAAATACCTATTTCCGCGCCAAAGCCAAACTCGAAACCATCGGTAAATCTGGTTGACGCGTTTACATAAACCGCCGCCGCATCAACATTGTTTGTAAAATATTTGGCTGAAACTTTATCTTTTGTAATAATCGTTTCAGAATGTTTTGTTCCATATTTATTAATATGCTCAACCGCGTCCTCAACCCCTTTTACAACCTTAACCGCGAGCACAAGCGATAAAAATTCCGTCGACCAATCATCTTCAACTGCCAGCTTGATTGTTTTATCCACCGCAAGCGCTTTTTCATCGCCGCGTATTTCAACATTGGCATTTCTTAGCCGGGCATATATCATCGGTAAAAACTTTGCCGCAATAGCTTCATCAACCAGCAAAGATTCAACAGCGTTACAAACTGACGGGCGGGAACACTTGGCGTTTAAAACTATTTCCGCCGCCATTTTTAAATCCGCCGTTTTTTCAACATAGGCGTGGCAATTCCCCTCCCCTGTTTCAATTGTCGGGATCAACGATTTTTGCACAACCGTTTGGATTAAACTTTTTCCTCCGCGAGGGATAAGCACATCGATATATTCCCTTAGCTTCATAAAATATTCAGCGGAATCGCGGGAGGTATCCTCAATCAACTGGATTGAGCCGTCGGGAATGCCGGCCTTATATGCCGCCTCGCGAATAATTTTTGTAAGCATGATATTTGAATTGATGGCGTCCGTGCCGCCGCGCAGGATTACTGCATTGCCTGATTTTAAACATAATGCCGCCGAATCAACTGTCACATTCGGCCTTGCCTCATAAATTATTCCAACCACCCCAAGCGGCACTCTCACTTTTTTGATTTTTAAACCGTTAGGCCGCCGCCATTCTGAAATAATTTCCCCTATCGGGTCGGCTAAATTTTTTATGGTATAAAGCCCCTCCACCATTCCCTTAATACGGCTGCCATCCAAAGCCAACCTATCAAGCAAGCCCTTGGACAATCCTTTTTTTTCTCCGGCTTCAAGGTCAATTGAATTTGATTCAATAATATCTTTCGCGTTTTTTTCAAGCTGGGAAGCAATGCTAGAAAGCGCGTCATCTTTTATTTTTGCAGGGACATTCGCCAATTTTCTTGAAGCAAATTTCGCCGCCTGCGCTTTTTCTAATACTTCGTTCATCTTATTTTCCTTTCGGCAGAAACATTGTGCCGACATTTTCACCGTTAACAATCTTATTTATAACCCCTTGCATCCTGCCGTGGGCGATAACCATTGGAATTTTAGCTTTAAGACATATCTTTGCCGCTTCAATTTTGGTCGCCATCCCGCCGGTCCCGACCCGGGTGGCAGAATGGCCGGCCGCGGCGGTCACCTTTTGATCAATCTCTTCGATCACGTCCGCTTTGAACTCCACCCCTTCATCAGTTTTCATATAGAACCCGTCAACATCGGTTAATAGGAGAAGCAAATTAGCTTTAATAAGCTCCGCAACCATCGCAGAAAGGTTGTCGTTGTCCCCGAATTTAATCTCTTCTACCGCCACTGTGTCATTTTCGTTGACGATAGGAACAACATTTTCTTCAAGCAGTTTGGTAAGTGTGTTTCTGGCGTTAAGATACCGTTCTTTGTTTTCAATAGCATCGCGAGTCAAAAGGATTTGGGCAACCGTGATGCCGTAGGATTCAAAGGCCTTTTCGTATTGCCGCATCAGGATTGACTGGCCTATTGCCGCCGCCGCTTGCTTTTCAGGAATTGATTTTGGTTTTGATTTTAAATTTAATTTTTCTGCGCCAGTCGCCACCGCACCTGAAGTGACAATGATGAGCTTGATATTATTTTTTATTATCTCTTTAAATTCTGATACTAAGCGGAAAAGGTTTGCGATGTCCAGCTTGCCTTCTTTGGTTGTTAAAGTGGAGGATCCTATTTTTACGACAACAGTTTTGTAATTGGCCATTTGCCAGTATTTTAGCAGAAATTAGGCGGCAGGTAAAACAGATACTCGTTTTCTGGATTCAAAAGTCACAATTCCGGAAATGGTGGCAAAAAGCGTGTGGTCAGACCCAAGCCCGACATTTTTGCCGGGATAAAACCTTGTCCCTTTTTGCCGTAAAATTATTGAGCCGGCCGGGACAAATTGTCCGCCGTAGGTCTTTACTCCAAGCCTTTGGGAATTGGAGTCCCTGCCGTTTCGGCTTGTACTGCCTGCTTTTTTGTGTGCCACTAGAGAGAAACCTCCTCTATTACAACCTGGGTATAATTCTGGCGATGCCCTTTCTTTTTATGGTAATTTGTTTTATGGCGGTACTTATAGCTGATAACTTTTTTGTCTTTATATTCCTTAAGCACTTTGGCCTCTACTTTTGCCTGGGTAAGATAAGGCATACCGATTTCAATTTTATCATCCGCGGAAATCAACAGCACCTTATCAAATACAATTTTTTCTTCAGGAGATTTACTGAGTAATTCAACATCAATAATATCGCCTTTATTTACTTTATACTGCTTATTGCCTGATTCGATTATTGCGTACATATCTTATAAATTATACAAAAAATCGCTAAAATTGTCAAATACCCGCATTGAGTTACCAAGCGCTTATTCAATGAGCCTTCCATAAACATCTATCCCCAAACTACATAGATCCCTTTCTTCTATTATAATTTGGACTTTTCTTGGTCCTTCAAAATCAGGCCTTTGGTCTGATATTTCTTCCCTTTCCTTTATAATCTTTATTTCAACTCCGCGCAAAACAATTGCAGTACGCCTTTCCAAAAGGTTCTTTATTCCGCTTGAAAGCTCTTTTTTCCGAGCTGAGCATATTTTAATATTGATTCCCAATACTATTCCATCCAGTTTTTCTTCGTCAATTCTTCCTTCAATAAAAGCTTTCTTGGCTCTTTCCCAAGCCCCATTAATTGACCTAATTACCTTATCTATTTCTTTGATTTCCTCTCTTTTGCGCTGAATGGGAGCAGATCCGCATTTTAAAACATCAACACTTACTTCGGTTAGCGGAAGTTCGCTCCTATATATCCTAATCCTTGCTATCCTGCCAAATGCTATACCAGCTACTTCCATAGTAGCTGCCCCTGCCACGGGTCCATTCACTTTTATTGACTTGGGGATAGAAAGAGAAATATTCCCTTTATCATCGGGCTTAAAACCCAAAAGCGCATGCTTAATATCGCCATTAACAATATTTACGCGTAATTTTTTACCCACTAACTGCAGCACCACATCTTTTAATTCCGCCCCAATTATATTAATACCCGACAATCTAGCCATTGATAATAACAGATTTATGTTTGGCACACTGCTTCTTTTTGTTATTAATTGATCCCTTGTATATGAATGAATTTGTCCGCCTAGTGATAATGAACCTGTGTTTGGAATTCTGTTTGTACCTGAAATATCCATAATTTCTCCTTTTTTTTCCTAATTTCTCGTGTAATTGTTTACAATTTCCAACGCTCTATCAACCGAAACATTGTGATAACCGCTAAAAAACTGATCGGCAGCCAATTTTCCCCAATATTTTTCTACGCTTTTTCTCCATTTATCATCTGCTGGATGTTGATCTAGAGAACAGCCAAATCCTTGAAGCTCAGCAGGCGTCAAAGCCAGGGCTAAATAAAACTTATATAGTCCCATTTCTCTATACCAATTAGAAAATTCCTTTGTCGGCCTTAGCCCCGGATTATCTTCCCTAAAAGTCAATATTGTGTATTTTTCCCCAAAAAATGAAGCGCATAAATTTGCTCCAAAAGTCGGGCTGATATAAACTGATCGGCCATCACCCAATTGGTGTTCTAAAAAATGATAGTAAAAATTATCTATTTTTATGCCTTCACCTAAAAAATAATTGTTCTCTACTTTAGCCGCCATAAGCTTTAAGTTGCTAAGTTGAAACTCAAGCCCTAAAAGAACCCCCAACAATGCGCCAGAAATGCCGCAAACCCGAGGAAAAAATTTAAAGCTGCCTACTGTTGTGATTTCTTCAATTTTCTCCTGGAAAGGCCCAATAATTTTATTTAAATATCCGTTGATTTCATGAACTATAGGCGGCTGATTTGCCATCAGTTTAAGTTGTTTAAATTTAAACTCAGCCCTTGTCATTGGCTGGCCGATAACTAATAAAGAATTACTCATATTTATAACCTATATGGTTTTCTTAATAAATATAGGAAAATTTCACCTAGTAAAAAAACATCTCTATTCCGCGGAGATTATTTTCATGCCTTGTGGTAATGTCTTATTTAATTTGCTAAGTAAATCCTGGGGGGATATTTTTTCAACAAAGCTTAATTCTGCCGCGCACTCAGAAGATGTTTCTCCAACTTTTAAAGCTCTGGTTTTATAAGAAATCTGCATCCTCGGGTTAAACCCCTGGGAATAAGCTATCGGCAGTTCGGCTCGCCTAATAGCCCTCTCAAGCACTCGCATATGGTCAAGGTGGGAGATATATTTTATCTCTTCCCCTTTTTCATATGTAATTTTTATCTTAAGGTTATCTTTGCCCATGGTAATTCCTTTTTTTCATCTATCTCTTCCAAATAACTGTTCATGCTCGATCCGCATTCATTAAACGCCTGCTCCCATATCTCAAATTTAAAATATTCTGACCAAGCGTCAAAACGGGCGCCAAGCAAATACGCCTTTTCAATAACTTCTGAAAGTTTTTTATCGCCTCTTGAAAATGCTCCCTCAAGAATACTGGTTTTAGCATCGTGCCAGCGCAACTCAAGCCCTCTGCCTTTTAAGTTTTGCTTCAGGTATTTTTGCCTTTCTATTATTTCTTCTAATGAAATCTGCCTTTCCCTTTCAAAAGGCGTATGCGGTTTTGGGATAAAAGTGGATACAGAAGCAGTCACATGCGCCCTTTGCGAATATTCCCTCCCGATTCCTGAAACTTTTCTCGCCAATTCCGCGATTGCTTCAATATCTGTAAACGTCTCGGTTGGAAGCCCTATCATAAAGTAAAGCTTTAGATTGGTAATGCCTTCAGAAAATGCGGCTCTTGCTCCTTCAATAATATCCTGCTTGGATAATTTTTTGCCTACTACATCCCGCAAGCGCTGGGTACCGGCTTCAGGCGCCATGGTAACAGACGTCGGGCGCACCCTTTGTATCTCTTTTGCCAGCTTCAGGCTAAAAGAATCAAGGCGCAGGGAAGGCAGGGAAAGGCTGACTTTATTCGGCTCAATTTTTTTTGCAAGAAATTTGGCCACTTCTTCAATTTGCGTATAATCAGATGAAGAAAGGGAAATCAACGACAAATCCTCATATCCTGTATTTTTTAATATCTCAAGCGCTAGCTCAATTACTTTTTCTGGTTTTTTCATCCGCACCGGGTTGTATCCTATGCAAGCGCTGCAAAATTTGCACATATGCTTGCATCCCCGCATTATTTCAACCACCGCCCTATCATGGATTGCCGAGATAAACGGGACAATTGGCTTTGTTGGGTATGGCACACTATTAAAATCCTTTACATATCTTTTTGTGGTTTTATTACCGATTGAAGGGACATAAATTCCCGGAGTTTTTGACAATTTTTCTAATTTCAAATCTTTGTTTTCAGATTTCATGCCTGCAATTAATTCGGCTATTTCTAAAATAACTTCTTCTCCTTCTCCTATCACAAAAAAGTCAATAAAGTCCTCGATTGGGGATGGATTCATGGCACAGGGGCCGCCGGCAAAAACTAGAGGGTGGTCGTTTGTCCTATCCTTAGACCGCAGGGGAATTTTTGACAGGGCGAGCATGTTTAACAGATTTGTATACGTGAGCTCGTGTCCCAGGGAAAAACCGATTAAATCAAATTTATCGGCAGGCGTCCAAGATTCAAGTGAAAAAAGTGGGATATTATTTTCTTTAAGTTTTTCTTCCATGTCCTGCGCGGGAGCAAAAACTCTTTCCGCCAAAACATCATCCTTTAAATTAAGTATATGATAAAGTATTTGTATGCCAAGATTGGACATGCCAACCTCGTAAAGATCGGGATAAGCAAGCAATACGCGAAGTCTAACTGGTTCCCAGTCCTTGTGTATTGAATTCAACTCATTGCCGATATAGCGGGCAGGTTTTCTGATTTGCGGAAGTATGGAATCGATAATACTTTTCACTTGACAACAAAACTTATCATTTTATTTGGAATAAATATTGTTTTTACAATTTCTTTGCCGGCAATAAAGTTTCTAATCTTTTCAGATTCCAAAGCTTTCTTTTTTATTGTTTCTTCATCAGCATCAGCGGCAACAACAATCGTATCGCGCAAGCGGCCGTTGACCTGGACCGGCAAAGTTATTTCCGATTCAATTAATAATTTTGGGTCATATACTGGCCAAGGCTGTTTGCAAACAGGTTCGTTTTTCCCAATCTGGCGCCACAGCTCTTCAGCCATATGGGGAGCAAAAGGCGAAAGCATCACTAGCAAATTTTCAAATACTGTTTTCACTGTTTCATCTTTTGCTTCATAAAGGGCATTAACCAGCTCCATCAATTTTGCAATCGCGGTGTTAAAAGAAAACTTTTCAATATCTTCAGTCACTCCCTTGATTGTTTGATGAAGCTTCCGTTCAACACCAACCCCGCATTTAGCTTGGGCGTCCGGTTTTGACGAAACCAATCTCCAAACCCGGCCTAAAAAGCGGAAGCATCCTTCTACCCCGGCATCAGACCACTCAAGTTCGCGTTCGGGAGGAGAAGCAAAAAGAATAAACAACCTGGCAGTATCGGCGCCGTATTTTTCTATAATATAGTCTGGATCAACCACATTTCCTTTTGATTTGCTCATCTTTGCGCCATCTTTTATTACCATGCCCTGCGTTAAAAGGTTGGTAAACGGCTCGTCAACATGGGAGTAGCCAGCATCAAATAATACCTTTGTAAAGAAGCGGGAATATAATAAATGCAGTATGGCATGTTCAATACCGCCTATGTATTGATCCACCGCCATCCATGTTTTTTCTTTTTCTTTGCTGAAGGGCTCGCTTTCGTTGTGCGGATCGCAGTAGCGAAAATAATACCAGGAAGAACAATTAAAGGTATCTAATGTGTCTGTTTCCCGATTTGCCTTCATACCGCACTTTGGGCATTTTACAACTGAAAATTTAACTTCTGTCGGCAAAAGCACCGGTAAATCTTTTATTGGCACCGGAACGATCCCGCAATTATTACAATAAACAATTGGAATCGGCGCCCCCCAGTACCTTTGGCGGGAAATAAGCCAATCGCGGAGCTTATAATTAACCTTGCGTTCTGCCACTCCCATTTTTACAAGCTTATCGCCAATTTCGTTATCAAGCGGCTTATCTATTATGGGAAGGTTGTTTTGCCTTGCAAACTCAAAATCCCTCTGGTCGTGGGCAGGCACTGCCATTACTGCGCCTGTGCCGTATTCCATAAGAACATAATCCGCTATCCAGATTGGGACTTTTTCACCATTTGCCGGATTTATCGCAAAGCCGCCGGTAAATACCCCATCTTTTGCGGATTTTATCGACCTTTCGCGGGTTAACTCGTGCTGGACTTTTTTAATATATTCAAGGACTGATTTTTCTTGCGGCGTTCCCTTTGAAAGCTCCAGCGCCAAAGGATTTTCCGGCGCCAGAACCATATATGTTACGCCAAAAAGAGTATCAGGGCGAGTAGTATAAATTACAACCGAAGTGAGGGACGGGGTGAGGATTTTGAATTTTATCTCCAGCCCTTCACTTTTTCCAATCCAGTTCCTCTGCATGATTTTAACTGATTCCGGCCAGCCGGATAATTTTTCAATATCAAAAAGCAGACGGTCGGCATAATCGGTAATTTTTAAAAACCATTGTTCAAGTTCCCGCGTTTCAACAAGAGATTCGCATCTCCAGCAGCGGGCATCTTTTACCTGTTCGTTAGCAAGGACTGTTTCGCATTTTGGGCACCAGTTGACCGATGCTTTTTTGCGGTAGGCCAATCCCCTTTCATACATAAGGAGAAACATCCATTGCGTCCATTTATAATATTCCGGTTTGCTGGTATTGACTTCGCGGCTCCAATCATATGAAATACCAAGTCGTTTGAGTTGTTTTTTCATCCTTTCAATGCATTTGTCCGTCCAGAGTTCAGGATGTGTTTGATTTTTTATGGCGGCATTTTCCGCGGGCATGCCAAAGGCATCCCAGCCAATAGGATGGAGGACATTAAATCCCTTCATTGATTTATATCGGGCTATTACATCCCCAATAGCGTAGTTGCGGACATGCCCCATATGCAGGTTTCCCGAGGGATAAGGGAACATTACTAAGTTGTAATATTTTTTCTTTTCTGAAGAATCTGATGCTTCAAAAAGCTTATCTTTTTCCCAAACTTTTTGCCATTTTGGTTCAATTTGAGAGGGGGAATAATCGTTCATAATAATTAATCGAAATATACTTTAAAAAAATCTTCTTGTTTAAGATTAGCATCTCTTATAATAGCTCTTATCAAACCTGGTCTTAGCGGCGCATTTCCATGAACTGGAATAGAAAGGTTGGCTTTTTCATTTTCTTTAATCATGATATGATGACTTCCTTTTATCCGGTCAACTATCCATCCAAAACACTCAAGGACTTTAATGCATTCCCTACCGGAAATTTGCGGAAACTTATGCCCCACTCACTGCCACCTTTAAATTTCTAATTAAAGGATGGTGATATTTTTCCTTCACTTTGAGGGCTTTAGCATTCATTGCTTCCAAGCACCCTTCGATAGCTTCTTTGATGTTTTTTACAGCTTCTTCAATTGAATCGCCCTGGGAGTGACACCCTTTAATTGCCGGGCAGTGAACTGAATATCCTCCATCTTTCTCTTTTTCTAAAATCACCTTAAATTCAACCACGTTTTACCTCCTGAAACCTACGTCAAATTATATCATAAAGTCGCAGGATTCGGCTATCTAGCCTTCTTTCTCCCCCTCTTTTCCCTTTCTTCTCCGCCAACTTCTTTGGTCTCGGTTCCTTTTTTTACAGCAACTGTTTCCTTTGAAATATCTGCCGATTTTTTATTTTTAATCTCAACTTTGCCGGTTTTTTCAAAAACCATTTTTCCATCAACAATTTTGGCAGATACCTCGTCTCCGGCTTTAAATTTCCCCTGGATTATTTCATTGCTCAGGGGATTTTCAATAAACCGCTGGACCGCGCGGCGCAAAGGACGGGCGCCGAATTTTGGGTCATATCCTTCTTTTACTATCAAGCTCTGCACATCATCGCCGCAAATAATCTTCATATCCTGGTTCTCCATTTGTTTTTGGACATCAAGGATCATCAGCGCCGCGATTTTCTTAAGCTCTTCATCGGTTAGGGTGTGGAAAACTATTATTTCATCTACGCGATTTAACAACTCCGGGCGGAATTCTTTTTTCATTTCATCCAAAACGGTATTTTTCATTTGCTCATATGTCGCTTCCCGATCGGATTTTGCCATAAAACCGATTGCTCCCTGCTGTATTATCATCCTCTGCCCGACATTTGTAGTCAATATCAATACCGTATTTTTAAAATCCACCACGTGCCCCTTGGAATCAGTCAATCGCCCGTCCTCAAGCACCTGAAGTAAAATATTAAAAACATCCGGGTGCGCTTTTTCTACTTCGTCAAAAAGAATCACTGAATATGGTTTGCGGCGCACTGCTTCGGTTAATGTACCGCCTTCCTCATAGCCAACATACCCGGGAGGCGCGCCGATTAAACGTGAAATGGTGTGCTTTTCCATATATTCTGACATATCTATGCGGATCATTGCTTCAATAGTGCCAAACATAAATTCCGCCAGCCTTTTGGCAACTTCAGTTTTACCGACCCCGGTTGGCCCGGCAAAAATAAATGATCCCACCGGCCGCTCCGGCATTTTAAGCCCTGCTCTGCCCCTTCTTATCGCCTGCGCGATCGCGTCAATCGCTTCTTCCTGCCCAATCACTCTCTTATGAAGGGTTTCTTCCATCTTTAAAAGCTTTTCCATTTCAGCGGCCGTCAGTTTTACAACCGGAATTCCGGTCCAGTCGGAAACAACTTCGGCAATATCATCTTCTTTGACAACGCTTAAAGAATCTCCTTTTCCCCGCTCTAGCTTCCATTTATCTTCCATTTCCTTTACTTTATTTTCAGATTCTTTGATCTGGTCGCGCAGTTTAGCCGCTTTTTCATATTTTTGGTTTGAGGTAGCTTCTTCTTTTTCTTTTTTTACCTGCTCCAGGGCTCTTTGCGCTTCTTTTAATTCTCTCGGGGGAGAAATTAAGCGGAGTCTAACCTTTGCCGCCGCCTCATCCATGACATCAATTGCCTTGTCAGGCAGAAACCGGTCAGAAATATAGCGGTCTGAAAGATTAACCGCCGCTTCAATTGCCGCATCCGGAATTTTTACCCTGTGGTGCTCTTCATACCGGTCGCGGATCCCCTTTAATATTTCAATTGCCAATTCTTTGGTCGGCTCATTTATCATTACCGGCTGGAATCTCCTTTCAAGCGCCGCGTCTTTTTCAATGTATTTGCGGTATTCTTCAATTGTAGTCGCGCCAATTACCTGCAGTTCTCCTCTCGCAAGCGCCGGCTTAAGCATGTTGGCAGCGTCAATGGCTCCTTCTGCCGCGCCCGCCCCCACTAAAGTGTGCAGTTCGTCGATAAATAATATAATCTGGCGTTTTTTAGCGATTATCTCGTCCAATACTTTTTTCACCCGCGATTCAAATTCGCCGCGATATTTTGTCCCCGCAACCATGCCGCCAAGATCAAGCGCTATCAACTGCTTTCCTTTAAGGATTTCCGGGACATCCCCATTAATAATCCTTTGGGCAAGGCCTTCAACAATCGCGGTTTTCCCAACACCCGGATCTCCCAACAGCGCCGGATTGTTTTTGGTTCGGCGCGAAAGAATGCGAATCACGCGGTCAACTTCTTTTTCCCTGTCGATAACAGGATCAAGCCGCCCCTCTTTAGCATCAAGGGTTAAATCCCTGCCAAACTGTGAAAGCGCCGCTTTTCTTGGGGGCTGGGCAACTGCAGTCCCAGGCATTCCCCCCCCAAGCTGAAACCCGGGAAAACCAAACATTTCTTCTTCTTCAAATTCTGACGGCACATCATCCGGAGGCGTTTGCGCTTTTTCCGATTCGCTTAAAATCTGTTTTGCCGCTTTTTCAAAAGTGACTTTGCGCTTATGCAGGGATTGCGCGGCAATTGATTCGCCTTCCCTGATTATTCCCAATAAAATATGTTCGGATCCGACATAATTAAAACCCATTTCGCGCGCCGCGTTATAAGCAAGCTCCAGCACTTTTTTGGCTCTTGGGGAAAGGGTTATTTCTTTCGGCTGTTTATCGCCGTGGCCGATAAGGGATTCAATATCTGAAAAAATATCAACTATTTTAACTCCAAGCGCCTCAAGCACTTTGTAGGCTGATCCTTCTTCTTTTATAAGCCCCAAAAGCAAATGCTCGGCAGTTAAGTGGTCGTGCGACAGCCTCTTTGCTTCTTCATTGGCGAGGTGGATAACTTTTTGAGCAGATTCTGAAAAATAATCGTATATCCTGTCTGCCTGCCTGCGCTTAAAAAGAGAGGCGAAAATATCCGGAATTTCAAAAAATCCCGGGAAGCCAAATTCATTCGTAGTAAAGCCAAGCTTTTCCGCGCATCCCGCGCAAAGATGCCTCACGATTTTCTTCCCGTTTACAATCCTGGTTACATGGACAGTCGCCGGATTCAAGTGACATTCGTCGCAAATCATAGCCATAATTTTTCTCCCTTTCTATATTATTGGAACATTATACCTTAATTGGGCGTTTTATGTGAAATCTTTCTGCAATTTTGTCAAATTAATTAAATAACTTCTCAAGCTCCCTGATGCCGTCAATAACAAAATCCGGCTTTGCCTGCAGCAGCTCATCTTTTGATTGAAAGCCATAGGTTGCGGCGCAAGTGCGTATCCCGGCATTCCTGCCGGTTTCAACATCTATTGTCATATCCCCCACTATTAAAGCCTTTTCCTTTTTTATTTTGTACTTATTTAATGCTTTGATGATCACGCAAGGATCCGGTTTCAAACACGGGGCATTATCGCCGCCAAATATCTCATCAAAACATTTAATTATTTCCTTTTCTGTTAATATCAACCTGATAAATTCATCTTTTTTGTTTGAAATAATTATTTTTACTTTATCCTTATAATACTCAAGTATTTCTTTTATGCCAGGGTAAAGCTTAATGTTTTTAATCCCATTATCTAAATAATGCTTAAAATAAACCCTCATTGCCCGCTCAATAACTTTTGGATCCTTGCTCGATATAGCTCCAGAAACCAGCGGCACCTCGCCATATCCCACAAATTTAAATATTTCCTCATCTGTTTTTGGGGCGAAACCAAGCTCTAAAATCATTGCTTGTATCGATTTAACCGCCGCCGGGATTGAATCAGCCAGCGTCCCGTCAAAATCAAAAATAAATAAATCAATTGGCAAAGGCATAACGCAGATTAACACATTTTTAAATGGGCAACAAGAAGCATGTTATAATAAGCATCGTATGAAAATAATATTTATTCATGGCTCCGGAACTGACAAAAACGCATGGAATAACACAATCGAAACGCTTAAAAACAGGCACAAATGCTTTGCCGTAAACTTTAACGACCGGTTTGGGGATCCTGCCGAGCAGGCTTTAGAGCTTGGCAAATTCCTTGACCAATTCAAAAACGATTCTTTTGTCTTAGTTGCCCACTCATCAGGCGGGTTGGCTGCGAGAAAATATTTGGCAGATAATTTTCAAAGCCATAAAACCCTGAAATTAATAACCATTGGGACTCCAAACTTGGGGTCATTCGGAATGTTTTTTAACTATGCCCCAATTTTAGTTGAAATTATTGCTTCAATTATCGCCTTGGCAACCGAAAAGTATTTTTTATTTTCTATAGCATTATTGGCTGCCGGGCTCGATTATATTTTTTATCTTTTGGGGATTAAATTATTATCAAAAGCCGCCTCAGCAATCAAGCCAAATTCTAGGTTTTTACAAGACTTAAACTCAAAGCCGCTCCCAAAAGATGTTGAGTATATATCAATTGTAAGCAAACCTTGGTATCATTTCTTTGGCGACGGTTTAGCTTCATGTGAAAGCCAAAGATTAAGCGCAAAATGCATTTCAAATTTTAAAGAAATAAAATACAAAGAAATAAATATCAATTGTCCGCGCACCCAAGAACCAAACGCAGTCGATGCAATATCCTCAGTAATTTAATATTTCTGGCTTGTTAATTGCTTGCCTTCTGATCAAATAAAAGGAGGTGAACAAAATGGCATCATTAAACACAACTATCCTCACAGGCCGGCTAACTGCTGATCCCGAGCTTAGGTATACAAACAATGAAAAACCAGTAGCTCATTTTAGATTGGCGGTAAACCGCTTCAATAAAAAAGGCGAAAACTCTGCTGATTTTCTAAATTGCGTTGCCTGGGGCGGATTGGCTAAAGTATGCGGCGATTACCTGAAAAAAGGACGGTTAGTAGCAGTAGAAGGACGCATCAAGGTTAGTTCCTACAAAGATAAAAAGGGACAAAATCAAAATTGGACCGAAATTGTTGCAAACAATATCCAAATGCTTGACAAGGCTCCTGTTCCAGTTAATAAGTAAATAAATGCAGGGCCTGAGATTCCTCGCTCAGGCCCTCTTTATATGATATAATTTTTTCATGAAAAAGTGTTTCCTTTTTTTGTTGGTTGTATTTTTATTGATCAATGGAAGCGCTTTCGCAAAGGAAATAATTAAGCTCCCCCTGCCCAAAACTAACGGTAAAATGTCTTTGGAAGAAGCATTATATCATCGGCGTTCGGAGCGATCGTTTTATAATTCTCCTTTAAGCAATGAACAAATCGCGCAATTGCTGTGGGCGGCGCAGGGGATTACGGAAAACACCTGGAGATTAAGGACAGCCCCTTCTTCTGGAGCTATTTATCCGCTCGAATTATATCTTGTAAATTCTTTAGGGGTTTATCGTTATTTGCCGGAAAGTCATTCTCTTGAACTTCATTTAAAAGGAGATAAGCGCCTTTCGCTTATGCGTGCGTCTTTGGGCCAGCAGTTTGTCGGCGAAGCAGGGATAATTGTTATTGTTTGCGCTGATTTTGAAAAATCCCGGGCAAAATACGGCTTGCGCGCCGATCGCTATGTCCCCCTGGAGGGCGGTCATGCCGCGCAAAATATTTTGCTCCAGTCTGTAGCCCTTGGATTGGGTGCTGTCCCTGTTGGATCGTTCTGGGATGATGTGGTCATGGCAGTCATAGCCCTGCCCTATTGCCAGGAGCCGCTGTATCTGATCCCGATCGGATATATTAAGCAGACATGAAAAGAAGGCCGGACTTTCTTAGGTTATCTGCTGTCATAATTGTCATTCTTGGCGTAGGATACCTTTACCAGAATTTATTTTCGCCAAAATCAATCCCCGATTTTTTAAAACTTGCTGTTATTGAAACTCCTGAAAATATTCTTATCCTGGGGACAGATATTACCTTTGATTCTGAAACGGGACGCTCTACTTATGAGGTCGGTAGAAGCGATACCATTATGCTCCTGCATTATGAACCGTTAAGGAGAAGGATAAATATCCTTTCAATCCCCCGCGATTCTTATGTAGAGATACCCGGCTATTATTATACAAAAATCAATGCCGCTTTTGTTTTTGGGGGTATAGATTTGGCAAAAAAGACAGTTTCAAATATTACCGGGGTTAAAATTGATAAACATATAATAATAAATACCCAGGGACTTAAAAAATTAGTGGATCTTTTGGGCGGAGTGCCGGTAGATGTTGAAAAAGATATGTATTATGTTGACCGGGCGCAGGATTTACATATTAACCTTAAAAAAGGGTGCCAAAAGTTATCCGGCAAACAGGCAGAGGGGTATATCCGCTTTAGGCATGATGCTGAGGGCGACATTGGAAGAATTGCCAGGCAGCAAAACTTTTTTAAGAGCTTAACCAAATCCCTTTCGACTCCGCAGGCATTTTTTAAGTCGCCGTTTATTATCGGTTTGATTTTAAAAAACATTAAAAGCAGTTTATCTCTCAAGGAATTTATCATTTTTGCTAATACGATGAGGCAATCAAATTTAAATGAAATAAATACTATGAGCTTGCCGGGGATCCCGTCAAATAACGAAGCTGGCAGTGTTTGGCTGATTGACCAGAATGAACTGAAAAGAATTATTTCAGAATATTTCTAAACTATTTAAAAGCGGTTCGCCAGTTTTTGCTTAAATCATCAACACTCAAATCAATTAAACCTTTTATCGCCAACCTGCTCCCACCCACCCTGCCAATTTCATTTACCGGGATATTATGCTTTTTTGCTAAAGAAATAATATTTTGAATGTCTTTTTGCCCGCAGGAAATAATTATCCGGGATTGGGATTCGGAAAACAATAATATATCAGGCCGTAAGATAGAATTAATATTTATCTCCACCCCAATCATTTTATCCTGGTTGATAATACAGCATTCCGCAATCGTTGTACCCAAGCCGCCTTCCGAACAATCATGAGCCGACTTTATTATGCCGGATTTGATGGCTTCAAGCATCATCGCGTGAAGCCTTTTTTCTTTTTCAAGGTCAACTTTCGGCGGAAGCCCTTTTACCGCTCCATGAATGACTTTAAGATACTCACTGCCGCCAATTTCTTCAAATGTTTCGCCAAGCAAAAAAACAGCATCCCCTTCATCTTTAAAATATGATGTGATCCTGTGGCTGATATCTTCTAGAATGCCAATCATGCCAATGGTGGGAGTAGGGTTAATGGCCCCTTTGGGACTTTCATTATAAAAAGAAACATTGCCCGACACAACCGCGGTTTGAAAAGATTTGCAGGCGGAAATTATGCCCTCTACACAATTTTTAAAATAATAAAACCTATCTGGTTTTTTGGGATTGCCAAAATTAAGGCAGTCGGTAACCGCCGCCGGATCAGCGCCTGAGCAAACCAGGTTCCTGGCGGCCTCGGCAACTGCTATTTGCGCGCCGATAAACGGATCCAGAAAACAATAGCGGCTATTGCAGTCAGAAACCGCGGCAATCCCTTTTTTCATCCCCTTAACCCTTAGCACCGCGGCATCTGAGCCAGGAAGCACGCAGGTATTGGTTTGAACCATATGGTCATATTGCTCATAAATCCAAGCTTTATTAGCAATGGTTGGGCAAGAAATCAATTTCAGCAAGGCGCTATTTAAATCTTTTGGCGCTTGAATATTATTAAAATCTAATTTATTAACTTCATCAAGATAATCAGGCCTTTTATACGGCAGGTCAAATAACGGCGGGTTAGTTAATGAGCTGGTAGTCATTTCGGCAACAATTTTACCGTTGTCTTTTACGGTCACAACATTTGAATCATTTACTTTGCCGATAACTACCGCGTTAAGGTCCCATTTTTCAAATATTTCAGTTATCTCTTTTTCTTTGCCGGCCTTAACGCAAACCAGCATCCTCTCCTGCGATTCAGACATCATAACTTCATATGGCTGCATGCCTTCTTCGCGCCTGGGAACGCCCGCTATATCTATTTCAATCCCCACCCCACCTGCCGCAGCCATTTCAGAAGTTGAACATGTGAGTCCCGCCGCCCCCATGTCTTTTATTCCCACAACATGGCCGGTAGCTAAAATTTCAAGCGTTGCTTCAATCAAACACTTTTCGGTAAATGGGTCACCGATCTGGACAGTTGGCCGCTTTTCTTCTTCTGCATCGCAAAATTCTGCGGAAGCCAAAACCGAACACCCGCCAATTCCATCCCGCCCGGTGCTTGAGCCGACATACATTATAGAATTGCCGATCCCCTGCGCCCGCGCGCGCACGACTTCTTTTCTTTTGCAAATCCCAATGCTCATCGCATTGACCAAACAATTGCCGGAATAACTTTCATCAAAATATATTTCCCCGCCAACAGTCGGAACACCTAAGCAATTGCCGTAAAAAGCAATCCCATCTACCACACCCACTAAAAGGTAGCGGTTATATGGGTCTGATAACGGACCAAAACGCAGGGAATTCAAAGAAGCAATAGGCCTGGCGCCGGCGGTAAATATATCTCTAATTATGCCCCCCACCCCTGTTGCCGCCCCTTGCTTTGGTTCAACCTGTGAAGGGTGGTTATGAGATTCCATTTTAAAAATAATTGCTATGTCATCGACAATTATCCCTCCGGAATCTTCGCCAACCAATGTTTCATATTTTCCGGTTTGCGGAAAAAGCTTGAGGTATTTTTTTGAAGAGGAATACCCGCAGTGTTCTGACCATTCTACCGAATACATGGCAAGCTCGGTGTAAGTGGGCTCGCGGCCGAGGATATTTTCAATCCTTTGATAATCAACATCTTCAAGCCCCAGCGCTTTATATATTTCGGGTTTTATCATTTTTCCCCTAGCCAAGCTACGATCGACTTAAATATCGGCAAACCGTCTTCGGAGCCCAATTCTTTCTCAGACGATCGTTCCGGGTGCGGCATCATGCCAAGCACATTATGTTTTTTATTAACAATGCCGGCAATATTATCAAGCGCCCCGTTAGGATTTTCGCCATGATACCTAAAAATTATCTGGTCGTTTTTTTGCAGTTCTTTCAGCCCTTCATCATCAATAAAATAATTGCCTTCGTTATGGGCAATTGGGATGCGGACAATTTGTCCCCTGTCATATTTTGAGGTAAATGGCGTGTTTGTATTTTCCACTTTCAGCTTAACAAAGCGGCAGATAAAGTGGAGATTTTTATTCCTAAGCATAGCACCCGGAAGGAGCCCAGCTTCAAGGAGGATTTGAAACCCATTGCAAATGCCGATAACCAGTCCGCCGGAATTCGCGAAATCAATTACTTCTTTCATGATCGGGGAGAACCTGGCAATGGCGCCGCATCTTAAATAATCACCATAGCTAAACCCCCCGGGAACAATTAAACAATCATAATTGCCAAGCTTTTTATTTTTGTGCCAAATGTACTCAACCGGTTGTTTAATGACGTCAGAAATAACATGGTAGCAGTCACTATCGCAGTTTGAACCGGGAAAAACAACGACTCCAAATTTCATTTTTTTTCCTACTCTTAATAATAAACTATTTATTTAATTTAATATGCTTCAATATATTGGCCGCTTTTTCTAGTGCACTTTTTGCTTCTTCAATTGAATAAACAATAGGCACATCCGCGGGATACCTGGCTTCAATTGCATATTTGCTTAAAGATAATATCTCTTCTTTAATAGCATTTATATCAACAACTTTAATAATTAATTTATACAAGTAATCCAAGTCATGGGTTTTCAGAAATTCTATCTTATGTAATGTTAATAACCCTTTTAAATATTTTTCAACTGCCTGCTGGCAATGATAACAGATAGTATCAGTGGGGGGATTGTGATCATTAAGAATCAATCTTGCGGCTTTTAAGTCATTATCCCCTTTTGCAAACCATTCATTAGCTTTTTCATAAACATATTCATTTGGATTCATATAGGGTTTTTCCTGTTTTTTCTATTTTGCTAACAAAAGACCCTGATAAGTTTTTGAATTTTTTGTATTCTTCTGGAGTATATACAAATATATCTATCGGGAATATCACATCTGTAAGGGATTTTTTTATTTCTTCCCCCCTAATATCACGGCGAAGATTGGATGCTTTTACAACAAGAAAATCTAAATCATTAATTGTTTTGGCCGAATGTTTTACTGCAGACCCAAACAAAATTACTTTTTCCGGCTGAGAACCCTTAACAATTTTATTTACAATATCTTTTATTAAATTATTGAAATTTTTCTCTTTCATTTTCTATTTTACCTCTTCAATTTTAATTGAATAATCCTCAATCACGGGGTTGGCTAAAAGTTTTTGGCAAAAATCAACCGCCTGTTTTTCGGCTTGGGATTTATCATTTGAATTGATCTTGATCTTAATGAATTTTCCCATGCGGACATCGAGCAGGTTTTTATGCCCAAGCGATTCCAAAGCATGCTTAATAGTAGCTCCCTGCGGGTCGGCAACTGTCTTTTTAAGCGAGATATATATTTCTACGTTGAACATCATAAATTACCTATAAATTCTTCCAATTCTACTTCTGCTAATTCCAGAATTCCTTTAAGCGTTCCAGGCATAACGGTTTTATGATTAGGCACAATTGTCACTATTTTTCTGTCCGCAACCCGACGGCTTAATTTGATATGGCTTCCTTTTTGTTTAACTATTTCAAATCCGATTCTTTTCAAGCCGCTTATAATTTCCCTGGCGGATAAAACCGGATACTTTGTCAACGAGAAACTCCCATTTTCCCCAAGTTGAAACTAAACTTTAAAGGGACTATCAACCTTTCAATGCTTTCATCTTCAAGATAAAGCGCAATCGCTTCCTCAAGATTATTAATAGCTTCAGCCGCGGTTTCTCCCTGGCTGACAACTTTCAATTCTTTGCATTTAGCCACATACATTGGATCTTCCTTCCATACTTCAGCCGAAAAATTCAGCTGTCCCTCTATAGATTTAAACCCTATTTTCCCTGTCATACAGTCACCTCTTAATCTTTATTATATCAAACCTGCAATCGACCTTCAAACAATTATGCAATTATAAATATCAATGATTTCGCAACATTAGGGAAGAAAGATCCTGTTGGAGACTAAATGATTTAATTGTGAAATATTTAATAATACTTTTCCCAAATTATAATAAATCGCGGGGACAGGCGCGCTTGGATCCCTTCCATTCATGATAAGTTCTGGAGAAGTCATTACTTTGTATCCAAGCTTATTCGCGTCCTTTAAAGTTTCAGCAACACACCCATTCTGATTCGCCCCTGAAAGTATAAGGTCGGTAATCCCCAATCTTTTAAGGAACAGATGCTATGTCCCTCTTCTTTTATCTCCACCGGGATATTCAAACGCCCCATCCATATTTTTTGAATAAAAATATAAATTACTTCTTGGATTGTTGTTTGTTTGGTTGTCAATCCGCATTATATTTTTTACAGATGCTACTTCTTCATATAATTCCGGATAAATGGGCCCAAACTCATTGTCTTCTCCAACATAACGGACAAATACAATGGGAAGATTATTGTGCTGTTGCTTTATTGAAGCTATGATTTTATCAATCTTATTTCTGTGAGTTTTATAATTAACAAAACCAGGCTGCAAGTCGATCACAAGAATTGCGTACTTTCTTTTTAGGTCTTTTCTTAAAAGAGGATAAATAGCGCAAATATTCAATGGTTTCCGTACTTGATAAATAGAAGATTGTAAAATGCCAAGCGGAGGAATTTGCTTATAACTGTTTTCACAAATCCGCTTCACCGGTTTGGATGGACGAGATTTGCCATTATTTTTATTTGGATCAACCGCTTTCCCCTTCCAACTATGAATTATGTATCTTCCCAGCAATAATAAAGGTACTATCATATATGATATATCGTGCTAATTTGGCCCAAAATTGCAATTTTAACCTTACTATTATGGGATATATAGGTAGACCCATAAGCCGAAATCGCCTGAAATTATTTTTGTTATTGCCCGATAGAGTAAAGTAGTGATGATCTTATGACATTATCAACTAATCATCAATCTTTTAAGGAGGATTTAAAATGGTTTCATCCGTAACTTTTTCCAAATTAGCCACTCCTACAGGAACTTTAGGCACAGGAGGTAGCGGAAACGGGGGCAATGGCATAAATCGGGCAGAAGCATGGGTAAGGGGGGCTTTACCAAAACATAAAATATTCCCCTGGATGGTAAAGTTTGCAGAAAACTGGCTTGATATTAGCGAAAGAATTAAAAATACTGGCGATTTTGCCCAATCTGCTAGAACAGTTTTGAGAAATACTATCGCGGATATTCATATTAATCCAAATAAAGTTCTACCCGCTTTAGAAGACATAGAAAAGCCCTTTTCAACTGATCAATATCGCAATAGGGATGGATTTGGGCGATGCGTACTAAAGCTTGCTCTTTTTGCTGATATGGTAAGTAATGAATATAATTTAAGGGGGCAAGAAATTAATGATTATCTTGGTCCCTTGCAACTTTTTAAAAACCAACAATTAGTTGAAACAGGGTTAAGATTGGCAGAAGTCATTTTTATTAAAACTGCAGGATTTAAACTCGCAGTCCGCACTTTACTGACTGTTTTGCCGGTTGAATTATTTAATTATAATCCAGAATTATTCGAAGCTGCAATTCAAAGACTGGCGCAGACAACAACTGTTTTAAAGACCTTTGAAACAAGTATTCTTATCCTAGCAAAAGTTTATGCAGGCAAACCGGAAGGTTTTATGGAAGGGCTAGATATTATTGATAGATTTGTTGATAACTTGAAGCAAAGGGGAATAGATGAAAATACTATTGCAAGATTATTTGCAATTGGATTTGATGAACAAAGGCAAGATTTGGGGTATCACCCCATTGCAATTTTTCCTTTTCTGGTTCAGGCTTACGCAAACTATCAAGAAGTAATTTTACAAAAGGAAGAGGTTAGCTCAACTCATCTTTCCACCAGTATTCCAACTCAAGTAAAAGCCAGCGCTAATCCTCCTGACTGGTTTAAAGCCCAAGTACATCTACTTGAAGGGAATATCCTAAAGCTAAAAGAAAAAAAGATCGATCCAGATAGATATATTAACTTTTATAATAGGATAATTTCTTGGGTTTATATATCCATGGACCACTCAGCAGAATGCACTATACAAATTATTAATGTTATTCACAATGAATTACTAAGTGGGAAAACCGATCGCGAAGTGGATGCTATTTTATATCATGAAGTTGAAAACTTGCCACACGATGGCAGCTAATTTTTGAGTCCTATATTTATTATTATGTAAAACTGTTTTCTTTTAATTAATTTCTAAAGCCTTTTTTCTTCTTTGCTTTTTTGCTTGCTCAAAAAAGCAACAAAAAAAGCAAGTGCCTTCAAATGCCCTCGCCGTTTCGCTTTTGAGCCCTTTGGCCACCATGAACCCCTAAACCAAAAATGCTCAAATCGCTTCACGGCTCGCCACCACATTTGAAATCCCCGACTTGAAGGCACATTTACTTATATTAATATTTTATTTTTATCTATAAGATTGAATTTTTTCCTGTTTCTACGGTGGTTTCATATTGGGAGGAGAAGGGCATTTTAAGCCGTTCAGGGTTAAAGGGGTCGCGGGTGTCTGTGGGGAAAAGGCCGAAGCGAGTGAGCGTTCAGCGAACGAAGCGTCGGGCGGTCGTGCTTGAAACCGCCTTGATTTTTTCTTGTTTCCTGCCTGCCGGCAGGCAGGCTTCTTTTGCATCAAGGCAAAAGAAGAAAGAGAAAAAGAGAAATTAATTTAAATGAAAATAAGTCTATTAATTAACAAAATAATTGTAAATAATTTGCATGGCCTCAGGAGCGGTTTTTTTCAGTGCATTTTCAGTGCTGGAAAAATGAAATTCCCCTTATTTTACGACGATACCAAACCATGGGAATCATTTCAAAAGTAGTGTGTTTTAGCGCAAAATATAAGGCAGTAAATCAGGCTTTGGATAAAATTGGAAGCTCAATAAATGCTTCTATTAAAACATTGGGGATAACAAGCATCCATTGGGAAACAGGTTTAACCAGGGATTTGGCCGCCCTCCAAAACAATTTTGGCGAAAAGGGAACATCCTATTTATTTTCAGGATTCAGCCACGGAGATGAAATTGATGCTGCGATTCTCAGATTGTATAAATCAAAAAGAGATCGGGTTGAATCTGCAATAAATAAATATTTAGTCGCAACTATCATTCGCACACACAGCAGCCTATTCTATTCAAAAGAAATAAAACAACAATTCTCCAAATTGGCAATAAGTATATTAAAAAAAACTCCCTATTCTTATCGGACAATAAAAGCAACTATTGCCCGCTGTATATGTGATTTGCTTGGCAATCAATTTTGCTATCGCCACCATAATATTTATCTTGAGGATAAAAAATATATTAATTCTATTATCTTATTTCTTAAACAAGTTAAAACATTTCTTAACCTTGTCCCGGCAAGTGAAAATAATTTTAAAGAATTAGAATTGCATTTTATGAAAACATTCTTTTTGACCATTGAAGCGGCAACACATAAAATAGAAATCCTAATCAAACAAACACATCTTCTTGAAGGTACTGCGAGGGCAATTTGCATAATGTACGGCTTAAGCGCTATTGATATAGAGAAGACAACTGCGCTTGAATGTAAAAACAACATAGAATATCAAGCGGCTGTCGCAAATAATATAAGCAATATTGACAACTATTTTAGAGATGACGCGTTATGGAATAACCTGCTTTCATTATTATCTCAAAAAGAAATTGTATTCAATGGGGAAGCATTTACCATTAAAGAAGCGCAGTTTTTATTGTCAACTTGGTCAAGCTATGATTTTGCCGGCAAAAATTTTATATTTAAATTACTTTTAGCTAAAGACGGCAAAGAAAAAACTATTCTAGTAAAATCAGTTGGCAAATCAATTATTGATAAGGATCAAATTGCCACAGGAACCTTTAAATTGCTGGGACTGCCAACTTATCATGTTGAACCTTATCTTGATTTTGAACTGATCGAATATATCCCCCATAAACTTATAATGTTTTCAAGTAAAGGCTTTTTTTCTAATGGAATTCAAATGATCGCTTTTGATGAATTTGTAAACGGAGAATCTTCATTAGTTGAACAAAGGATGCGTTTATTCGGCGGGATATTAGCGGTGGAATATTTGCTGGGAGCAAAAGACTGCCAAATGAAGCATGTGTTTTTTGCTGATAACGGGGGTTTTTCCTTCAGGATCGATTGGGAGTTTTTATTAGACTATAGCGATACTATTTCAGGAAATATTTATCCGATCCTCAAGGGAGACGAAGCGGTTTTTATCCGAATGGTTGCTAAACTTCAAAACGGCTCCCAATTGGTTGGATTTATCAATCAGGGCTATTTGGACACATTAAAAAGAGCAAAAGACTATAAAGAAGAAATTCTTAACCTTATGCGGCAATATCAAGTACACACTGAAGAAATTGAAGCAGATTTTACAAGCCGCGTAGACGCTCCCGCCTCAATTCTTGAACTCATACCCAGTTTCATCTAGGTATAGATTCAAGATACTTATCAGCCGTAGCATTTACATATTGGGCAACCATTATTTCAAAATTAACAAGATCTCCTTTGTGTCCTATATCTAATGCGGAATAATAGCTGCTTCTTTTTATTGCTTCGCATTCAAAAATAGCAACAGGGTAGCCGTACTTCATTAAAATCAAATTCATAAGAAGACGGGCGGTTCTGCCATTGCCATCAACAAAAGGATGGATGTCAACCAGTTTAAAATGCGCCTGTGCGGCAAACTTTACCGGATGAAAGTCCTTTTTATCCTGCCGTTCAACCAGCCATAATGAAAACTGACCCATTAAATCAGTTAATTTATCAGGCCGGGGCGGCCGATAAGTAGAACCAGAAATATAAACTTCTACGTCACGGTATTTTCCGGCATACCTGTTGTCAATCCCTTCCAAAATTAGAGTGTGAATCTTTTTAATGTCATCTTTGGTGACAGGTTCGACTTTTGTCAAAATCTCCCCCACATAATCTATGGCATTTTTATGGTTGGTCACCTCTAAATGTTCTCTCATGCTTTTGCCGGATATTGTCAATCCTTCCTTAAGAATCAGCATTGTCTCCTGCCTAGTCATGGTGTTTCCCTCAATGGCGTTGCTGTTATATGTCCACTCCAAATTTAAGTATTCAGTCAACTTATCAAGCACAACTACCGGCAAAGGCCTGGCCTTGTCAATAAGCGCTTTTTTTTCATCTATTTCTCTAAGTAAATCAATAAGATTTTGCATTATTATAATTAATTATATCAAGCCCGGCATTCGTCTTCAAGCTCATAGGTTGAATAGTAATAAGGAGTAAAAGCAGGAAATTCTGCGGCGCAGGTATCTACCAGCTTAAAACTAACCTTAAGTCCCATTTTTTCCCTGGCGCTATAAACAGAAACCTCATCAGAACCAATTAGTCTGGCAATTTGAATGTCAGAAAAACCATTCTCTTTTGCCTTGCGCATAATACTTGGATTTTTTAAGATTTTTTTCTTGTTTTTTTTGATAAAAGATTCAACTTCTATTATTTCTTTGAGATTATTTAAAAACCACTTATCTATTTTGGTAATATCATATATTTTATTAATGCTCATGCCGGATTTGATGGCATATTTAAGATAAAAAATCCTTTCGGCACAAGGATATTTCAATTTATTATTTAATTCCGCAACAGTTGGTTTAAATTTTAAATCGTCAAATCCAGCCGCGCTTATTTCTAGCCCTCTTAAGCCTTTCTGCAGGGCTTCTTTAAAAGTCCTCCCTATCGCCATTGTTTCGCCAACTGATTTCATGGAAATTGTAAGGGTTTGGTCAGCTCCCGGAAACTTTTCAAAAGTAAATCGCGGTATTTTGACCACGCAATAATCAATTGTCGGCTCAAAAGAAGCGGGAGTTACCTGGGTAATATCGTTTGGAATTTCATCTAAGGTATAGCCAACCGCCAGCTTTGCCGCGATTTTAGCAATTGGAAAACCGGTTGCCTTGCTGGCAAGCGCTGAGGAGCGTGAAACCCTCGGGTTCATTTCAATAATTACCATGCGCCCGGTATCGGGATGGACGGCAAACTGGATATTAGATCCTCCGGTATCAACCCCAATTTCCCTGATAACGGCAATTGAAGCGTCGCGCATTAGCTGAAATTCCTTATCGGTTAAGGTTTGGGCTGGCGCCACTGTGATACTGTCGCCGGTATGCACGCCCATTGGATCAAAATTCTCAATTGAGCAGATGATAACTACATTATCAGCCAGGTCGCGCATTACCTCCATTTCAAATTCTTTCCAGCCGGCAACTGATTCCTCGATTAATACCTCAGAAAGCATAGAAGCTTCCAGGCCGCGCTCGACAATTGTCTCAAATTCTTGGATATTAAATGCCGCGCCGCCCCCTGTCCCCCCCAAGGTAAAACTCGGGCGAATTATCAAGGGAAATCCAATTTCTTTTGCAACTTGTTTTGCTTCTTTTAGCGAATGAGCCCTCTTGCTTTTTGGCAGGTCAAGTCCGATCTTTTGCATCGCCTTTTTAAAAAGTTCCCGATCTTCCGCTTTTTTTATGACCTCTGCGTTTGCCCCGATCATTTCAACATTATATTTTTTAAATACTCCCATCTCGGCAAGCTGGAACGCGCAATTAAGCGCCGTCTGCCCGCCAAGGGTCGGGAGCACCGCGTCCGGTCTCTCCTTTTCAATTATTTTTTCAACAAATTCAGGGATGATCGGCTCAATGTATGTCCGGTCGGCCATTTCCGGATCGGTCATGATGGTAGCGGGATTGGAATTAACTAAAATTACTTTATATCCTTCAGCCTTTAGCGCTTTGCACGCTTGCGCGCCGGAATAATCAAATTCACATGCCTGGCCGATAACTATCGGGCCAGACCCAATGATCAATATGCTTTTTATATCAGTCCGCTTAGGCATGAGATCCTTTCATAAGCTTGATAAATTCATCAAATAGATATTTGCTGTCGTTTGGCCCAGGACTCGCTTCAGGATGATATTGGACGCAAAAAACGGGATATTTTTTATGCCGAAAGCCCTCAAGTGTTTTATCGTTAAGATTTATATGTGTAATTTCTACTTTATCCTTGTCAATAGAATCAATGTCAACACAAAAGCCATGGTTTTGGCTGGTGATTTCAACTTTTCTATTGGATAAATTCATGACCGGCTGGTTGGCTCCCCGATGGCCAAATTTAAGTTTATAAGTTTTGCCTCCAAGCGCCAAGCCCAGCATTTGATGCCCCAGGCAAACATAAGTGACAGCCGCCGGATCTCCAGGGCCATTGCTTAACATTAATCCGTCCGGTTTTGAGGAAAGAATATCTTTTGCTGATGAATTCGCGGGAAAAACCCTAACCTTGCAATTGCGCTTTGCAAGTTCGCGCATAATATTGTATTTCGCGCCGCAGTCAATAACGGCGACTTTGTATTTCCCTGACTTATTAAATTCGTAGGCTTTTTTGCAGGTCACTTCTTTAACCAAATCGCGGCCAACTAATCCTAAAGAATCTTTCGCCATTTTAATTAATTTGGTTTTATTTGTAATTGTCGTGGAAATAACCGCTTTCATGGCGCCTTGGTCGCGGATATGCTTTGTTAAGGCGCGCGTATCAATTCCCTCTATGCCAATTATCTTATGCTTATTAAGAAAACTACTAAGAGTCCCCCCCGCCCGCCAATTTGAAGCCACCCCGCTTAATTCTTTTACCACAAATCCTGAACAATGGGGACGAAGGGATTCAAAATCCTCTGTGTTTATCCCATAATTTCCGATTAAGGGATACGTCATGCATATTATTTGCCCTTTATAGGATGGATCAGTTAATATTTCCTGGTATCCGGCCATTGAGGTATTAAAGACTATTTCGCCTTCGCTTAAACCCTTGCAGCCAAAAGCTTTTCCTTCAAACACAACCCCATCTTCTAATGCTAAATAAGCTTTCATTTTTATCCCAAAAAAAAAGGCGTCTCTTAAACAGACACCTTTTACTTTTTAAATCCAAAGAGCGTGATTATCTTCCGGTTTTTGGCTTTGCTTCATTAACTGTTAACTTGCGGCCGTTCCACTCAAAACCCGATAAACCGGCAATCGCTTTTTCCGCCCCATCGTCTTCCATATCAACAAAACCAAAACCTTTTGATTTTCCTGACATTTTATCTGTTATTACCCTAGCGTCTAAAACAGTCCCGAATTCCGAAAATTTTTCTCTTAATTCCGCGTCTGTAGCTGTCCAAGCAAGGTTACCCACAAAAATACTCTTCATTTAATCTTTCTCCTCTCAAAATATCTCGACCTTTAACTTGTTCACTATAACACAATAATATTTATATCGTCAAGGGCGCTCTTTTTCTGCGGCTTAAAAGCATGACAAAAAGTAAAATATGAGGCTTTATAATCATGCGCTTTGTACATTTTTCTGATACTTACTAATGAAATTCTAGATGCGATTTAGCTACAAAATAAAATAGACAAATAATTTTTAATTTCCCCGAAAAAAATTAAAGCTCAAGAATGAGAAAAAAAATACAAAGAAGGCATAGAAAATAATCCCATTGCTAACCGATCTCAAAATAATTGTCTTGTAATGATTAGTCATTGTCAACAATTTGAACCACTTGGTGTTTATATTTTTTTTCAAGCACAATAAGGGCATTCATCATATCTCTATAAGACGGAAAACATTTTCTAGCGTCAAAATTCACGCAGCGGGATAAAAATTTATATATATCATCGGGAAATTTAATTTCCAGCTCATTCAGAGATAACATTTTTATTAGTTGATACTTTCTGTCCAATGCTATTTTTTCTTCTTGAGAAATGTTTATATCAGTATATTTTAAATAATCGCGTAAATAAGCGTTAAAAGAATCGCCCCTCTTAATTTGAAGGGGATTGCCAGTATCTCCTTGAAAAGTTACACCTATCCCTGTCAATAATTCATATAATAACGCGCCAAACGCGAATTGATCACGGATAAACAGAAGATTTTTGATTTGTTCTTCTCCGTCCCTGGTTCCCCTTGCCTTTCTGCTCATCATCGCATATTGAGAACTGTTGGCAGACTGATATTCTATTGTTCCAGGGATTAATCCTGTTTTTGTAAGGTCATCACTACCAACGGATTTCGCCAAGCCAAAATCACCAATCTTTATGCCATTTTTACGGGAATAAAATATATTGCCCGGTTTTAAGTCGCGATGAAATATTCCTTTTTCATTTAGAAACATCATCCCGTCAACGATTTGAATCGCTATTTTAATCGCTTCAACTGGACTGAAATAGCCGCCTTTAAGAAGACATTCATACAAGGTTGGGGACTCAATATATTCAAGCACAATAAAGGAAAACTTTTGATTGCCTTCCCTTACCATTCCTTGAGCCAAAGAACGAACTATCCTGGGATGATTGATTGTTGCCATTATTTCAAATTCTCGCCTTAATCTATTTTTAGCGGCCGGATCATTATCTCCCACGGATGGAATTAATACTTTTACAATTACTTTCTTATTTTCTTCCGGATCATATCCTTCATAGACCGAGCAGTATCCGCCTCTGCCAATTGGATCTTTACCAGTAAGAAAAAAATATTTAGTGCGCCCGTCAATTGTTTTAGCCTTGATCCTTAAATCCAGGATTTTACCGCTATGATCGCTTGTTTCAATGGTTTTGTTTTTTTCTTTTCCGTTAGGATTGATCAACGATGCCCCTAAATACATCAGCACGCCTAAAACAGTAAGAGTACATAAACCAATTGAAATGGATGCGATTGCCAACCCAACAAATGATAATAAACTTAAAATAGCGCTGCTCGCGAGAACTACCACCGCCGCAACAGCAATGATATCAACTGTTGCTTTTTTAAAGATGGTGGATGTTTCTTGCGAAAGATTTTTTTTTGCCGGTTGGCGAGGTAGCGCAGTTTTTTCAGCTTTTGTCCCACTAACATTGAAGCTGGACATGAAAACGATATTAGGCCCAACTTCAACAATAGGTTGAAGCTGAAAAGGGTTAATCACTGGAATCCAAAAGCCCTCAAATTGGCTGGAATTATTAGGCGGTAAAAAATGAGATCTTTCAGTCAAAGGAGAGCGAGGAGAAAAAGAATGCCTTCTGGCAGAAGCTTTTAAGCGGCTCCAGAAAGTTGTTTTCACCGGATTTTGGACTCTATTTACCATAAACTCTCCATTTTGGTTCTAAAATCTCTCACGTATATATATCGACAAAAACCAGGCGAAATTTCGCTTTTTTCTGGAGAGTATGAATAATCCGGGTTTAATTCAATCTCGCAGCGTAATTAAAGGCTAAAAAATATTTATCCCATTTTTCATCTGAAGAGCCGTAGATATTGTCATACATGAAATAATCTACCAGAGTTTCCCTGACACGTAAAAGTTCTCTTAATCTGCAAAACTCTTTTTCATTGGCAATGGTTAAGTCTAAAAGCTCCAAGGCTCGGTCAAAAGCCCTTTCACTATATTCTTTATTCCCTTTATTCCTCCACGAAATTGTCCGGCCTACTTCACTGCCAACATTAGCCATTTGTTCACAAAAGGATAGTTTTGCCCATCGTCCGTTGGCTAGTTCTTTATGATAAACCATCTTTTACCAGCTTATCTACAATAGTGATAATTCTTTCTTGGATTTTTTTGTCATTTATGCTCCGGTTACGGTTGCCTAAATGCGGTTTTATATTGACCATTGAATCAAATTCGATTCTTTCTTCTTTTTTCATTTCAGGATAAATATTAATTCCCCAAAGATTGTCTTGTTTTGACCCTTCTTGAAGCAAAAGAACTTCTTCGTCCGCATGTAATTCAGCATCAACTGCCATTACTTCATTTTCAATATCAACAACAGCCTTAACAAACTCTCCCAATCTGTTTTGGGCCCTTTCTTTTAATTCTTCGATTGAAATTTTATCTTTGATTATTTTCATTGCCTTAAATTATTATAACATAGGTGATATATTATGAAACTGGTTAGCAATTGGTATAAATCAGAAACCTATCTCCAATATTGGCCATACATATGTATAAGCATGTTTTTGATAGTATCTAGAAATACAATCGTTGATGATTCTCCTGGTCTAGTGGTTGCTTCCATAAAACTATTTGGTATATGAGGAACTGCCAGCCCGTGTCCGATTTCATGAGCTGCAGTTGCAAAAAAAGAAATTTTTCCAGGAGTGTTTTTGTCGGGATCCATTTCAAAGAGGAATCCCCCAAAATTAAAAAGTATTTCTGATAATAGGTGCTGTTTTCCCTTGTCTTCGTATCCTCCATAAGTAAAAACAATACTTATTGTTTGGGCAATTGTTGCGGATGAAAATTGCGAAGCATCATAAATGCGAACCAAAATAGAGAATTTATCTTTTTCATTTTTTTGTTGTTCAGCATAGCCTGTGCCATTAGGATCAAGAGGGCATTTATGCTTACTCCAATATACTATGGGCAGGAGGTTGGTTGCGCGATAATATAATTGTTCGATTTTGTATAAGTTTGCTTCAACAGGAGGGCCAAAAGATGGATCGACTTTAAATAGGAATGTTGCAGCTCCTATGCCATTAGGATATTCTGGATAATTTGCAGAAACTTCATTTTCTTGGTCTTTTGGATGTTTTCTTCCAAGCAGGGTTAGATCAGAACAGTTTTCTAATGCTTTTGAAGGTTGAGGAAATATACTGGTGGAGCCGCAGCCAGAAGATAAGCCGGCTAGAGTTATCAATGTCAAAAAACTAAAAGCTTTTAAAAAGGAAGAAGATCCTTGAAACTGTGATGCGATGGTTTGGAAAAGTAAAGATAGATCTGAAACAATTTCCGCTTTTGGAGCACGGATTTGTGTCGTTTGAGAAACACAATAAGAGCCTGACCTTCTTAGTTTTGGGTCATAGGATAAGGGTCTTTTTTGGTGTGCTAAATTTCTTTGTATATGGTATGGTTGCATGCTTTGAACATAAGCTTTCTGACCCTGCCCATGTCCTCCTAAACCAATTATCTGCAGTCTGTAGAAATAATTTCAGGCAAAATAAGTTTTTACTTGGAGGATGGATTGATTAAATAGTTTTCCCAGATATAACGATTTACATGCCCGTCTGTTGAAGGTAATTTGTTTTGTTTAAGAATCGCCCTGACTATTTCAATTTCCGCCTTATAATAGGCAATTAGTTCATTTATTTCCTTTTCGCTTAATATTTTACTCATGTAACTAATAAACGGATCTGTATTTTCGGTATATGTTGCAAGACCGTTAATATACATTGCAAGGCCATGGTCTGACCTATATTTAAAGTCTAGCGCATAGGCTCTAAGCGAGTTTGTATTTATTGGGGCTATACCTGTTAACATTTCTCTTGCGCTTTTCAATGGGATTGGGATTGCAGTAATGGGAACTTCCCTTCCCCGCATTGAACGCAGAAAACTATGGACGTCGTCTGCATGGATAAACCCTGCATCAATTTCCGGATCAGGAAAAAGGATTCCCGCATGATCACGGCCTTCATCATCAACTGCCGTGATAAGTTCTATTGATACCCCGAGGTTTTCACTCAAAATCTGAAAAATCCGCCGCGAACCCCAGCAACCTGAAACCGGAATTAACCTGCCCTTTTCAGTTTCCCCTAAAAGCTGCATAATATTTGGGATAGATGTTCCAAAATGAGTAATTCTTTTTTGAATCTTTTCTTCATCATTGCCGCTCTCGTGAGCAAAATTATGGGTTGCCCAATCAATTAATTTATAAAAAGTCTTATTTTTGTTTATTTCTCCAGGGGTTTTATAGATAATGAGGCTGTTTCTATTTAGATATGATAATATTTCTTCCCTCGGCGCGCCCCCATAATCATCCAGGTCAGGAGGAGTGCATCCTTTAGTTGCAATCATAGTTGTTCCAACCATAACCGCAGCTGCACCTTTACTAAGAAGCGCTAAAAAACTTCTGCGATTAATATATCCTGATTGGCCAGCAATTGATATCATAATATTTTTTTATTTCAATACCATAATTTTTCAATAATATCCCCTATAAAGGCCTAAAAACTTTCTCAATATAATTTAATATTGTTATCCAATTATTTTCCCAATTTTCATTATAGCAGCCACCCCTGCCCTTTCAGAATATAATGTCCCAATTTTTCCAGGACCCTATTAGGATTTATTCCTTGAACTAGCCGGCTCATTTGGAGCTCCATCAAGCATCTCTCGTTAATTCTAAAAAAGCATTTGCATAATCTGTTCTATCGGTAATTTATATAAAACTTGAGCAGTTATTGGCCAGGAATCAAAAGCTAAGCTTTGGGTAGCCCGTTCAGCAAGACCATCAGAAAATCCCATTACGTTCCTTGATAGATTATTCTCCGATAAAAATAGAAGAGAAGAAAGGGGATCTTGATTAAAAAATCTCATTTTTTCAATAATGCAGGATAATTGATTAATTGGCAGGGATAAGAAAAAATCACTTTCTCCTTCTACGGCTAACGTCCCATTAAACCTAAACATCCGATTAACACAAGCGATTACCAGGGCTCCCTTCATGCGGCCTATCCCTAAATCTGCAGTTAATAATGCTGTATTGCATCCATCCAAAAATCTTGTTTGCAAAGTCATCATTTGAAAATTAAATTCTTCCAAAGACCAAGAAGGATTTTCTCTCATTACCAAAGTTCTGGGTTCTTCTAAGGATGAAGAAACCCGGGGCAAAAAATCGCCGGCTCTTTCTTTAAAAGGATATATGCCAAAAAGAACATCAAAAGGAGTTAACCCAACGAGATAAGTGTTTCCTTCTTCCCTAACCACAACCAACTTATGCATAATCTCTTCTTGGTTTCCCGCACTTGAAATATAGGGAAAATTTACTTCTATTTTTTGTGCAATTAAACCACGCCATCGCGCCTCATGTAACAAAATTTCGCTGGCAGTATCACAACTATAAAAAGAAGGCAGAGTTGAGGATGGGTAGGTAATTGGCGGGGATATTATGCTCAATCGGGGAGCCCCTCCTATTTCTTCTACTTGCAACCGGCCTTGGCGAATTGCGCCAGCATATCCATAGTTTGCAAATGGAAAGAAAGGTTGGAGCTTTCTAACAATTCTAGCTATTTCTAAACACATATAAACACTCCTTTAATATTTTATCGACGATCTGGTTTTTGAATGCGATTTGTGCTTCTATATATATGTATGAGTTATTTTTATCCCCTCATCATAATTCCCGCCCCAAAATTCAAAACCAAGAGAAGATGCATCTTGTACCATTTCCAGTCTTTCCCCAAAATGCCGGCTGATTTCTTCAGGATAACGAAGAAAACTATAATTAGGAGCAATGCCCCCATTATTATAAAAATAAGAAGTAGTATTCCTAAAGAGTGCTCGAGAATATAATTCATCACTTCCCCAAGCACTCAATATTCCTGCAATTTGAGAAGAAAGCAAATCCGGTTCTTTTATTAAATAATTGAACATATCCCGCAGGCCCATGGCAAAGGCAGCATTCAATTTCTCTGGCAAACAATGAAACATGGAATAAACAGGAAGGTTTGTCGTTGCCATAGATATGCTATCCCAAATCTCCTGAAGAATAAATTCTGCGCTAGCTCGGGGATCTTTTTTGATTAAAGCAAAAATCTCTTTATTCTCTCTGCTGCAAAACGTCTCAAAGTCAATTGGGATTGCTTCTCCAGCAGGAGAGAAAAAAATATTTTCGCCATGCATGTCAGACAAGCCCAGCACTCCCAATAAACACAAATTACCCAGCGTATAATACGAAACATCCGTTCTTTCCTCGATTACCCTATAAAAAAATTCTTTATCCAGATCAAACCAGGGATGCCGCAGTCGATCTCCGTCAATTTTTTCTATCCAAACATAATAGGGATCAATTGCAGACAGATGAGCAGGCGGAGGGAATATATTAAAAAGGCCTAAGACTTTCCTTGCAAAAATTTCCATTGATACGGATGGGCCAAATTTAAGAAAAAGTTCATACTCGCGCTTAGATTCTAAGCCTTGCAACAAGACTCTTCTTGTATAGTTAACAAATAATGGGGATTTAGCATAATCAGAAAATCCGCCTCCTTCATTATTAATCATATTGCATACTTCTTGATCAATTGCATGAAAAACAAAAGGCATGTAATTTCTAGTTTGAACTAAATTTTGGGAATGCTTTTCAGCTCCGGCCTGCCAATTGTTTTCATTAAAAACAAGGTCTGTTGTTTCTACCCTGCCAGCAGCTGGGAAAATCCTATTAACTTGCCTATATAAAAAACCTTTTCTTGAGCTCCACGGATTTGGATAGTCCATAAGCTGTACTAAACCAGACAAATCGCCGGGATATCTTATATTTTTTTCCTGCCACAAACCATTTCCGTCGCTATCTTTTGCTAAATAAAAAAACCTCGCTTCGGTCGCGTAAGGAGAACAAGTAAATCCATCAATAATAATATATACATGGCGATCTCCGCACATATTATCATGGGAAACAATTTGCAAGGGCTCGCTTACGCCCAAAATTTTATTGAACTCTCCAGAATGAAGCGATTGAGTTATTAATTTTTCTGGAGCAAGGTGCCGGCGGGACAAAAGCTGTCTTTGCTTCGCACTGCGCAATGCAGAACAAGATGAGGTAAGGCTTGACATATTTACATGTCGTTAGAATTAAATTGAAATTTCAGCTATACGGAAAAAAGATTAGAAAGTTCTATGGACATGGTGGGGGTAAAACAATAAATAATATAGAGGTGATTTAAAAAATCACCTCTATTGTATGATAGTTATAAATAATAAGTTGCGCCTAAGCCAAAAACTAATCCAGAGTAACCGGCAAACCATCCCGGGAACGACACCGCCATAAAACCAGCTTCTAAGTTTAGGCCGAATTGCGGCGCCACAAAATACTCTATGCCTGTAATAGCTCCAAAACCTATTGAAGTTGCGCTTTGTCCGCCGGAAGAAATCATCCAAAGCCCCAATGAGCCGCCGGTATAGAAGTCAAAATTTTCCGCAGAAACAAGGGAATACAAAGCCCTGCCGGTAAATGCTGTTGATGATCCCCCGCCAATGCTCCAAAAACTCAATATGCCCTGGGCGGAAAGCTGCGGCATTTCTTTTAAAGGTTTATATCTCGCGCTAATACCCAACCCCATTAACCCAAATTGGCCTCCAACCCCAAAATTTCTATCAAACGCTTTTTCTCCCTTAGCTTTAACCTCTTTATCTTCCAAAACTTCACTTTTTATAATTTTCTTAACAGAAGGTTTTACAACTTTTTTTACGGTTTGAGCAAAAGCAAGACTTGGAATAAATCCAACAGAAGCAATAATCAATAATGCAATTATTTTTTTCATTTTCCACCTCCTGTGTTTAATCTATTTTGGATTAGAACAACAAATATTATAGCATAATAATTCTTGTTATAATATAAAAATGGATTTGCAAAAACCTTGATGATTACAGAAAAAATGACGCCCATCTTCCCTATCGAATGGCGCCAAGAACAGTTTTTTACAGAGATGGTTTCTGATCAGATTTTAAATTCTGGATTCTTTTGAACACAAACTTCGCAACTCCAGCCCGATTAAGCGCTTGTATTTCTTCTTCGATTTTCATCCTATAGAGTATCATATTCGCCTCTGACCTTGAAATTAGGCTTATCGGCCTGAACGTACCATCGGGATAACCTAATATCCAGCCGCTGTGTTTTGCTTCTCTTAGATAATCAGTCGCCCAGTGGTTTGCGGACACATCTATAAATAGTTCTTCTTCATTGGCTTCTGGTGCTTCTTGCGGCGAGGGTTTCGAAGTTTTCACCATCATAGTCACAAATTCTACCCGGTTGATCATATTTTTGGGCTTAAACGTACCATCTGGATAACCAAGCAAAATATTTAAATCTCCTAAATATGATATCTGCCTAAACCCAATTGTAGAAGAATTTACATCTTTAAATGTCTTTATGCTAAGCGGCGGAATTTCTATGATATCTCCCATTCTGATCCTGTCAGGGTCTGATATATTATTATAATATGCGATATCATACGCAGCTTTTCTTGTTCCGAAAAACACTCTAGCAATCTTTTCAAGCGTATCGCCTTTTTTCACTTCGTATTCTAATTTCTCTGGGGGAACTTCTGCCGTTTCAATTTTTGAAACTTCAACCTCCATTGGCTTTTCTATTTTCTCCTTAGCTTTTTTTACTTTTATTGCGGCTTCTTCTTTTTCTTTCAATTCCAATGCAAGCTTTTCTTCTTCTATTTTCGCTAATTCCAATTTTACCAGCCGTTCCTTCTCAAGCTGTATTTTTTTCTCTTTTTCTATTTGCTCTTGCTCTATCCTGGTTTTTTCTTCGATCTTGATCCTGGTTTCTTCCTCTGCTTTTGCGGCTATCGCCTTTCTTATTTCTTCTGCTTTTCGCTCTTCTGCAATCCTCATTGCTTCCTCTTTAGCTTTCATCTTTTCAAGGAGAGCTATTCTTTCTTTTTCCATCTTTTCCATCTTCTCTTTTTCAAGCTTTAGGGCAATTTTTTCCTTTTCCAGCTTATTCAATAACATCTGTGACTGCAATTCCTTTTCTTTCCGGGCTTGTTCTTCTTTCGCTAATTCCTCGACCCGGGCTTTTACCATTTCTTTTCCTTTTAGCTTCAATTGCTCCTCTTCTTTTTTTCTTTGCAAGATTTTTTCCTCTTCAATCCTTTTCATCGCCAATTGAATCTGTTTTTCTTTCTCGATTTGTGCTTGTTTTTCCTTCTCAATCTTTTCTGCTTTGATGATTGCTTCAGCCCTTGCTTTGGCCGCAGCTTCTTTTTTTGCGGCAGATGCCTTCTCTTGCTCCTCGGCTTTTATCTCTTCGGCCCTTCTCCTTGCTTCAGCCTGCGCTTTTTCTTTTTCAATCAAATTCAACCTTTCTTCTTCCATTCTCTCTTTTTTTTCTTTTTCAAGGCGTTCTTCTTTCATCTTCAAATCCATTTTTTCCTTTTCGATCTTGTCCAGCAATAATTGGGCTTTCCTTTCTCTTTCTTTATGGTCAACTTTTATTTTAGCTACAGCCAATTTGCGTATTTCTTCTTCAGTCTTTATTGCTGGCGGCAGTTTTTTTACCTCTGGCAATTTTATCGACATAGACACAAAATGAGTTGAATTGTTTGTAACCTGCGCATCACAATAATAGGCATAATCAAATCTTATGTCCCCCATTCCAATTCCTACCCCAGCACTCCAATTCATATACCTGTCGGATTCTGATAAATATTCCTGCTCCACTCCGAACCGCAGAGCAAGCGCTTTTACTAAATTCCACTCTACGGCGCCTTTGAATAGTGTCGGCTTGTTTTTTTCTGCTTCAGTGTCAATTAATAAACAAAAGTTATCCTTTATGTCCTGTTTTATCCCTGCTTTAACAACATATTTTTGCTCATCCGTTATCCCGCTGCCCCATTTTATTCCGGTAGCTGCAGCATTATGTATGCTTACCCCTATATTCTGCCCTTTCTCTCTATTCCATAACAGCCCTATATCATAACTAGTGCCAGTTCCTCTGCCTCCGCTTATCTGATCGCTGCCTTTACTATAAAAATTTATATTAGCTCCAACAGATAAGTGTTTATTTATCTTTCTCCCAAAACCAAAGATCAATAACTGGCTGTCATAACTAAAGCTCGCCAATTCTTTCGGTCTGCCTGTAGTTTCGTCTGATGTTGTATTTACCAGCCCCCCTGTTTCTTCCTTTAGATAGCCAATCCCTATCACTCCTATATTTGTTGGGAACAAGACGCACAACGCCCCAAAACTTGCTTCATTGAGCATGTTTGAGTACATCGTTAATACTTCCTTTGAGGAACTTAATCCAATGGCTCCTGGATTTATTAGCAAACTGCTGGCATCCCCTTCCATTGCTGTGTACGCCCTTCCTAATCCTACATACCTTGCTCCCATACCTATGTCTCCTACATCTGCCGCCTGTAAAATCCCCGCTTGGAGATTCAGAAATATTATTATAAATATAATTGCTATTAAATTTGCTTTTTTCATTTTTTAACGGCTGTTCTTAATTTCCTTTCAATATCATTATTTTTATTTTTCCGAGCTCTCTTTTGTCAGATTTATTCAATATTTTTATAAAATATATATCGTTATCAAGCATTTTGCCAAAAAGGTCTTTACCATCCCACTTTGGATCATTATACCCGGCATTCCCCCCTTGATTTCCCGACAGAAATTCTTTTTTAAATACTAATTTTCCATTCGAATCAAATATGAAAATAATTACATCTGACTCCTTTTGTAATACATACGATATTGTCATATCCCCCTTTAGCGGATTGAATGGGTTTGGATAACTCAACGGTTTGCCTTCTATCTGAGGGATAGCTTCCATTACTTTCAGATTGCTTTTCTCAATTCTGAACATTGTTCCATCTATATCCAGCACTTCCACACTTATCTTATGTGAACCAGTTTCCAAGTCCGTTTTAGGGGTGTAAAATATCGTTAAATCTGTTGTTGTTCCGCTAAAACTATCATAAGTGCCCTCGTTAGCGCTCCCGTCTGTTACCAAAACATCATCTACATATATTTTTATTGTGCTTACATCCAATGCTTTTGTTGAAACTACTTTTATCGCCAGTTTCGGTTTGACACTGATTATGTCGCTATTAATCACCTTTGTTCCATTTATCACAAAACCACTATCAGCTATGCTCTCTGCTTTGCTGGTTGCAGCAGTACCTAAACTCGTATAAGATGACTCGTTGCTGCTGGTATCTTTTGCTTTTACCTTAAATGTATATTCTTTTTCAGGAATAAGAGACGTGCTTTCCCAACTCAACGTCGTTGTCCATCCAGAATTTGTTACTGCAGTTGTGTTTTCACAATAATACTGCGTATTAGAAGGATTGCTGTTGGCTCCCCAGTTTGCCCTTATAACTGTGCTGGTTATATTACTGAATGCCTCCGCACTCGGCACATTAGGAGCAGCCACAGTTGCTGCAGTCTTTGATGCCTCAAGCGTAGTTGTTATTACCCCGTCTCCATTCCTTCCGGTTATCCTAAACGTATAAGCTGTGTTTGCCGTTAATCCTGATGATGTCCAGCTGTTATCTTGTATCCACCCGCTGTTGGTTCCTGCAGTCACATTTTCAAAATATATTCCAGAACTCCCGGAAGTCAAATTCGATAAAGCATTTCCTGAATGGATCGTTATACTTGTCTCGGTAACTCCCTCCCACGTTGCAGAAGAAGCTGCTTCTATTAATGTGTATTTGGAAACTGCATCTGATGTAGCGGCTCCACTGTCATTGTATGCCTGCACGCTTCTGGCATACTGCGTGTTCGCCGATAACCCAGTTTCGGATGCGCTAACCGCATTTGCCGCTGCAGATACTTTAATATTTCCGCTCCCGTCTATTACTCGAAACCCGCTTTCATTGGTTGAATTATCTGTCCAAGTGCAGCTGAATGAACTCGTTGATGCTGCCACTGCATTAAAGTTTGTCGGCGCCGCGGGAGTAGGTATTGTTGCTGCAGTCTTTGATGCCTCAAGCGTAGTCGTTATTACCCCGTCTCCATTCCTTCCGGTTATCCTAAACGTATAAGCTGTGTTTGCCGTTAATCCTGATGATGTCCAGCTGTTATCTTGTATCCATCCGCTGTTGGTTCCTGCAGTCACATTTTCAAAATATACCCCTGAACTCCCGGAAGCCAAATTCGATAAAGCATTTCCTGAATGGATCGTTATACTTGTCTCGGTAACTCCCTCCCAGGTTGCAGAAGATGCTGCTTCTATTAATGTGTATTTTGAAACTGCCTCTGATGTTGCGGCTCCACTGCCATTGTAGGCCTGCACTTTTCTGGTATACTGCGTGTTTGCAGATAACCCAGCTTCGGATGTACTAGTTGCGCCAGCTTCAGCAGTCACCTTGATATTCCCGCTTCCATCTATTATCTGAAACCCGCTTTCATTGGTTGAATTATCTGTCCACGTGCAGCTGAATGAACTCGTTGATGCTGCCGCTGCATTAAAGTTTGTCGGCGCCACAGGTATAGGAATCTCCGCAGTACTCTTTGACGCTTCCAGCGTGGTAGTCATAATTCCTTCCCCGTTGCGCGCGGTTATCCTAAACGTATAAGCCGTATTCGCAGTTAATCCCGAGGATGTCCAGCTGTTATCTTGTATCCACCCGCTGTTGGTTCCTGCAGTCACATTTTCAAAATATACCCCTGAACTCCCGGAAGTCAAATTCGATAAAGCATTTCCTGAATGGATCGTTATGCTTGTTTCGGTAACTCCCTCCCACGTCGCAGAAGAAGCTGCTTCTATTGAAGTGTATTTTGAAACCGCATCTGATGTTGCGGCTCCGTCTCCATTGTAGGCCTGCACTTTTCTGGTATACTGCGTGTTTGCAGATAACTCAGTTTCGGATGCGCTAACTGCATCTGCAGCTACAGATACTTTAATATTCCCGCTCCCGTCTATTATTTGAAATCCGGTTTCATTGGTGGAATTGTCCGTCCAGGTGTAATTTATTTGTGCAGAAGAAGCTGCTTCTGCGGTAAAATTGCTTACTGATAAACTTGGAGAATTAGAAGAGCTGTATCCGTCATAGCTGCCGCCTAAGTAGTGTAGGGCAAAAGCCGGACTACTAATAAGCACGGTTAAAACAATAAAAAAGGAAAACAATAATTTTTTTGTAAATTTAAAAATCATGGGGCTGTCCTGGCGCAACGGCCGCCATATTCTTTTTTTTGTGTTGTAACGGCCTTATTCTTTCTCATGCTTTTTTTCATATTGCGCTTAATAATTTTTCAATTTGCCCGGGGCTTGGAAGCTGCCCTTTCAAATTCGCCGGCAAAGATGAAACAATTTTATATTGTGCTACTCCTATGGGCTTATTCGTCGGCCGCAGAGCATACTCTACTACCGTACGCTTCTTTGCTTTGCACATAATAATGCCAATGGAGGGATTTTCACCTTTGACATTGATCAGGTTATCCAATGCCGCAAGATAAAACTGCATTTTACCAACATATTCTGGCTTAAACTCTCCGATTTTCAGTTCAATCGCGACTAAACATTTAAGATAACGATGGTAAAGCAGCAAATCAATAAAAAACTCATCTCCATCAACTTCCAATCGGAATTGGTTACCCATAAATGCAAACATTCCGCCCATCTCCGCCAAAAAACGGTTGATCTTAGAAATCAACTCCCGTTCTAGCTCTAATTCCCCATGTTCCTCGCCAAGCTCAAGAAAATCAAAAGTATACTCATCCTTGACAGCTAGTTTTGCCTGATTGCGAATTTTGTCCGGCAATGTTTTGGTAAAATTAGTTTGATTTAAAAGTGTTTTTTTATAGGTTTCATTCTCTATCTGATGGATAAGCACATTTTTGGTCCAACCAAATTTTTTCGTCATTCGGATATAAAATTCTCGTTCAAGCAGATCCTTGCATTTACTCATAATAACAACATTTTTGGCCCAGCTTATTTCTCCAACCAATGGTTGGAGTTTTGCATTCTTGTCATATTCTAGATAAAATTGACGCATATACCATAAGTTCTGAACAGAATAACCTTGTACACCAGGAAATTCTTTTCGCAGATCAGTGGCAAGTTTTTCAACAACTGCCTTACCCCAACTATTCCCTTGTTGGCGATTAGAAATCATTTTCCCAATATCCCAATAAAGGCTTATCAATTTTTTATTAACAGTCCTCAATGCTTCATATTGAGCAGAACGAATCCGTTGTTTGATTTCGCTCAATAAATTGGCATATTTTTTTGTAAATTTAAAAATCATGGGGCTGTCCTGGCGCAACGGCCGCCGTAACTACTAGCTGCCCGTGAATTATGCGTGAGGCCGCGAGCAGTACGATCAGATGTGCGAATGTAAGCAGTAGAGGAAAAACAGCCGCCGAAAAAACCAGCGCCAAGCGCATCTGTCCCCGGCCAGGTTGAGACATCTGGATTGCCGCTGCTGTCCAAAGCTCCATTTCCATGGCTGCCATCGAATAACCCTGCCTCGGTCGTAGCTCCACCACTCGCCGTATGGTCCATCTTAGCCACAGTTACGCCTCTTTCATAGACACTTCCTGCCATTTCCAGGACGCCATAATAACCTGCGCCTGCAGTTATTTTGGTTGTGTCGGATTTAGCAAAAATGCCGCAGCGCAAAGGCCCGGTTCCGCCATCCCCACCTGAAAAAGTATTACTGCCATAATTAGCCGCTCCCAGGCTTACATCTGTATCAATGGTCTCGGTCCCGTCTTCTGCTCCGTTGATAGACAGAGACGCGTCCGCAACAATGCTATTTACTCCCCAAGGATATTCATTCGTAACAACAGATTGCCCCCCCCTACAAATTTTTTCAAATTCCAGTTCTGTCATGGGACGCAAGCTTGCCCAGTCCGCATAAGCTGTTACATCCACCCAACTAATAAAATTACAGACGCGATCCGGGCGGGAAGCAGAATAATTGGGCCAGGTTCCCGAAATCGTGTGACGGGTATTTCCGTTGTAATTGGGATAACGAGTAGAGGCTTGGGCAGAAGTTAGCATATTTAAAAAATCTGCATATTGCCCTTGGGAAATTTCATATTTCATTGTATAAAAATCATTGTAACCTTTGGGGTAACTGGCGCCCAAAGCATCGGAACCATAAGAAGATCCATTGTCATTTCCTTGGCCGCCTTGAGTACTATCTTTTGCCCATCTTATGGAAGCTTCATCAAGGGCATTTTCGCTGGTTATTTGGGTAATGGAACCTCCACTACTAAAAAACTCATTGTACATCGATGCGCTGGCAGCTGAATTCAGGTTAAATGTGCCTTCAGGAATATAGACCATTTCAATCCCGAATAATTTTATTTTTACAGGTGTCGCGTCGCTTACCCCATCGGTCCCGTAATCCCATCTTATGGCTGCGTTTGTCCAATTAACCGTACCGGTATTAGCTGAATCCCGATAAATAAAAGCTCCGGTAAAATTGGTTCCATCCGTTCCAAAACTCATTTGCGAACCCGAAGGCGCGGTGTATCCTGTATTCAGCAATTTACAGTGGGTCCAGGCTGACCACGCGCCTCCTGTATACGTTGAATATTTTGCAAATAGCCAGGCGGCATCCCAATTGGCAGTCAAAGTCGGCGCTCCGCTGATATACCAAGAATTGTCCCAGGATACATCAAACCTTATATCATAAGTATGGCTGGTGGCGTTTTTATTGATCAGGGTTACATTTTGAACTGTGAGATTATTAGCAAAACCCGGAAGAGATAACAGGCATAAACAGATAGATAAACAGATTAAGTAGCGCATATTTATATACATTATACGTAATTAAATCTCGGGGTCAAGTAGAAAAATTTAGGAGAAACAGGCTCCGTTTTCTGCATAGGCTTAGGTATTGTTCTTTTTGCCCTGAAGAAAGAAAACTGCTTTTTATTATCTCCCGCCATTTTTCCATCCCCGCACGCAAATCATTCACGACCCCATTTATAGAAATGTCATTCAGCTCCAGTCTTTGCCGTGCAAAATATTCAAAAAGATCTTTTTTCCCAATATTTTTCTTTTTGCCCGCAAGAGTAAGCGCGATTTCTTCAGAGGCTCCTTTTATGGCTATAGTGGTATTGATAAGGTCATATGCCGGCGATAATTGGATCTTGCCTTCAACGCTAATCAAGGAATAATTCTTCAAATGCATGTCCTCATTTCCAACCAGATAATTAAAAAGCACCAGCTTGAATAATTTAATTTTTTCAATCGCCGGAAAAGTACAACGAGATTCTATGATTCCTGCCAATTTTTCCATTGAATAATTATATTTTGTCTGACGGCTCATGCCCGCTAACTGCGCAAAATCTTCTTGGGCAACTTTCCTGTTTTTAGATAGCCGGTCAAATCTTTTAACAAAATATGACAAGGAGCGGTCTTTTGAATAGACCATTCCATGCAGAGGAACTTCTATCCCCGCGGTTTTTGCGAGCTTCATTGTCAGGTCTTCATTTTGGGGAAGATTAATATAACGTTCATGTTGAGGCTTAATGATGTAATTCCCTCCGGCGTCAACCATTTCAAAGGTTTGTTCCCTGACATTAAGCCTAACACTCAATTTCGGCTGGATGCCCTGGATTGACATTTTTTCAGCTCTGGCAATAGCTTCATCAATTTGTTCTTTGGCAGAATAAGGAAAATCCTTTAGCTCCAAAAGGCTTGGAGACAAAAGTTTCAACCCTTTTTTTGAATACTTTTTTTTGCCGCACTCTTCATAGGTGATAGGACATCTGTTCATAATATTTCCTCAACTGTTACAGCGCCTACCATATCGCGCCCTACTGCCATAAGTTGTGCAAAAAGATCATTGCTATCAATTTTTAATCTTCGCACTAGGCCTTCTAACATTACTCCTTCGGGCAATAAGCCATCAAAAAATGGAGGAAACTTATCGAAAATATATTCGCCCTTTTTCACTGGCATGGTTAAAGATATGGGCTCTCCAGCATAGTTGGCTTCATAAACAAATTTATATTGCTTATTTTTTTCAACTTCTTCAAGAATCCCGGCCGATTCCCCTAAAAAATATACCTTTGCTTTTCTCATTTTGATCTTCCTAAATTATCAATAATCGGACTATTTAAGATCACAGAAATATTCAGAGAATTAAAAACCTTTAATAAAGTTTCGAGCTTTACGGTTGATTTACCTTTTTCAATATCAAAAATTACGGTCTTACCTACTTCAGAAAGCCGCGCTAATTCCAATTGCGTTAAATTAGCCTTTTCCCTATGCAATCTAATTATTTCTCCAATTTCATAAGAGCTTTTTACTGCCTTAGCAGTAATCATACTTATTTCTTTGTTATTTTTCATATTATTTCTCTTAATAGAACATATTTTACCGCTATAACAGCATAAATGTCAAGTATTATATTGTAAATTAAAAAATCATGGAGCTGTCCTGGCACAACGGCCGCCGGAAGTCGAGCCTCGTGTAATCCGCGCCCAGGACAACAGATGGGACTGTTGCATAATTAAATCTCGGAGTCGAAAAGTTTTCCGGGCTGATATTTTTCAACAATCACGTGTTATAATATAAAAATGAATTTGTTCGATAAAAACCTCGATAGAACTCGGGATAAATTCGCTCGGAGCAGGAGGAGAAGGATATAAATACGCGCATGACTATAAGGACGGGTTTGAAAAAAAGATTAAAGCCAGGATGGAAGAAAGAAATGCGGCAAAAGCTTAATTACGAAGACGTTGGATTCGCAAAAATTGACCACCACAGGATAAAAAGGAAAGGTTTCCCTGAAACAATTTTTGGGCAGGGAAAAACTCCCGATCAAACCGCAAAAATCGCGGAGAAGATTTACAGCAACGGGCAAGATGTTTTAATTACCCGCACAAATAAAGAATCCTTTATCGCGGTAAAAAGCATCTTACAAAATGCAGAATTCCATGAAACCGCAAAAATTATTGCCATAAGCAGAAAAAAACAAACAAAGAAAACAAAAGAATCAATTTGCGTTTTATCCGCTGGCACAGCAGACCTGCCGACCGCAGAAGAAGCTGCGGTTACTGCAGAATTTTTGGGAAATACTGTACAGAGAATTTTTGATGTGGGTGTTGCTGGAATACATAGATTGATGAATAATCTGAAAAAAATTAAAAAGTCAAAGGTTGTAATTGTTGTTGCCGGCATGGAGGGCGCCCTGCCTTCGGTGGTTGGGGGATTAATTGACAGGCCGATAATCGCAGTGCCAACCAGCGTCGGTTATGGATCAAGCTTTAAGGGTCTGGCGGCCTTGCTGACCATGCTTAATTCCTGCGCACCGGGAATCGCGGTAGTAAATATCGACAACGGATATGGCGCCGCGGTAATGGCACATTTAATATTAAGAAAATGAAAATAGCATATTTTGACTGCTCATCCGGAATCGCCGGCAATATGATTTTGGGCTCCTTAATTGATGCCGGACTGCCAAAAAAATATTTGCTCGACCAGCTTAATAAATTAAACCTAAAAAACTGGCGCCTGACAATAAACAAGATCAATAAAAACCATATCAGCGCCATACATTTTAATGTTTCATATAATGAGGCAATTGAAAATCATCGAAATTTGGCAGACATTGCAAGCCTTACCGAAAAAAGCAAATTAAGTAAAAGTATTAAAATTTTAAGCATTAAAATATTTACTAATTTAGCAAAAGTCGAGGCGCAGGCACATGGCATGCCGATCAATCATGTCCACTTCCATGAAGTAGGCGCGATTGATTCAATTATTGATATCGTCGGATGCGCGATCGGCTTTGACTATTTTAAGATTGAAGAGATATACTGCTCCCCAATTAATGTCGGCTCAGGAAAAATTAAAACCGCCCATGGCGTGCTTCCGGTGCCTGCTCCCGCAACCGCAATTCTCTTAAAAGATATGGTTTCCTATGCTTCAGATATAAAAAAAGAGCTAACCACGCCAACCGGAGCCGCAATTGTTAAAACATTAATTAAAGGATATGGGGTTATGCCAAAGATGATGGTGTCAGAGGTTGGTTTTGGCGCTGGATCATATAATATAAAAGAACTTCCAAATGTTTTGCGCGTTTTTATCGGCTCAAAAGAGCTTGAGTCAGAACATGACACTATTTTACAGCTTGAAGCAAACATAGATGATCTTGATCCAAAGCTTTATGATAATGCCATTGCCGGAATAATGAAATCCGGGGCGCTTGATGTTTTTGTTTCTCCCATTAGGATGAAAAAAGGAAGAAACGCTATTTTACTTACTGCCTTATGCAAACCTGAAGAAAAAGATAAAATAATTGAAGCTATTTTTACGCTTACTACCACTTTCGGCATCAGGATGTATCTTGCCGCGAGGGAAAAATTATCAAAGAAAATGCATAAAACCAAATATGGCAAAATAAAAGCCGGATATCTTGGAAATAAATTAAAAACGCTGGCAATTGAGCCGGATGATTATCTTGCCTTAAAACACAAGGTGCCAACAAAAACAATTTATAAAACTTTTGCGGCATCGGCTAAAACCCTTAAACTTGACAAGCCTTCATACACCCGCGCCGCGCTTGCCGCCGTCGGCAAGCGCATTATTGAGGATCATATGAAAACTTGCGTTACCGCCTCGATCAGGAAAGGGAGCGGTGAACGCGAAATAAAGGAGCTGTTAAATGTTATTGAAAAATTTTAAGTTGGTTCTTGCGTTCTCTTTTGTTTTAATTTCCTTAATCTTTGGTTTTCCTTCTTTCGCTGACCAATGCTGCGCCATGGGAAAGACGGCAGATACCAACCAAAAAATTCCGCTCAGCGCTGATTATTATTTTATTTACCAATTCAACCAGAAACCGACATTGGGAACATCCATCCTGAAAGTCCAAGTGTTTGATAAAAACGGCAAAAAGGCTGCGCCATTTAAAATAACTGCATCTTCGGGAATGCCTTCAATGGGGAATGCCCATGACACAGGTGAACAGGATTTAAAAATAAGCAAGAAAAAAGATTATCTCCTGCCTATCGATCTGGTAATGCAGGGCGAGTGGGAAATTAAGCTTATATTCTATAAAGGGAAAACCGAATATGGCCAAAGCAAGATCAAAGTCAAACTCTAATAATTTTGCTACTATCTTCCTGCTAGCGCTGGTTTTTAGTTTGACCACAGCCGCCTGTGCTTTAGCTAACAGCTCGCTGCTGTTTAAAGAAGCACAATTGGTCATCGGCCAGGGACAAAGCCAACATATGCCAATGCAGGAGTCAAGTCTCGGCATAGATTATCTTAATCGACTATCCGGTGATTCCGGTGACCGTGCTCTCCTTGCCTTCCAGGGACGCTTTGTCTGGAACAACGGCAAAAACAGGATTGAACCGCAAATTTACAACTCCTATATCAAGTTCAAGAATCCGTTCACCAATCTCTGGCTTGGGCATTCACAGGCGTCCTATGGGCTAAACTCATATTTTGACAGCCACGCCCTACTGCTTGCGCCACTAGGTATGACCGACTTCGGTTTTGAGAACGACTGGGGAGCTGGGCTCTTGCGCGACACTAATTGGGGAGATATTGCCATTTCTTACACGTTGGGAAGCGGTATGTCAGTACAAGCCGAAGGGAATCATCTGGCTAGCACGCGGATTTCGTTCGGCGTAATAAACCAGAGGAACTTTAATATCGGTTTATCCAAAGCAAATGGGACGCTTGCCCAAAATATTGCGGTTGATTTTACCGGTTTAGACGGTGCGCTCCTTTATGAAAATTACGAACTGCGGGTGGAAAATACCTCCGGAGCAAAATCCGGACTTTCCTACCACTCTTTTTTGGTTCGGGGTGGAATTAAATTCCTGGAAGAAGATCGCTTGAAACTTGAGCTTCAGCAAGTGAATAGCGAACAGGGAACAATGTCAGATCAAGCAACTTTCTTCGGGCTCACTTACATATTTGATGAAAACTTAACTTTCAGACTAATGGGACAGAGCGAAGCAATGGCCAAAGATATCAAGCTTACATTCCAGGGGTATTTTTATACCCCTTGGTAAGGAGGAGAAAAACAATGTTTAATAAATTACTCCCTGTTCTTGGTGTATTGATGATGCTGCAAACCTCGGGGCTGGGGGCAGTCGGCTGCGACCTGAACGAACCAGACCGGGACGTGAAACGTTTTTTTTCGGAAATGACCAGTTATAAGACCGAATATTTCTCAGTCAAGAAATCCGGTGGAGAAAAACTTTACGAGCTCGTCCAGCAAAGATACGGCGCCAAATTCAAAGGTCTTTACGAAACAATCGATGTTCCCTATACCGTCTATACAGTTTTAATAGGAAAAACTGTAGTCGGCTACATCCACGGCGTCAACCAAAAAGGGAAATACGGCGGCCTCCAGGTTTTCCTGGCGCTTGACCCAAAAGGGATAATTATCCAGCAATATTTTCAGAAAATGACCGGCTCTTATGCTGGTAAATTCCGTGATCGCGCTTTTAGTTCCCAATTCGCGGGACTCAGCTTGGCGGATTTTATTGGATACGATGTTAATACCGGGAAAATCCCTCCAAAAAGCAAGTTGAATCAAATAATTAATCCGGTCCCCGCAGCAGTCGATGACTTCAGCGCTGCATTGAGCGGGATAAAAAAGAATCTTATATTAATGAATATTTTTGTCTTTAGTCAAAAGGAGGCCGGCAAATGATCAACATCTACCAGGTAGCTTTTAAAAACTTACTGAGGAAAAAGACCCGGAGCGCTTTGACCATTGTCGGGATCGCCCTCTCCGCCTGGGTGCTGGTCAGCCTTTTTGGCTTTAACAACGGTTATGAACATTCGCTTAACCGGGATATTGATAACCTTGGTTATCAGATGATAGTAACCGCAAAAGGTTGTCCTTACGAAGCGGCAACATTGATGCTCAAGGGAGGAACCGGTCTGCGCTACTTAAAAGAAAATTTAACAAACGAGATTATTAAAAACCGGGAAGTGGAAAAGATCACCCCGATGCTGATGCAGGTAGTGCTTGATCCGAACAAAGGGGAAAGCGGAGGGTTAGCCGCTTTTCTCGGGGTTGACCCAGCCACTTACCCAGCCATGAAATCGTTTTTAAAATTCCAGGAAGGCGGCTGGTTTAAACCTGACTCCCAAAAAGAAGTGGTCCTTGGCTATGAAGCGGCGGAATTGGAACAGAGAGAGGTCGGCGATATATATTTGATCCCGGAAAAGAATATTGAGCTTAAAGTAACCGGGATACTTAAACGGACAGGGACGCAGGATGACGGAACAATTTTTGTGCCGATCAAAACGCTCCAGCAGGCCTTTGGTAAAACCGGACAGGTCACCGGCATCGGGATAAAAGTCTCAAAAGATGCCGATATCGCCCGGTTTGAAGATAAGATGTATAACCTCCCTGACGTCCAGGTGGTCTCACTAATTCAGGTCAAGCAAACTATACTTAACCTGGTCGGGACAGCAAAAGTCATGGTCCTCTCGATCGCCATCATCGCTATTGTCATCGCTCTGCTCGGCGTGATCAACACCGTTTTAATGTCGGTACTAGAACGTTATCAGGAGATTGGCATTTTAAAAAGTATCGGCGCGATGCCGCTTGATATCTTCCGAATGGTTTGGACTGAAACCTTGATCCTCTGCGGGATCGGAAGCCTTGTCGGGATTGTCCTAGCGCTTCTGCTGGCGCAGATTAGCGACCTCATGATCCGCAGAATTATCCCCTACGCTCCCAGCGGTGTTCTAGTCCAGGTCGACCTCTCTTTAATGATGTTCACCCTGCTGGTCATGGTCCTGATCGGACTCCTTGGCGGTATTTACCCTGCCTGGAGAGCCGCCAATATCCGGCCGCTCGAAGCGATCCGGGCGGAAGGAGAATAAAATGGCAATTATAAAAGTTAAAGAACTGACTAGGAATTATCAGCGCGGCGCAGAAACTGTCCGGGCAGTTAACAATGTTTCTTTAGAAGTTGAAACCAGCGATTTTTTGGTGATCCACGGCGCTTCCGGCTCCGGCAAATCGACCCTGCTAAACCTGCTCGGCTGTCTGGATAATCCGGATGGCGGAGAGATAACTGTCAGCGGCCGCGAAATCTTCAAACCGGGAATGAAGCTTTCTGAAGGGACACTGACTAAAATCCGTCGAGAAAACTTTGGCTACATTTTCCAAAAGTTTTATCTTATCCCCACCCTGACCGTTTTTGAGAACATCGTTTTACCGGGGGTTTTTTACTGCAAGGATTGCAAGGAAAAGGTTTTGGCGCGCGCTAACCAGTTGCTGGCTGAATTGGGGATCGACAAGCGTCGGGATCACCTGCCAGGCGAGATATCCGGAGGCGAAATGCAGAGAGTCGGGATCGCCCGGGCGCTGGTCAATAATCCGGCTATCCTGCTGGCTGATGAACCAACAGGGAATCTTGACAGCAAACGAGCCAATGAGATCGGTGAAATATTAACCAAACTTAATCGCGAGAATAAAAAAACAATTATCATGGTGACCCATAACCAGGATTTGGCCAAATTAGCTTCAAGAAAAATCGAATTGAGCGATGGGCAAATTATTTTTCCTCCTTGCCCCGGGCAGAGCAAAATAGTTCATAATCAATCAACTTTTTTATAGCAGGGTTTTCTCCGCAAATGGGGCAGTTTTTATCTTTTGGAACTTTTACCTTTCTAAAGCCCATTTCCAAGGCATTAAAAATAATCAGTTTGCCGACCAGCGGCTCCCCAATCCCCAAAATCAGCTTGAGAGTTTCTGTAGCCTGGATCAAACCAATCACTCCCGCCAACGCCCCTAAAACTCCGGCTTCCTGGCAGGAAGGAACAGATCCCGGAGGCGGCGGCTCAGAAAACATGCAGCGATAGCAGGGTCCTTCATTCGGTTTTATAACCATCGCTTGCCCTTCAAAGCGGAAAAAAGCCCCATGCACTAAAGCCCGACTCTAATCACACTGCAAACTTTTTTAATAGTGGGAAGCTTTTTTAACTTCGCAATGGCTTTGCGCAGGTCGGCATCTTTTGTTTCATGAATTACGATCACAATTGTTGCAACTTTTCCTATTGTTTCTTTTTGGACAACGGTCGCTATGCTTACATTTTCATCGGCAAAAACAGTTGAAATGCCCGCCAGTACCCCGGACTTATCCAGCGCGGCCAAACGGATATAATAACGGCTTGCTATCACGGAGCTGTCTTTTATTTTTGCCGGCATTAAAGAAAAACTGTTTTCAGATTGATTTTTTACGCATTTAACTACATCCCCAACCACAGCTGATGCTGTTGCCATCCCCCCCGCCCCCTGCCCGTAAAACATTAGCTCCCCTACCGCATTGCCTTTTACATATATAGCATTCATTGCCCCATCTATATTTGCCAGTGGATGTATTTTTGAAACCAATGTGGGGTGAACCCTTATGTCTATTTCATCATCAATATTTTTTGCGATTGCCAAAAGTTTAATCGCATAACCCATATCGCCGGCATAGCGAATATCTTCCTGCATAATGGCAGAAATCCCCTCAAAGTTAATTTTCTTCCAATCGATTTCCGCCTTAAAAGCGACAGAAGCCAATATCGCCGCTTTGTAAGAAGCATCAAAGCCTTCTATATCAAGTTTTGGATCCGCCTCAGCATATCCCATTTTTTGGGCGTCTTTTAAAGCTTCCTCAAATTCCATCTCTTTCATTTTTGAAAGAATATAATTAGTGGTTCCGTTTACTATGCCATAAACCTCGGTAATTTGGTTTGCGGCAAGATCATTTGATAATGGCCCAATAATTGGAATGCCGCCGCCAACTGATGCCTCAAATAAAACATTGACTCCTTTAGCTTTTGCCCTTTCAAGTATTTTGTTCAGGTGCAAAGCAATTACCACTTTATTCGAAGTAACAACGTGTTTGCCGGCATCGATCGCGGCAAGGATAAATTCAAGCGCTGGCTTTTCTCCGCCAATGGCTTCTACAATTACAGATATTTCGGGATCATTAATTACGTCATACGCATTTTTTGTCAAAAGATGGTGCTTCTTGCCGGAATCATTATCGGCAATCCCTTTAATTTTAAGGTTAAGCCCTGTGTTTTTTTCTATAACAGCGCTGTTAAGCTTTACCAGTTTTTCAACTGCCGACCCAACTACGCCAAAACCCAACAATCCAATATTAATAAGCACAAAAGCTCCTTTTTGTTCCGGGTTAATCAAAAAGCGAAGTAATTGATTGGTTTTCATAATTTCTTTTTATTGCCGCGCCTAAAAGCTCAGCTGAAGACAAAATCTTTAAACCTTTGAATTGCTTTTCTTTTGGAATCGGCAAAGAATCCGTGACAACCACTTCCGCAAAGCCCGCTTTGCTCATTTTTTCTACCGCGGAACCAGAAAATATCCCATGGGTTGCCACAACATAAATATCCGGATTGCAGCCGGCTTCTTTTAGCGTTTTTACGCCGTTGGTGATGGTTCCGGCGGTATCTATCATGTCATCAGTTATTATTACGGTTTTTCCTTTAACATCGCCGACCACATGAGTGACCTCTGATTGATGATGTTCCGCCCGTACTTTATGGAGGATCGCGAGATTCGCCCCAATGCGGTCGGATAGTTTTTTTGCAACCTTTGCCCTGCCAGTATCAGGAGCCACAACAACCACATCTTTAAGATTTTTGGATTTAATATAATTGATGAATATCGGCAGAGCGGTTAGCGTATCCATTGGAATGTTAAAAAATCCCTGAATTTGGTCAGAATGCAAATCCATCGTGACAATCCGGTCCGCTCCGGCAGTTTCTAAAAGATTCGCGACTAGCCTGGCGGAAATCGGCTCGCGGGATGCCGCTTTGCGGTCCTGCCGAGCATAGCCAAAATGGGGAATTACGGCCGTAACTGATTTTGCGGAAGCCCTTTTCATCGCGTCTATGATGATAAATAATTCCATTAAGTTTTCGTTGACGTTAACCGTGCAGGTTTGAAATATAACGGCGGACTGCCCGCGTACGTTTTCTGTAATCCTTGAATATATTTCCCCGCCGGAAAACCTGGATATTTTTATTTCTCCGGTCTTTAAGCCAAGATATTTTGTTATTTGTTCTCCAAGGACTGGATGCGAAGTGCCGTAAAAAAATCGAAGTTCTGAGTTAGCCATTTGTAAGTTCCCCCTAGGAAAAATATTATATCAGCCGCGACTACGCCAGGCAACTACCACTTTTTTAAGCTTGCCTAATCTTTCCTGCTTAATATTTTCCGGCAGGTGGCCGGGCATTTTAGCGGCGGCGGTTTGGGGCCTCATAGAATATGCCGCCATATTAACCGCATTAAACCTGAATTCCCTCACCCTATCAAGCGTATTATTAAATTGTTCCTCGGTTTCTCCCGGAAATCCCACAATAATATCGGTTGTAATAGTCGCTTCCGGCATCAGCTCTTTTATTTTTTTTACCCGTCCGCGGAAATATTCAATATTATATCCGCGGTTCATCTTTTTCAATATTTCATCATCTCCCGCCTGCAGCGGAAGGTGAAAATCCCTTGCCGCGTGGGGACAGTTTTTTATCGTTTCAATAAGTTCATCGGACATATCGCGGGGGTGGGAGGTCATGAAACGTAAAGCGCCTGCCTGCCGGCAGGCAGGTAATGCGAATATATTTTCTATTTCTGTCATTAGCTTGGCTAGGTTATATTTATAAGAATTAACGTTTTGTCCTAAAAGAGTAATATCAGAAACGCCTTGATCCAGTAATCCTTTAATCTCATCTAGAATCTCGTCCATTGGCCGCGAGTATTCCCGCCCGCGAACATACGGCACAACACAGTAGGAACAAAAGTTGTCGCAGCCAGTCATGATGGTGACGTACTTCCCCCTTACTAAGGGGGAAGGGGAATAAGAGATATGGGGTTTAAGAAATTCCTCTAGCTTCCCAATCTCATTCGGCCCAAATATTATATCTACGAAGGGAAATTTGGATTTTAGGTCAATATGCTCTTCTTTTGGAATACAGCCGCAGATGCCGATAATAACATTAGGGTTTTTCTTTTTAAATACTTTTAAGGCATTGATATAGCTGAAAGCGCGGTTCTCTGCCGCTTCCCTTATACAGCAAGTATTCACCAAAAAAAAATCACACTTGCTGAGTTTTGCTTTTTGCTGCGGCCAGCGCATTTTTTCGTCCGGTATTTGCTCAAACCCATGCAGATTAAAAACCTCGGCAATTTTATTGGAATCGGCCACATTCATCTGGCAGCCGTAGGTTTTGATAAAATAGTGTTTCATGCCTTAATATGGCCTCGAGCGAACGAAGAGAGTCGAGAGGCTGTAGGTTTTGATGAAATAGCTTTTCATGCACAAATTTCCTGATTGATGAAACAATATTTATTTTCTTTTAAATCATGTTTAATCCATTGGTTTTGAATATATCGAAGATGATTATAAAAATCTTTGCGGTTACGGATAATACGATCATGATATGAATTTTGCCATTTAAATTGGGGCAATGGTTCCTTTATTTTACCTTCATATTTACGCAAATCGACTTCCCGAAGGCGAGAATTCGAATTCTCGCCTTCGTTGTAATACCCCAATAATTTATTCACGTCCTGGGCATAATTTTTCTTAATGGCTTGCATAACTTTTGAAATATTAAATATCTCATTGGGTTGAATCAATAAATGCATATGATTGGAATTGATTTTATATCCATACAATTCAAAACTTTTCATTTCTTGGCACAACAATAAAACATCAACAAATAAATCACATAAAATATCATCCTCAAAATAAGGGTATGCCATATGGGTATTGGTAGTTATAAAATATATCGCATCATCAATATATATTCTTTTTTGCGAATTACGATGGGGTTTCATTTAAAATCGCCTTCGCGGACCTGATCTTCGGTTGATACTCTAGTATATATTGCAATTTTCATTTTTTCTTTTTCCATTTTGTTTCGACAAACTTCTTTCTTTCTTTATCAAATGTTTGCTTAAATTCATTATAATATTCATTTATTCTATCCCCACTTCTTGGACCAGCATGTCCATTGAAAATAATGTTTTCAATTTGTTTTGAAAAACTTTTATATATTAAGCTTTCAGTTTCTTTCCATTGATTCTCATTAAATCTATTAGGAATTTTCGATGTTTTTGTGAAATAGTCTATAATAAAATCATCAACATTATGATTGTCAGCTTTCAGCTTTTGCTTGATGCCTTTTAACTCAAATGCTATATTTAAAAGATTATTTTTCAAACAGGAAAATACATCATCAGTATTCTTATCCTGATCATTTTTTGAAACCATGTTGTTATTTATTCCTTCCAATTTTTGCGACACATTCTCTTTCCATCTTTTCTCAACTTCAGAGGATATCCTCTGCTCAAAAATTAGAGTAAAAGAAGAAATAATTGCCATTAAATACAAAGCGATCATCATATACGGACGAATTCTTCCGACTTTGTTTTTAAACCAAGGCTGGAATAAAATAAAATTGAACAAGCCAAAAATTGGAAGAAAATATCGGCTAAATTCAAGCCAAAAAGCAAATAGATTATATAAATTCATTTAAGAGTTCCTTTCCATTTCACGATTTTATCAACATCCTCCTCAGTAAACACCGGATAATTTCTATAATCCCGCTTCGGCTTCACCCATCCCTTCTCAATCCAGTAATAGATCGTCTGCCTCGGCACCCCCAGTTTTTCCGCCAGCTCTGTCATATTATAGATTTTTTCTTCGGTCGGCATTATGCGCCAATTTTAACAGTTTTTGTCAGTTTTTGTCAACTACTTCCCTATTCAGCCGCGGCTTGTTAGCGTTTTAATAATAAGCACATATTTTGCCGAAACAATCATGGAATCAATTGTTAATCATGTGCTGATCGAACTCGAGGAAGGAATTGCCCCGGTATTTCAGATGGCGGTTAATTCGGGAACTTCTTCGTTTCTATCAGCATATTTCATTCCCCCGTTTAAAGCCTAGTTGTTGCGACCAAAAAAAGGGGGGCAATATGCCCCCCTACCCTAACTGCAGCCTGACCCACTGCCTGGCCAGCATACTGCCAAACTCACAGGTCAACCGCTGATGCGCGCGAATGCGGCAAAGCGCCTGCACATACCTGGTGAAATGGATACAATGGGAACGCTTCCCTACTGAACAATAATGATCCCGTGTGCAAGACCTGCAAGGATGAGAAACTCGAACTATCCCAGCCATAATGACACCCCCTATCGCCCCGGAATGCCGGAGCAATAAGGCAATAGCATTTTTTCGCCGCTGTCACCCGGAGTGCGTCTGCGAGACGTATCGAGCAGACGCACGGAGAGCCGGAACAAAGTGGAGGAGGAAGCGAGCTACATTAAAATCGAATGATGTATATCAGCGAGCGACCTTGACAGCGATAAAGCGAAAAAATGCTAAAATAGAAAAGCTGGGAGCAGATTTAAGCAATCCCAACAAAAACCGCTTGACTCGTAATAACTACCATAATATGATAGTTAGTAACATATGAGCCAGTTTTTTAAAACTCTATATTTTCAAGATTATCCGGCCGAAGAAACAGCCAAAAAAAGCATAACCCTCGCCTTTAGCAATAAAGACTCTGCCCTTTTTGAGTTAGTAGACAATTTATCTTGTGAAGATATAAGAAGCCTGATTAACCTGAATAGCTACAAAGGACTCAAAGAAGCCGCAGAAAAAGATTATCTTCCAATAAATACTTTCTGTATTCGAGAGCTAAAACGAAAGACGAAATATTTAAATAACAACAATAATTTTATCGATCCGATTCATGCGACCTTTAAGAGCAGCAAAGACATCCCTTTACAAAGATGGTACCCCTTCCTAGAAGGATATTCACCGAAATTTGTTGAGGCGGTAATACGTAAATATTTCCCTTCACCTGGAATTATATATGATCCTTTTTCGGGATCAGGGACATCCGCAATTACGGCTTCTTCCCTAGGCCACAAAAGTATTTTCAGCGAGATCAACCCCTTTCTTCAGTTTTTAACTGAAGTAAAAATATTAGCGCTTTCCATTGAGGATAAGCAAAGAAAGCTCATCATAGATTTCATTAATACAATAATACCCCATTTGAAAGAACATGTTTATAATGCTGAACCGGACAATGAACTAAATTATTCCTATAAAGCAATTTTTGATGATAGCGCTTACTTTGACAGCAAAACATATAAATTAATTCTGAAATCTAGGTCATTTATATCAAAAATCGCTTGCATCGATTATGTTGCTTCTCAATTTATACTTACGGCCTTTCTTGCAAGTCTGATCCCTTGTTCTTTTCTAATAAGAGCGGGTGATTTAAGATTTAAAACCAAAGACGAAATAAAAGAGATTGACTATGATTTTATTGAATATGCCAAGAACAAATTAAATGACATAGTTATGGACATTAATAATCTTAATAAGATAAACCACGCCCCATTGCTTATTACCTCCGATGTGAAGCAATTGATAAATCTCCCTTTTCTCAACATTGATTCGGTAATAACAAGCCCACCTTATCTAAATGGGACAAATTATTTTAGAAACACTAAAATTGAACTTTGGTATTTAAAGTGCTTAAGAACAGATTATGACTTGAGTGAATTTAGGAAAAAGTCTATAACTGCGGGCATAAACGATGTCACAAAGCAGTCTGCCTATAATACCAAATTTACTACTTTAGCTATTCGCAAGCTAATAAAATCGTTAGAAACAAACGCCTACGATCAAAGAATCCCTCTTATGGTTGACTATTATTTTAAAGATATGCATGAAGCGTTTTTAGCTATTTATAATCACTTAAAAACTAATGGGCGTGTTGCTATTGATATTGGAGATTCTGTTTACTCTGGGATACATGTTAAAACCGATCAATTACTCGCTGAATTATTAGAAAGTATTGGGTTTACATTTATCAATGAAATATTATTAAGGGGCAGACGCTCAAAAAACGGCGAAAAGCTTCGACAAGTACTCATGGTATTTGAAAAAAAGAAAAACAAAAGTTCTTTAATAAAAAGAATTTATCCCTGGAAAGGGAAATGGGTCGTCTTTAAAAATGATCTCCCCCATCGCACCCATCCATACTCTAAACGCAATTGGGGCCACGAGCTACACTCGTTATGTTCTTACCAGGGCAAAATGAAGCCTTCCCTAATCTATCATTTGATAGATACATTTGTTCCCCCGAATGGGGCAATTCTTGACCCCTTTGTAGGCGTGGGCACAACCACTTTAGAAAGCGCTCTTAGTGGCAGAAAATCATTCGGTTTTGAAATAAGTCCAGCCGCAGAAGCAATAGCAAAAGCAAAAGCCGGCATACCTGATAAAAATGAATGCATTCATATCATGAAAAAGCTTGAAAATTATATTAAATCAAGGCAATTATCAAAAGAGGATTACTTCAAAGCTAAACTTATTTGCTTTAATAAAAATATTTCAGAGTATTACGAAAATAATACTTTCAAGGAGATTATCCTGGCTAGGAAATATTTCATAAGCAATCCCCCATTATCCGTATCCGAAAATCTTATTTTTTCCAGTTTGTTGCATATTTTACATGGAAATAGACCTTATGCGCTCAGTAGGCGATCCCACGGAATTACCCCTTTCGCTCCGAGCGGACCTTTTATATACAAATCACTCATAGATAAATTAAAACAAAAAGTGTTTAAGTGTTTAGCGGCCCCCTATCCAGATGATTTTGTTAACAGCAATATATTCCATCAAGATGCGACTTCATTCTGGCCTCAAATAATAAACAATTTGGACGCTGTTATCACTTCACCGCCATTTTTCGATAGCACAAGATTTTATTTGGCAAATTGGATCAGATTGTGGTTTAGTGGTTGGGAATTCGAGGACTTTAAAAATAAACCGAAATATTTCTTAGATGATAGACAAAAAATAAGCTTAAAAGTATACGAGCCTGTTTTTAGGCAAGCCCGCGAGAGAATGAAGAATGGCGCGGTATTTGTTATGCATTTGGGTAAAAGTAGAAAATGTGACATGGCCAATGAAATAGCTAAAATTGCGGATAAATGGTTTAGGGTATATGATATTTTCTCAGAAAACGTTGAAGATTGCGAGTCGCATGGAATTAGGGATAAGGGCACTGTAACAAATCATCAATACTTAATCTTAATATGAGCTATCTATACCCTAATAATTTCTTGTTTTTGCTCGACAATTTCCCTGTCAGCTTATAAGATCCCAATAATTGTTTTAGCTCATTAATTCTCTTTTTTAAATTAGATCTTTCTCTGACCTGCAAATACCTTGAAACACATAAATCAACATTAATGTTGGGGTTTATGATAGGTGTTTTTGACGCCAACAGACTAAGATCCGCTCCTGTTATTCGCGCAAGATCAATCAACTCATTATTAGTATAATATTCGTTTGGCCATTTATCTCTTTTGTTATTATTTGCTTCGCGCGACAATAAAGCAGCATTTTCAGTTGTTAGAGGATATAACCACTTTGAGGGTAAGATGTGGTCTATCGCCCAGGTTGACCTTTTTTTAATGTCTAATACCTTGCCAGTCTTAAAACATTTTCTGCCGAATTTTCTAAACAATTCTTTTATGTCTATTGACTGATTCACTCCTTTAAGGAGCAAATCTGCAACTCTCCTTTTAACAGATGATTCAAAAAGTTGTTGTTTTGTCCTTTTTGGATTTAATTTTGCGTTAATAGCCCCTTTACAGCTTCTGCACTCCATTTGCCTTTCCAATGGCCCCCAACCCTTATGTTTATCAAAGGCGCGAAATGGGAGAATTCTTTCACATGTGTTACATTGTTTCCAATAAGATTCAGCATGTTCAGTTGATATCCTAAAAAATGCCTGCCAGAATCTTTGAGCTTTGATCGAATCCGATTTAATAAATTCTTTCGGCCAAGTGCTAAATGGCAGATCATATGCTTTACTGTGAACAAAATTACATTTCGAGCACTTCCATTGAGCGCCTTCATAAGTTTCTTGCGGGGAAAGCATGCTTAATCCAACAGGAAACACGTTCATGTTTTTACACTTCAAGCAAACAAACCCTATCCATGCTTGGTGTACACTTTTTCCAATTCCTTTAAGTCGCTTTAGTCCAGTTAAATTCTTTGTTTTTCTTCTTGGCATCTTAAATCTCCTATAATTTCATCCTTATGTTTAATCTTACGATTATCATGGGTAAATATCAATAGCTTTGATGGATTCGGACTTTTAATTATTAATGGGGCGGGGTTTTAAAACCAAATTGAAGCGGCGCCCAGATTTTCCTCCATTACGGCGGACAAGCCGGAAAAAGGGAGCGGTGGCGGCCCAGGGGTCCGCCGTAGGTTTTGATAAAATAGCTTTTCACACATTAATTATAACAGAAAAAAGGCCTTCAGAATCCGAGGATAATTATTATCTTGCCCGAAACCTTCTCATCATCAGCGAATTGGTAACAACTGAGACCGAGCTAAAGGCCATGGCCGCGCCAGCTATTATTGGATTTAAAAGAAAACCGGTAAAAGGATACAAAATTCCTGCCGCAATGGGGACACCCAATGCATTGTAAAAAAACGCCCAAAAAAGATTTTGTTTGATTTTTTTCATGGCATAATTGCTTAAATCAATTGCAGCTACAACGTCGCGCAGGTCTTCTTTTACCAGCACAATGTCGCCAGCTTCAATGGCAACATCAGTGCCTGATCCTATGGCAATCCCAATATCAGCCTGCGCAAGTGCGGGAGCATCATTTATCCCGTCGCCAACTATTGCCACCCTCTTGCCTCCTGCCTGCAATATTTTAATTTTCTCCGCCTTGTCCTGAGGCAAAACCTCAGCCATTATCTTGTCGATGCCAACTTGTTTTGCAATTGCCTCCCCCGTTCTTTTGTTATCCCCTGTTATCATTACAACTTCTATCCCGCGCTGGCGTAATTCTTTGATCGCTTCTTTTGAATATTGCTTTAGTGTGTCCGCCACAGCAACCAGCCCAATAACTGAGTTGTTTTTTGCCACAATCATTGTTGTTTTTCCCTGTGATTCAAGTTCCTGGATTTTATTTTCAAAATCGGAAAATGCTATATTTTTTTCCGCCATCAACTTTCGGTTGCCAAGTAAAATCGTTTCATTGTTTAAAGTTGCTTCTATCCCTTTTCCGGAAATTGAATTAAAACTTTGCGGATCCGGGACATTTATGCCTTTTGCTTTTTTTAAAATCGCTTCAGCCAGCGGATGCTCCGATTTTTTTTCCGCTACTGCGGCGTAAAATAATACTTCGTTGCCGCCAATTAGGTCAGTCACCTCGGGCTTTCCCTTAGTCAATGTCCCTGTTTTATCAAAAACTATAACTTTTATCTCGCCGGCTTTTTGGAGCGCGGCCGCGCTTTTTATCAATATGCCATGTTCCGCGCCAATGCCTGTGGCAACCATCACCGCTGTTGGTGTTGCAAGGCCAAGGGCGCATGGGCAGGCAATTATCAGCACTGTTATAAATGCGGTCAGCGCAAAAGCAAAGCCCTGTCCAGCCAACAGCCAAATAATAAAAGTTGCTATACCGATTAAAACTACTGCCGGCACAAAATACGCGGAGATTTTATCCGCTAGCTCCTCTATGGGCGCTTTGCTGCCCTGTGCTTCTTCTACAAATTTTATTACCTGAGCCAAAAAAGTATCGCTTCCGATTTTCTCGGCCTTAAAAGTAAATGATCCTGTTTTATTTATTGTCGCTCCAATTGCCTTGTCCCCTGCTTTTTTTTCAACTGGGAGACTTTCCCCTGTAACCATAGATTCTTCAACGCTGGAATAACCATCAATAACAGTCCCATCAACAGGAATTTTTCCTCCCGGCTTTACCACAACAATATCGCCAATTTTAACTTCCTCAATTCGGATTTCGACTTCTTTTCCATCCCTCATAACCAGGGCAGTCTTGGCCTGAAGCCCTATTAGTTTTTTAATTGCCTCAGATGTCCGGCCTTTTGCTATCGCTTCAAAATATTTCCCTAATAAAATAAAAGTGATGAGGAACCCCGCTACTTCATAATACAGGTCGCTCATGCCAAAAGAAGAATTGCCAAGCCAAATAGCGCAAGTAACATAAAAGCTGTAAAGGTAGGCAGCCCCAACCCCGAGAGAAACCAGCGTATCCATATTAGCGGTTTTAGTTTTTATTAAAGAAATAATTCCGCGTGTAAAAAAAATACTTCCAAAGAACAAGATTGGCGTAGTTAAAATAAATTCAATTGTTGCGGCATTCCGCATGGCAAACTCCGGCATGGGCCAGGCAAAAAGCAGATGAAACATATAATACAAAAGAGGCACGCTTAAAACCAACGAACCAATAAAACGTTTACTAAGATTTCCTATTTCTTTTTCCCGCGCTTTTTTTTCAGTGTCGTCTTCAATTGGCGTGTAGCCAGTGGCTTTGATAATTTTTTCAATCGCCTGGATATCAGTAATTGCCGTGTCATATTCCACAACTGCTTTTTCTGACGCAAAGTTGACATTTGCTGAAATTACCCCTTTAAAGCTTCTTAATGCCGTCTCAATAGCCAAAACACATGAAGCACAGGTCATGCCGGAGATGGAAATTACTATTTTTTTTGTTTTATTCATGCTGGAATTATACTCTGAGCGGGGAAAGTTTTCTAGCTTTGCAAAGCTACTATAAATATAATTTTCCGCCGTTATCTTTCAGCCATTTTCTGCAATTTTTATAATCGGGCATAAATACGCTGACCTTGTCCCAAAATCTTCTTGAATGGTTCCTCTCTGAAAGATGGACTAACTCATGGATTACAACATAATCAACAACCCGTTGGGGTGCCATGATAAGCTTCCAGCTAAAATTAAGGTTTCCTTTAAAGCTGCATGATCCCCAGCGGCTTTTTGCTCCAGTAATTGAAATTCTTGCGTATTTTAATCCAGCCATTTCAGCATAAAGCTTGGCTCTATTATTTATTATCTCTTTTGTCTGCTTTCTATACCATTTTTCAAATATTTTTTTTGCGTTTAGTAAATATCGCCCGGAAAGCTTAAATTCCATGCCATTAAAAACAAGAGGATCGTTTGCATCTAAAAATACTTGTAATTTATACAATTCCCCCAAATACAAGAATGTTTCTCCAGAGGCAAACTCCCGCTTAACAACAGGGACAAACCTTTCCCTGGCTAATTTTTGTTTTTTTATTATCCATGGTAGTTTTTTTTGTATGGCTTGATGAATTATTTCCTCAGGGATTTTTTCTGGTGCGCGGACAATAATGCTTGAATCAGGAGCTATCTGCAATGTCAGTGATTTTCGCTTAGAACGGATAATTATCAATTTTATTTCGCCGCTGGAAGTAAAATGACAAACGAAGCCCCCTCCCCTAATTTGCTCTCAACCGATATTTTACCGCCTTCCCTCTCAACAATCTTTTTTATAAGGGCCAGACCCAAACCAACCCCCTCAACCTGCCCGGTAAAAAATTTTTCAACCTGGTAGAATTTACCGAATACTTTTTCAAAATCTTCAGAGGGAATGCCAACGCCATTATCAGAAAATCGAACCTTTAAAAAGCCTGCTTCCTGCGAAACTGCTGCAGTTATTTCAATAGCGGCCTTATCGTTAAACTTAACGGCATTATCGACTAAGTTATAAAATATCAGTTCAAGTTTTCTTTCTATTATTTTTACTTTAGGAATTCCAGTTTGGAACTCTTTTTTGAAATTTATCTTTTTATTTGAGTAATTATTTTGTGCTTTTTCAAAATATCCGCCAATATATTCCGGGAGATCAATCAATATCGCTTCTTCCCCTTCCTGTTTTTCCCCAAATTCAATAAAGGTCAATAGCTTATCAAATAATACATTAAGCTTGCTGATGTTTTGGGATATCCCGCTGATCATTTTAACTTGGTCTTCCCCTGCTTTGGCTTTTATCCCGTCGGCAAGCAAGCCAAACATGCCGCTGACCACGGTCAGCGGGGTTCTTAATTTATGGGAAACAAGAGAGAGGAAGTTTTGGCTCATGGTTTCTTCTATCATTTTCTTTGTCACGTCTCTCGCCACAAAAATAATGTTTAACAATTTGTTGTCAGGCGCTTTTATGAAATCAACCCCAAACTCCAGGATCAATGGCTTGCTGTCGCCTTTTCTCTCTGCGGTAAAAGCGGATTTTTCATTTTTCACTAAATCATCTTTGGTGGTTGAAACATTGAACTGGCTGAAAATTTGGCCAATAAAATCCATTTCAGCAAAATCCGTGATATTTAAAAGTCTTTTGGCAGACATATTGATTTCAACAATTTTAAAATCCGGAGAACAAACTATAACCCCATCTCCCATGTTATAAAGGACGGTTTCAAATTTTTCTTTTTCGTTTAGCTGGCTTCGAAAATAGCTAATCCTCAGCAATGACCTTACCCTAACCAAAAGCTCAGTCTTGTCAAAAGGTTTTGGCAGGAAATCGTCGCATCCGGCCTCCATTGCCCTTACCCGATCATTTGTTTCCTGCATTGAGGAGACAATAACAACCGGCATCAGCCGAGTCCTTTCGTTCCCGCGGATTTTTTCTAAAGTTTCTATTCCTGTCATCTTTATCATCATTACATCAAGTAAGATAAGATCGGGCAAATTATTTTTTAGCCATTCCAGCGCCTCTTCACCGCTGCCAAGCATAACCACATCATACTTGCTTGAATCAAGCAAAAACTCATACATGCTTAATATTTGCTTGTCATCATCAACACATAATATTTTCGGCTTTTTATCCATTTTTTACCGCTCCTTTGAGCCAATTTATATAATCTTTGCTCCCATCAGTAATCGGCACCGCAATAATTTCTGGAACCTTATAAGGATGGATTTTGATAATCTCTTTTTCTGCTTTCTTAAATAAACTGCTTTTGCTCTTGATAATGCACAGCCATTCTTTTGATTTTTCTTTTTTATTTTTCCACCAATAATGGCTTTCTATCAGCCCTAATATTTGCACGCAGGCAGCTAGTTTTTTATCTAGTAAAGAACTGGCTATTTTCTCGCAATCGGATTTTTTCCCGGCTGTTATTGTTATTTGGATATATTTCGCCACGAAGATATTATACCAAAGAGGAATGATTTAGACGAAGGTTAATTATGCAACTTTCATGAAAGGAGGGAGCTCGATTCTTTCTTTTGTCTGTGGATTCGATCTTACAAATGGAATAGCTTCTTTTTCTTTTTTGGGGCTGGGCTTAAAGCCAGTAGCGATAACTGTCACAACCACATCGCCTTGGAGCTTTTCATCAATAACCGCGCCAAAAATAATATTGGCATCAGGATCAACCGCGTTATAAATAACTTCTGCCGCATCGTTTACTTCGTGCAGGGTAAGATCAGAGGAGCCGGTAACATTTAAAATAACCCCTTTGGCTCCGGTAATAGTTTCTTCAAGAAGCGGGGATGAAATTGCCTGCTCGGCCGCCGAAACCGCCCTATTTTCTCCAGATCCGGTGCCAATGCCCATCATAGCTGAGCCGGCCTCAAACATAATAGTCCTGACATCCGCAAAATCTAGGTTAATCAACCCCGGAATAGTAATTAAATCGGAAATGCCTTTTACTCCCTGCCTTAAAACATCATCAGCAACTTTAAAGGCTTCAATTATTGAGGTTTTTCTTTCAACCACCTGCAAAAGCTTGTCGTTTGGAATTACAATTAACGCGTCAACTTTTTCTTTTAATAGTGCCAGTCCTGATTCTGCCTGGGAAATTCTTACCGGTCCCTCAAACCTGAATGGCTTGGTGACAACAGCAATTGTTAATATCCCCAGCTCCTTTGAAACTTCAGCAAAAACCGATGATGCCCCAGTTCCAGTTCCTCCACCCATTCCGGCAGTTAAAAACACCATATCGGCGCCCTGAAGCGCTTCTTTGATTTGTTCTCTTGATTCTTCGGCCCCTTTTTGCCCCACCTCCGGATTGGATCCCGCGCCAAGACCCCGAGTAAGCTTTACCCCAATTTGAAGCCGGTTATCGGCAAGAGAAACGGATAAGGCCTGAAGATCGGTATTGACACCCCAAAACTCAACGCCTTTAACGCCCGAACCAATCATGCGATTAACCGCGTTAGTGCCGCCCCCGCCAATGCCGAATACTTTTATGGTCGCGAAGTTTTTTCCGTCGTGGTTCATCATCATGTTTTCATTTTACTTTCATTAATTAAAACTGTCAATACTTTCACTTACTTTCACTTAAATTTTACCGCTGGGAAATCGGGGACTCTTACATCAATGTACTCAATATCATTTTTTTGATCTTTTAATCTTTTAAATATTGTTTCAAAAACATTTATCTTGCCGTCAATTTTATCTACACTGCCTATTTTTACTTTTAAAGTATCGTCAACAAACAGGACTATGCTGTTAACGTCAGACAAATCAATTTCAAGCCTTTTTGGGGACATATAATTCTTAAATTCAACCAGAAGTTTCGCCGCGCTTTCTCCAAACTTGCCTGACAATTTCCCTTTTTCGTCAAACCATTCCCTTCTAAGCCCGATTAACACCGGCAAGTTAGAAATATCGGGGATTTCGATAGGTTCAGCTTCTTTTGTTTGGGGGTTGATGATAACCCCGTCTGAGTCAATTAAAACCGATTGTTCCCCTATTACAGAAACCGCAGATTCTACCCTTTCAATCACCTCAATCCTCACCCTGTCTGGGATCATCCGCCGGAATTTAACTTCTTTAACTGCGGGTATTTTTTTTATCCTGTCTTTTGCTTTTCCAAATGAAGTTAAAAATAAGTTGTCGCCGATCGGGACACTGGCTATTTTTTTAATGCTTTCTGGATTCAAAAGCCTTGTGCCAGTTATCTCAACTTCTGAAATTTTAAATGCCGGAAGCGCGATAACTAAAGAAACTAAAGTAATAATTACCAGTGCAAAGAGGAATATTACCGCCGTGTTTTCTTTTCGGCGCCTTTTTCTTGGTTTATTCTTTGAACGCACTTTGAAGAATCCTTAATATAAGCGCATCAAAGGAAATACCAGCGTGCTTTGCCTCTGCCGGAAGGTCTGAAAGGTCTGTCAGCCCGGGAATTGTATTTACCTCATGCACAAATGGAACATGTTCTGATGAAACAATAATATCCACCCTGGAAAGCCCTTTACACTTGAGCGCCCGGTGAGCTTTTAGCGCTGTATCCTGCGTTTTTTTATAAAGCGGTTTTGATAATCTTGCCGGCAAAATAAATTCCGTCTTGCCGGCGGTATACTTTGCTTCAAAATCATAAAAATCCGCTTTTGGCGCAAGCTCAAGGATCGGCAAAGCTTGTTCATCTAAAATGCCGACAGTCACTTCTTTTCCTTTAATGTATTCTTCAACAAACACATCCCCGAAATTATCTACTGCCGATTTAAGTATCCCTTCAAGGTTATCCCCTTCTTTTACAATCGTCACCCCAACGCTTGACCCTTCTGAAACCGGTTTAACGACCACAGGAAATGGAAATGTTTTTTGGATGCGTTCCGCTTCTTTTTTAATATCAACCGTTTTATCAATTTCAGAAAAGTTGGGGGTTGGAATCCCTTTTGCCTGGAATATCCTTTTTGCCTGGACTTTATCCATCGCCAAAGCTGAAGCTAAAACCCCTGATCCGGTATATTTTATGCCGGCCAATTCAAGCAATCCCTGCACGCAGCCGTCTTCGCCAAATTTACCGTGAAGAGCGATAAAAACAACATCAATTTTATTTTTCAGCAATTTTGCGGTTAATTGGTCTTCTAAATCCATCTGATAAACATGCTTAAATCCCTGGTTCTTCAAGGAATTGATAACGTTCTTTCCCGAACGCAGAGAAACTGCCCTTTCACTTGACCTGCCGCCCATAAGCACGGCAATTTTTAATTTGTCTTTATTCATAATACGCCGCCGAAGCATTGGGGGATTCCCAAACAGTAACTTTTATTATGGGGAGAATTTTAATCAACTTTAAATAAAGCGCCCTTGCGATGTTTTCTGAAGTCGGGTTTTCTTTTTTAAAATATCCCAATTCATTAAGGTTTGTATGGTCAAATTCGGCAAGGTTTTCCTTTAAAATACTCTTTATTTCTTTAAAATCCAACAAAAACCCTTCTTTTTTTAAGTTGCTTCCCTTAATAAATACCTGCACTTTAAATGTATGGCCGTGAAGTTTTTCGCAGGGGCCGTCATAGCCAAAAAGCTGGTGCGCGGCAGAGAATGTATCTTCAACCATTAATTCGAACATACCTAATTATACTACAATTTTATTTGATGGGCTCTAGGGATTGACCTGCCTAACAATTTTGACCCGAGTTCCTGGAAGTGAAGCGGCGGGCCGGTAACAACATATTCATAATTTGAACTGCCTTTATTATTACTTAACAAGTGGTTTTGAGATAATATTTTTTTCGCATCCTCTACTGCCTCAATGGCAGGGTCAATTAAAGCTACTTCCAGACCAACAATTTCGCTTATCACCCTTTTTAAATGCGGGTAATGAGTACACCCCAACACCAAAGTGTCAATTTTTTTTGCGATAAGAGGGGCTAAATATCCGCGGGCAGTTTTCCGGGTTTCTTCTGAATCAATAAACCCTCCCTCAATCAAAGGCACAAAAAGCGGACAGGCCTCAGAAAAAACTTCGGCTTCTTTTTTTAACTCTTTTATTTTATTATTATAAGAATTGGACTTGATTGTTCCCTGCGTGGCAATAACCCCTATTCTCCCGTTTTTAGAAGCCGCGACTGCTGACCTGGCTCCCGGTTCAATAAGAGAAATAATCGGGAATTCATAATTATCTTTTAGAGCCGGATATGCCATTGAAGATGAAGTGCCGCAGGCCATAATCACCATTTTTACTCCGCGATCTTTAAAATAATCCAATATCCCCCGATTTATTTCGAGGATTTCCTCATAAGGCCTGCCTCCATATGGAACCCTTGCAGTGTCGGCAAGATAAATTACATCTTCATGCGGAAGTATTTTTATAAACTCAGAAAAAACCGTAAGCCCGCCAACTCCTGAATCAAATATTCCAATCGGTTTATCCTTATTTTTTTCGGCAATGTCTGATTTTTGCTCCGGCCTTTTGGATATTCTTTCGCTAAAAACCCTTTGCGCGGGGGAGATATCATTTCCCATTAAAAAAGTCCTCTATCCCCATGGTAATATCCCTGGCTAATTCTTTTTGGAAGCTTTTGGAGTTTATCAGCAAGCCATCCTGGAAATGCGTCATATAAATCGGCTCAACAATTATTGCCGGCATATATGAATGATGTATTGTATACAACATAGTCTTCCTAAGCCCCCTATCCTGCCTTCTTATCCCTTTTAAAATCCTTTTATGGACAGCACTCGCCAAATTATAACTCTCGCTTGTATAATAATGAGTTTCCGTCCCGTTGGCTTTTGCGTTGAACATAGAATTAAAATGGACGCCAATATAAGCATCAGCTCCAATGCTGTTATTAAATTCAACAATATCTTTTAATTGCACCTTTTTATCAGATCTCCTGATCATATATACTTTGGCGCCTTTTTTCTTTAGCATATTTTCAAGAATTAAGGCAACCTTCAGGTTTATTTCCTTTTCAAAGATGCCATTGGGGCTTATAGCACCCGGGTCATTCCCCCCATGGCCGGCATCAACAACAATTTTCTTGCCCGCCAATAAGCTTGTTGCTGGTTTTTCAATTTTTACCGCTTCAAAAGTTTCCGCGCCATCAGGTTTTTCTTTAAGGGATTTTACAAGCATTGATCTTAATTTATGCGTCACATCAACTGATTCAGTTATCCCGCCTTTTATTGCTTTCGCGGAAATTTTAACCTTTTTATCAGCCTGCTGTTTTACTGCCGATTTATTCTTGCTGATAACTTCAACCATTACGTAATCTTTGCCAAGAATCGCGGAAAAATCATATTCAATTTCACTTTTTAAATCAAATACTACCCTGGCAATCATTGGATTGGCAGAAAACTGGCCGAACCTTATTGATTGGATGCGGGGATTGTTTTCAATTTCAATGGTTTTTGCCTTGGTAACTTCGGCCCCTTTAAAATCAAAAATCAATTTATCGTTAAAAATCCTTGCTTTGGGAAGAATGTATTCTGACGTTTTTATATAAATGTTGTCGTAGTATTTGTGCTTTTCAACCTCTGCCCCGGTTATTTTAATCGCGCCAAGAGCCATCACTTGAAAAAACAATAGAAACAGGCAGATTTTTTTAAGCATGCTTCCTAATCAGCTCCAAAAGTTTTTCCCTATCGTTAAGCTTTGGGTCGTCAATTACTTTTTCAAGAAGCTCTTCAAGCAATTGACCCACTTTTTTGCCGGGAGCAATGGCAAGCTCTTTCATAATATCCTTGCCGTCAACTTTTAGGTCTTTGATATGAAGAGCGTTTTCCTCCGCGATTATTTTATCTATCCTTGCCTGCAGTTCTTTGAGATAATCAACGTTTATCTCATTTTCCATTGCTTTGGTATCCGAAACCCTTAGGGCGAACAGGTTAGGCAGGTTTTCAACCCCCGCCCGGCACATAAACCGCCTCACCGCCGAATCCGACCATTCGGATTTGTAATCAAACATATGGTTGCTTATTAAATTACAAACTGATTTAATGCCGCTGTTGCCGAATTTAAGCCTTTTTAAAATTATTTCAGCCATTTTAACTCCGGCTTTATCATGGTTATAAAAAGTTAAATCAACTTTGCAGGAAGGTTTTGCGACATCGTGAAGAAGCGCCGCCAGCCTGACAATCAAATTATCCTTGGGCGCGGCGTCGCAGGAATATAAATTATGCCAGTAAACGTCATACTTATGGTAATTCGGCGGCTGTTCAACTCCTACGCAATTTTCAAGTTCCGGAATAAATAATTTCAACAGGCCGGATTTTCTCATAAATTCAAATCCGCCGCTTGGTTTTTCTGCTTTGAGCATTTTTACAATTTCATCATGCACTCTTTCTAAAGCAACTTTTTTTACAACATTTAATGTTTTTGAGATTGCGCTAAATGTTTTTTCATCAATTGCGAAATTTAGGGTTGCCGCGAACCTGCAAGCGCGCATTGCGCGCAGGCCGTCTTCTTTAAACCTTGTTTCAGGGTTCCCTACGGTTTTTATTATTTTATGTTTGATATCGGCTTGGCCATTATAGTTATCAATTAATGCTCCCGTTTCCGGGTCATACGCCATAGCATTGACGGTAAAATCCCTGCGCGATAAATCCTCATTAATGTCTTTTGAAAATATGACAGATGTCGGATGCCGTCCGTCAGTATATTTTTCGTCTTTTCTAAATGTAGTGATTTCAAAGGACTTGCCGTTGACGAGCACTGTAACAGTGCCAAAATCAATCCCCGTCGGTATTACTTTTTCAAAAAGGGAAGCAACTGTTTTTGGGTCGGCATCTGTTGCAAGGTCAAACTCTTGAGGTAAAATCCCCAAAAGCAAATCGCGGATACAGCCGCCCACAAAATAGCACTTATAACCCTTTTCTTTAAGTGTTTGCAGTATTATTAAAGCTTCATTGGGAAAGTTTTGCTTCTCAAACATGATTTATTTTAACATAAGTGGTAAAATGTGCACTATGAAAATTATAAAATTTTCCGCCTTTGGCTTATTAATTATTATACTGCCGATTCTATTGGCTTTTACCATGGAAAAAGACGAGCCATCAATAAAAGAACCCATTAAAAAAGAAAAAAGAACTTCCGATAGAGGAATTTATGTTACGGCATCAACCGCGCAAAGTTCGTCCCGGTTAAATTATTTAATCAAACAATGCAAAAACCTTAATTTAAACACAATGGTCATAGACGTAAAAGAAGTGGTAAAAACTGATGCTTTAGAATTGGCAAAAGAAAAAATGCTAAACTCCGATTTCGTGGTAGAGCCCAGCGAATGGTTAAAAAAATTAACCGCCAGGCTCCATGAAGAGGGTTTTATTGTGACAGCCAGGGTCGTGGCATTTAAAGACGACCATCTGGTAATAGCCCGCCCAGACCTGGGGATCCATCTTGCGGGAGGAGCATTATATCGCGACCGCAAAGGCGGCCGCTGGGCAAATCCCTATCTACGAGAGGTCAGACTGTATAACGAGATAATCTCAGAAATTGCCGCCGCTTCCGGCGTTGATGAAATTCAATTCGATTATATTCGTTTCCCCACTGAAGGAGCGGCAAAGAGCATCCCCTACAACACCAAAACCACCAAGGTTGAAATTATTAATGAGTTTTTAAAGGGCACCAAGGCACGTCTAGATAAGTATAATGTCTCTTTAGCGGTAGATATTTTTGGGATCACTGCTTGGCAGGATTTAAAAGATGTAAATTCTCTGGGCCAATCGCTTGAAGCCATGTCTAAATATCTGGATGTTTTATCTCCAATGCTTTACCCTTCTCATTTCCATGCCGGCTACGACGGGTTTAGCAATCCCGGATCATATCCTTACCATTTTATGAATACAGGGGTAAAAAAATCTCAGGAAATTTTAGCCAGTGCGGAATGTACAACAAAGCTTGTTCCCTGGATTCAAGGATTTAACATGAGATCCCCCAATTTTGGATCAAATTATATTAGGGAACAAATAAAGGCTTGCCATGACGAGGGAATAGACAGCTTTTTGATCTGGAACGCCAGGAATGTATACGATTCCGTGCCAAAATATATTGGGTTTTAGCGTTTTTTGTTCAATGCTTCTTTGTATATATCAATAATCCTATCACCAATCGCGCCCCAATTATATTTTTGCTCAACCAGTTCCCTGCCCCGCCTTCCCATTGCCAATGCTTTTTCCGGATCGCCAAGAAGAGAATTTACCGCGTCAGCAAGCGCATCTGGATTTTGTTTTTGGACAAGCAGTCCCGATTTTCCGTTTTCCATTACCGCATTAGGTCCAGGAATATCTGACGCAACCACGGCAGTATAATTTGACATTGCTTCAAGCTGGACTATCCCAAACGCCTCAAGCCGGTTTATTGACGGAAATATATAAATCAATGACGTGTAATAAAGCTCAATTAGCCTTTCAAAAGTCGCAGTCCCCAGAAATGTTATCGATCTCCCAATATCAAACTGGGTAACAAGGTCAAGGATATGGGCTTTTTCTTCTCCGTCGCCGCAGATTATTAATTTTGTATCCGGGAACTTGGCTAAAATTTTTGGCATCGCCTTTACCAGATAATCGCAGCCCTTATTACCCGCCAAGCGACCAAGGAACAGGATTTGTTTTTTATTTTTCTTGTCCGGAGTCAGGTTTAATTTTTTCTGGATTTCATCAATCTTGTCATGAAAAATCCCGATTGGAACCGCATGGTGCGGAAAATCCTTCATTACCGGAGAGGAGGCGGCATAAGTTTCGGTGGTTGTGATAATCGCATCCGCTTTGGGAAGGAATTGTTTTGCGTAGAAATTGGATGCGTTTTCAACCGACGGCACCAAAAATTGAGGCACCGGCACACCAAAGTATTTTTCAGAGACCGTCATATCGCAGTGATAGGTAACAATAAGGGGCTGTTTTATTTTTCCCGCAACTGACCTGAGAAAACTAAACGACGGCACATGGGCATGGACAATGTCGTATCCTTCAAGCATTTGCAGGTTAAATTGGCTTGAAACCGGCAAGTAATAAAAGAGGTCAATGGCATCCAGCCTGATTACCTTTATTCCTTCAGGCAGAGTTTCTTCTCTTGGGGCATTTTTTGCCCTCGGAAGATTGTTGGTTATAACGGTTACTTCGTGCCCTTTTTGTACAAGAACCGCAGAGACATCACGGACATACTTTTCGGTTCCACCGGTGTGGGGATAAAAATACGGAGATAACATTACTATTTTCATGATGATTCCCCCTTTTTACAAAACCTCTTAAAGATTTTGGTAGCCCTAGATTATCAGATTACAAGAGAAAGTCAAGAATTTCTTGCTTTTTCCCACACCCATTGAGAGTACCCATGTAAAAGACGGTATTTATCAAATCCCAAAGAAAATGATGGTACCATGTACGGCCAGCGGGTACAGCCCTCGCAAACCTGCTCTTTACCCTGCCTCCCCCCCTGGTTAAAATAGCACGGCACAACAGATTTTCCATCAGGTAAATAAGTTATTGTTGTTTCTTTTGCCTTGCAGCGCGGCCAGGCAGTCTTGTTCCCTTTATTTTTCAGCATTTCCAATACCGCGAGATCTATTTTTACAAAAGGCCTTTTAAAGAAATATTTAATATAGTCTAGTGATGATTTTTCAAACCCTTCAAGCCCCAAAAAATCATAAACCGGGTTGACATGAAGTTCTATTTTTAATTTTTCCGCAATTTCAATAATTTCAGGAAGATATCGCAGGGAATCCCTGGTAGTTGTGTAAATTATTGCCGGCTTTTCCCCTAATTCCTTAGCATATCTGATAGCCCTGATTGCCTTATTAAAACATTCCGTACCGCGGCTCCTGTCATGCTCATCTGCAAGGGGATAGTCCAATGAAAAAAATATTTTATTAGTCAGCCCTTTTATTTCTTTTGCCCGATCGCAGTAGTTTATACCGTTTGTAAATAGTTGGATATTCAATTTGTTCTCTTTGGCAAAGTTTAAGAACTGAGGAAGCTGTTCATACACAAGCGGCTCTCCGCCAGTCACTTCAATAGTCCGCGCGCCCAGGGAGTATGCGGTTTTTAAATTATCCGCATGCTTTTCAAGTGGAGCAGGAACAATCTCCTGCAATTTTTCATTCCGCCAATTATCGCAAAATTCGCAATACGCATCGCACTCATAAGTTATATAATAGATGCATACTTTGGCCGCCATATAAGCATTATAATACATAGGAAAGAGATTCGCCTCTTATTTGGTTAATTAAATAATTAAATCTTGCCTTTTTTCTTCGAGGAATCGCCCTTCAGGATAAATCGGGACAGCAAAATAATCAATTATTTTTAAGGCGGCCAGTTTTAATCGGGTGCCCAAGCCTAAATTCCAACTCCAATAAGAAAGTGCACCTGTAGAATTATATACCTGCCTAAATCCCTTAAAGAGTCTTCCAGCATATGGCGGCAGTTTTGCTTCTGAAGATATGGCTGCAAAATCAGCCCTTCTGCGCCGGTTTAATTCTGCCAATGTCGACTTCCATAGCGGGTCAAATCGTGTATATGTCCTAAATCCAAATTCAATAATTCTTGCTAGCAGTCCGTTGTCGGAGGGTTTTGAAGGTTGTTCGGCATAGAGCCAATTCCAGCCTATTTCATCTGACGCTTTCTCAAGAGTAATAACAATTCTTCTTAATTGGCTGGGATTGCTGATAAGAAATACGTTTTCAACCTCTGATAACCTTCAGCATTTAATTTGCCGCTTGTCCTTTGATTACAAAATACTAATGCTACTCTACTCATGTTTTCTCCTTATCTTTTGATAGTTTTTTATCTGCCAAACATGGAAATAATTTCAGGTAATTTTCCTGAATCCTAATAACAGATAAGTGGAATGTCTCTTCGCTTTGGTATAACAAGGTCATATATTCATTATTATGTAAATCCCATAAATTATTTTAATTCATATTTTTTTCTTACCTGCCTGCCGGCAGGCAGGCTTCTTTTGGCTTGACCGCAAAAGAAGTAACAAGAAAAGGTCAAGGCGGTTTCAAACACGACCACCC